>JBDKIW010000494.1:0-21867 GCA_039796955.1 Planctomycetota bacterium
AGTGACGCAGACAACAGCGCCCACGCCAGACGTTGCTTCGGTGAAGATCTGATGACAGGCAGCAACCACAGGGATGTCACCGCGATGTGCATCAGCGTCTGAAACCAGAGTCGCTTGCCAAGCTCCGAGGCCCACTGCGACAGCGACCCGGTCTGCCACAGATTGAAGACCGTCTGCAGGTTGCAAAACGAATACCAGCCGATCGCCAGCAGTGCCAGTCCGCCAATACGCCGAACCATCCGACCCCACGGCAGCTGCTGCTGTTTCTGCCAGCGACGAACGGCACTGAGTCGCATCGCAAATCCAACCGCAAACAGAAACTGCGGCATGATCGTGTCCGCGTAACTGCAGTAGTCGTGCGAATGTTTCAGAAGCTGAGGACAGACACTGAAGCTGCCACAGAAATTGACCAGCAACATCCCCAGCATGGTGTAGCCACGAAACTGATCGAGGCTTTGCAGTCGCTGCGCAGTCGGCACTGGATGTGCCGAGGGCAGCGTTGGGGATGTTGTGGCTGATTTGTTCATGGTTTGAAGTTTCACGTGCTGCCAACAACCGCAGCAGGGAGGTGTAGAAATCGACTACAGCCTCCGGACGGATGAGCTGTCGCGGCGGGGGCTGCGTCAGGGACTGCGGACTGTTTCCGTCATTCGGATCAGTTCGTCCAGCATTTTGTCGGATGCCTGCTCTTCCAGCCGACTGGTGCCCAGCCACGTCTCATAGCCACCCAGCCGATGCTGCTCCGGCGTCGGCAGGTAGCCGAAGTAACCATGGCTGAGTGAAACCAGAAAAGCCGGTTGCTGGGCGGAGCGTTGCCGAAACGCGAGTCCGATTTCGCAGAACACTTCGCAGGGCATGGTGCCGATGCAGACAGGCCCGATTCTCAGGACCTGCAGGGGGACAGGTGCAATCGCTGGCTGATCTGCCAGATTGCGAACACGCTCTGCATAGATGCGTGCGAGGTCCGTTTTACCCGGGGCGGGTTCTGGTTGAGCGAGGGTCTGATTGGCCCAATCCAGCTGGGCGGCGGTAGGAATTCGCCAGCCAACCTCCAGCTCTTTCCAGACGGCCTGCAGCGATACCGCAGTGGTGCCTGTGAGCCCCTGTGTGGCAGAGTCCACTCTTTCGGCAACGTCCCGGGCAACATGCCGCATCTGCTGATACGCCGGCTGCGCTGGACGCGGTGTGCGGAAGTTGATGTTGTTGATGTTTCCACTGGTGCCGTTTGCCAGCATGGCCACGAATGGCAGTTCCTGATCCGGCGGCTGCAGTCGACGCTGCAACGCATCGCAGAACATGCCGAAGTAGTCCGCAGAAACATGCCCGTTGCCGACTCCACCGACATAATGCAGCGAATAGGCGGCATACAGCGCAATTGGAGCTCCCGTGGGTTCCCGGAAATACAGGAACGAAATCGTAGGGTCGATCGGTCCCGCTGGTTCAAGCAGGTCGCGACTGCCAGCCGGAGGATTCATTTTCACGAGGTCGGTCTGCCCAAACGGATTAGGCGGAATTGAGCCAGGCGTCATGTGCCAGCGCCGGTTGAAGACATGCTCCGGGACATTGACCTGGCCCACAATCAGCTCTGCCGGACGCAGCAGTGTGGCTGCACGCTGCACCCCGTCCACGATTCGCTGCACGACGAATTCCTGGTAGGTGTCGAGCGGTACGGTCTGGTCATACCTCGATTGTCCAAGGGCACTGGTGGCCGAATGGGTGTGGGTGGCAGAAATCAGGACATGTGTGGACGGGATTCCCGTGCGCTCCTGAATCCTCGCTCGGGCAACATCGCTGACCGACCGATGAATTCCCAGCAGGTCACAAACCACGATGGCCACCTGCTGCTGACCGTCGTCCAGCACCAGGCACCGCACGTGCAGCTCGTCATGAATGTGTGTGGCCGGGATCGGTGTGAATCCTCCAATGATCGCTCCTCCCAGCGGTGGAGTGATATTGCTGGTGGCGGCTCCTGCCCGAAATGGCCGAGAATCCGCGGGCCCCGGTTCTGCTGCCGTGCTGATCTGAAGATGTAGCGAACAGAGAATCATCCACAGGCAGCGCCATAACGCAATCCGGCCTGTCCACGAATTTCGTCCTGGATGAGTACATGTTGTGGGCATCAGATTCTCCCTGCACCTTGTTGTGAGGTGTCTGCTGTGTGGAGCCACTTGCCAATTTGGCGAGGGCAGTCCGTCCCGGGGCCTGAACCGCAGTTGCGAATTTTTTCCACCATGGCCGATGGGCCGGCGTTAATAAGACGTTTGCCTGCGAGGTCATCGAAACGGCTGAACGCGTTCGTCCAGGCTCTCTTTTACTCCCACTCAACGGGGCAGGGCAAGACAAGACAGGTTTGCATTCAGGATTGCCCCTGGAAACAGACGTCAAGGTCACTCATCGCTGTCTGGGGGAGGGCGAAGTTCCATCCGAGCCGTACGTTTTTCAGCGGTGGGATGAGGTCTTTGTGTGCGGCAGAAGACCAGGTTTGCGGCTTGGCAGGAGCCGCGCCCTCCCGCTTGTGCGAGGTTCCCGAAAGCACGGCCCCTCGGGGAGGGCGAAGTTCCATCTGAGCCGTACGTTTTTCAGTGGTGGGATGAGGTCTTTGTGTGCGGCGGAAAACCAGGTTTGCGGCTTGGCAGGAGCCGCGCCCTCCCGCTTGTGCGGCGTTCCCGAATGCACGGCCCTTCTGGGAGGGCAATTGTGTCCTGGGGGAGGGCGAAGTGCCAGCTGAGCCGTACGTTTTTCAGCGGTGGGATGAGGTCCTTGTGTGCGGCGGAAAACCAGGTTTGCGGCTTGGCAGGAGCCGCGCCCTCCCTCTTGTATCGGCGCGTTTTGGTCTGTTTCGCGATGCGAGCCGCGGCCACTGAAAACAGGGCGATGCGTGTTATTTCAGGAGATGACGATTGGCGATGGTGATGCCACTGAGCATCGCGCCGACGATTCCCAGAAAGCCCTGGTCTGTGCCACACAGGAACAGGTTGCTGAGAGGGGTCTGCCCGTTCACAAATTTTTCCGGTGCACCGTAGACACAACCATTCAGATGGCCTGTGAAGCGACGAATGGTACGCGGCGTGAAGACATCTGTGTCGATCACATGGCTGCGGAATTCTGGAATGTGCTTGACCGCACTGTCGATGATGCGGTCGTTCCAGTGATCTTTTTCCGCCACATACTGATCATCCGGCAGGTTCATCCAGTGATGCGGGTTGGCCAGTGCGGTGATCCGAATCCGACCATCTTCAAGCGGTTCGGAGTAATCGAAGTTATTCGGGGAACAGATAATGCCACTGCGGAGGTCGACGGGTTCGGAGGGCCGTTCGTAATGGAAGGCGGGCGAATCACTGTAGAAGACGATGGTGTCGCGGTGGCCAAGATCCGCGGGGGCACAGTCAAGTACGCTGATGGATTCGACAAAGGAAATGTCGCCTGGCTCGGCTTTCACCGGGGGGCTACCGGGACTGATCATTCGCAGGGTTTCTGCGGCACCGGCCGAGGACAGGATATTGTCTGCTTCGATTTCTGTGCCGTCGTCCAGCGTGACGGAGGTGGCGCGACCATTGGTGTGGCTGATCTCACGCACTCCGGCCCGCAACCGCAGATCTCCACCCAGCGATCGAAAGTGCCTGACCAGTTTCTTCAGGATCAGCCGGATTCCCTCGAAGGGCCGCCCGAAACCTTCATGGAAAATGCTCTTAAACATAATCACAAACTGACTGAAGTCCATGTCGCGTGGAGTGGCACTGCCATAGAACATCAGCGGACAGAAAATCATGTCGACGAGCAGCGGATCCCGGATGTATTCGGAGACAACCTGCCGTGCTGACACCACCTGCCGCTCAAGATTCAGGGCGTCATGTTCGGCGATGCGTTGAACGAGCCGACGAAATCCGTCGATCTGCGACGGGAATGCGGCAGCGACCTGGTCCACAAACACGGAAAACTGATTGGTGAAGTGCAGGCGGCAGTCGGGGAATACAATCGATGAACGCAGTTGTGGTCGCAGGTCAAAGTCTTCCCACGTCATCCGCAATTGACGCAGAAGTTTGCTGAGCGGGCCCTGCTTCGTTCCGGGTTCGGCGTAGTTGGTGATGGCATGCAGCCCGACGTCGTAGTTTCGCTTTCGCAGGCGATAAAAGGAATTCAGACCGCCGATCGTGGTGTGGCGTTCGAGAATACAGACTTTCTTCTCGTAGTACGCAAGACGCACACCGGCCGACAGGCCGGACATGCCGGCGCCAATAATCACGGTGTCGTACTTCACTGCAGTCAGTCCTTCCAGAACGCTGCCGGCCCGCAAAACAGGAACACGTCAGACGCAGGCGAGGAATCTGACGGCCCAGTGGGAATCATCGGAATACATCGGCTGGTTTGCCCACAGCCCTTCGTTCGGTCCATCACAATTCGTCACTGACCAGCCGCTTGTGCTGAATGACGGGCAGCGGATGCCCGGCAGCGAATCACACGATCACGATCGTGTCCACCAATCGCGACTGCTGCCGAAATTCGAACCAACCAACCGGGGAATGGTGACAAACGAGGTACGGAACAATTTCAGCCCATTCATCCCGGGAGTTCCATGTCCCGGACCCGTTGATGCGACAGAGACTGACATCGCGGTAACTTCAGGCAACTGCGACGTCTTTCAGCCGCGGCAGCAAGTAGGAGACGGTTCCGGCCATGGTATTCAGATTCGGATAATCCTCTTCAGGAATCTGAATCCGATACATCTTGCGCAGTTCCATGACAATATCGAGAAAGTCCATGCTGTCCAGTTCCATCTGTTCGCGAAACGGACGCGCATCGTCGAGTCCGGTCAGATCCTCGTCCGGAGCAATCCGCTCCAGAATGTCCAGAATCACCTGCCGGATCTGATCAGCCGTCATCAATCTACCCTCTCGCTGAGTATTCGATTTGTGAGTGTGCAACTTCTCCGGTGCACGTCAAACTACTGTCCGGTGTTTCGCACCGGTCAGTCCCGAGCAAACGCTGAGCATCTGATCACCGAAGCAGAGACCTGGGAGGTCCCTGCTTCGCTGCTCGGCGAATCACTATTGTGACTGCCGTTTCCCGGTGAATGAAGCGAAGATGCCCTTTGAATGGCAATCCTCGCCAATTTTCTTACACATGACTGACCGATTTTGCGGTGGCGAACGGTCCTCGTGCCGGTCGATCGGCACCCGTCAACGTGAGATCCGCCCTCAGGACCGCTCCAGTTGCCCCAGACGCCCGCAAACTGAGCAGTCTTCCGGAATCCGCAACCCGTGGAAAGCCGCGTACTCTGAGAGCAGGACCACCGAAATGTCGCCCCCCTGGGACTTCAGTTCCGCCACTGCCGCACCAGTACAACTGGACATCGCCAACGCCAAATGCCCGAATGCGGACGTCTCCCGGGAACGCCAGATCACCTGTGAGAAAATTCCGGAACGTTAGTCCTGGAACTTGCGCACAATAACGACCGAGTTGATTCCCAGCATTCCGAAGGAGTTGTTCAGAATGCAATTCACCGACCCCATATCACGGGGCTCGTTCAACACGAGGTTCGGCAGGCTGCATCTTGGGTCCAATTCCGTGACGTTGATTGTAGCGTGGGCGATTCCGTCGTCAAACGACGGCAAATTGCCGAGCAGTTCCAACGCGCCAGCGGCACCCATGGCGTGTCCGATGAAGCTTTTGGTGTTGTTGATGGCCGTCCGGGGGCAGTCGCCGAAGACCTTGCGCAATGCGCTGGCTTCTTCGATATCGCCCTGCTCGGTCGCGGTGGCATGGCTGCTGACGATGTCGATCTGATCCGGCCGCAGGCCGGCACGCTTCAGGGCCAGCTGGACACATTCGGCCTGACGTCCCGAATCGGGCAAAACAAAATCCCGGGCGTCAGAGTTCATGGCGTAGCCGATGATTTCGGCGTAGATCTTTGCGCCGCGGCGTCGCGCGTCGTCCAGTCGTTCGACCGTGCAGATCCCACCCCCTTCCGCGACCACAATCCCGTTGCGGTGCAGGTCAAAGGGACGGCAGGCCAGCGTGGGATCCTCGTGCGATGCGAGAGCTCCCTGGGCCGCGAAACTCGCAAAAATCCCGAAGGTATGGATACTCTCTGATACTCCCCCGGCAATGGCAAGGTCCACTTCGCGCAATTTCAGCATCTGGGCCGCCTGAATGAATCCGGCATTGCCCGCGGCACACGCGGCGCCAAGCGTCAGGTGCGGTCCCGTGATGCCCATGTTCAGTGTCACTTCACCCGCCGGATTGTTGGCAACGGTCCGCGGATTGTGGTGATGTGACCAGACTTTTGTGTCGTACTGAAACTTCGAGATCTCGTAGACTTCGTTCTCTGTTTCCACGTTCCCGTGTTCGGTGATCCCGAGATAGACACCGACGCGATCCCGAGCGAGGTTGGCCCAGTCCAGCCCGGCGTCTCTGACGGCCTCGTTGGCACAATACACGGAAATCGACCCGGCGCGAGTGCCGCGGCGGAGATCCTTTTTCTTCTGGTAACGCAATTCGTCAAAATTACAGACACCGGCAAGCACCGGTCCCATGTAACGCGTCTCGTAATTCACGACCCCCGATTGTCCACGCAGCAACGCCTGACGAAACTCCTGCAGGTTATTGCCGTTTGGGGAGGCCAGGCCGATCCCGGTAATCACAATACGATCATGATCCATCACTGTACGGAACCCTTATCTGCGCTGCGCCCTGCAGTCGGAAGAATCCGGCTGATCTGTGCACCACGCCTGTTTCAGGACAACCTGTTGCTGTCAGTTTCTGTCGTTTTGCCGTGCTTGTTCGACCGATGGTTTGCAGAAATTTCTGTCCCACCCGTTTTGGAACACCGGAGACGCCGCCATGGACAGGCCCGTTGTTCGAACAGCGGGCGTTGTCATTGAGCAGAGCCGGTCGGTGACGCGGATCAGGACTCTGCACGTCCTGATTTCTGTGACTGACCTGGACGCCTGTGGGACGAGTGACCCTCTGGAGTTCGGAAAAACACCGCAATCAGAAACCTCAATCGACAGATTACAGGCGGAAGCTGCATCTGACAAGCAGCCTACCCGCTTTCTTCGTGGCAGAATTGACGGGGACGTTTTGCTGGCTTCACCGTTGCGAGCCGCAACATTCTCAAAAAAACGTGTTCCAGCGGTCCGTTTTCTGTTGAACGGTCTCCAAAATTGCGTAGGGCGAGTTTCGGCGGCGGTGCCGTCTGTGGTGAATCGTCGTGTGCCGAAGCCGTCGTCGGGCCTGAGTCTTTATGCCTGGGCGACTGCGGCGAGGGCTTCAAGTTCCGGCTGCAGACGCCGCAATCCTTCTTCCATACTGATGATTGGCCGGTATCCAAAGTCCCGCTCGGCGGCCGCAGTGCTGTAGCTGTGGGACCCGGCCAATTGTGAAGCCACGAAGCGGGTCATCGGAGGTTCTCCGGGCAGTCGCGCAAGTGTCCATACGGTTTCCAGGACGGCTCCGAGGCACCATGCTGTCCGCAGGGAAATCCGTCCGGTCAACGGCGGCAGGCCAGCACGCTGCAGTAGCAGATTGATCCAGTCCCACAAATTCACCGCCTCTGGCTCGTTAATAAAGTACGCGCGACCCGAAATTCGGTCAGATTCACGCAATGCGGCCTCCGCCTGCAAGTGCGCTGCGGCGACGTTCTCCACATAGGCCACCGAAACGACGTTGTTTCCCAGGCCAACCTGTCGTAGTCGCCCCTGCCCGGCGGCTTTGATCAGCCGCGGAATCAGATGGTTGTCTCGCGGCCCCCAGATCAGGTGCGGCCGCAGGGAAACCGTTCGCAGTGCCCCCGATTGCCCCGCCTGCAGGACCGCCTGTTCGGCAAGGGCCTTGGAATGCGGATAGTGGCAGAGCCAGCGAGTCGGATACGGCAGGGTTTCTTCGCCCTGCACATGGTCAGTCCCGTCGAAAATCACACTCGGCGAACTTGTGTACACCAGCCGCGAAACTCCCCGCTGCCGACAGGCCGCGAGGACGTTTTCTGTCCCCTGCGTGTTGATGCCGAAATACAGCGATCGAGGTCCCCAGACGCCAGGAACTGCCGCCGTGTGAAACACCGCATCCACACCAACACAGGCCGTCGAAACCGCCGCTGCGTCGCGTAGGTCTCCCTGCTGAGTCTCGACACCGAGTGCTTCGAGGGCTGCATACCGGCCCCGGCACAGCACTCGTACCTGATGCCCGGCACGCACAAGTCCCTCAACCAGATACAAGCCCAGGAATCCGCCACCGCCCGTTACCAGCGTCTGCATGCTGAACACCTTATAATCTGTTCTCGCCGCCATCCCCGTGCCACGGATCGCCTGCGAGCGGCAACTCAGGAGCCGCGTTCGCTCGCCGATCTCGTCAGCATGGCACATTCTCTGAAACTTGCAGCAGAACTGCCAGCCTTTCGGAAAAAAGCCGCGATCAGTCCGTTTGACGAGTCCCGGATATGGGGTGGGAAAACACGTTTGCACACACTGAATGGAGAAAAATTGAATTCATAGGTGTGGACAAGTGTTTCACTGTGGGTGGATTTTTGCCCTCACAAAAGTTCATGTCACGTTTATTTTTGAATCTATTTCGCGACAATTTCTTCACACTTTGCTTAGAAAATTCTCGTTCACCTGTACATTGTTCATTAAAATCAGCATCACGGTGATCCAAAACGCACACTAGCGGTGGTAAAATTTCTTCGCTGTGTGCTACTGGCTCACTGCTCTGCCTCAGGCAGACAATTTGATCTCGTCCACTTCGATGTTCACCACGCAATGTTGACTGCATTGTGTTCGGTCCCGCCTATTCCTGCAATTCTTCGACGTTCCTACCGTAAACACAGGTGATCTCGTGACCAATACCCTAAGCTCGGACCATTCGGAATATCTCGCCTGGTGTGAACGCCGTCGCGTGGCCCGGAGTATTTTCGAACGCTTGTCCCCGCGTGAGCAGGAAATTGCGGCTTTGGCGGCCGAGGGCTTGTCGTCGCGGGAGTGTGCGGATCGGCTGCGAATCAGCATGAAGACCGTCGAAAAGCATCGTCTGTCTGCCTACCGTCGACTGGACGTGCCCGGGCTGGCCGGTTTGATTCGGATTTTTCTGGAAGCTGGTTCACCGAGCCTGAAGATGGAAGAACTTCCAGCCTGACAGTTGCTGGTCTTCCGCCGGGGCGTGCCATTCAACCCGTGGGCATGGGAAGCTCAATGTTGCAAGCCGGGTTTCGTGCCAGCTCGCGCAAGTTGACGCGGTCTGGGCGGATGCTCGCCACCCGCGGAACTCGCCACCAACCGCTAAAGCGTTGACGCTGACGTCAATTGAAGCAGGGAGAGTGCTGCTGCCGAGCATCTCATTGCGACAAAGCGTTTCCACCACCACATGGCCTTTTTCGTGTTCGCGATCGTGGCTCGGGTGGAACGGCGGCATTTCAGACAGGCTTGCGGCTCAGGTGGAACTTCGCCCTCCCGTTTGCCGCAACTCCTACGGGAGGGCGCGGCTCATGCCAAGCCGCAAACCTGGAAGCGGCTCGGGGGGAACCTCGCCCTTCCGATCCCGATCCCGCTGGGGATTGGTCTGGTTCAGATTAGGAAAGCTGGATTCCCGGCCGCCGAAATTTGCGGGGAATTCCGAATGCTCCGGGCTGTGTGCGTTCGCCACGGCCCCACTGCCGGTGTAGGATTCCGGGAGTTCAGGACCGTTGAATCAGAGATCGTCGGGCGGTGTCCGAGCCATGCAGGTGCTGCTCCAGCGCCCGGACAAGACCTCACGGACGTTGATCCCCCACACGGATCGCGCTCAGTGGACCGCTGACTGTCCGGATTCTGCAGGTCTGAACTTCGACACCAATTCAACGTGCATCAACCTGGGGTATTTCAATGACGTGTGGTTCAATCAGGTGGCTGAACTCTACCGTTTCGTGTCTGGCACTCTGCCTGTCGGCAGCCGTGTTGCCTGCAGAAGATCTCAGTCGGGAGGAGATCGTCAAGCGTGTCACGTTTGACATCGAATACCTCGCTTCGGATGAGCTGGAAGGCCGTGGGGTTGAAACGAAGGGGATCGAGCTTGCGGCCGATCACATTTTGAAAGAATACCAGAAGGCGGGTTTGAAGCCCGGGCTTCCGGATGGCACATGGCGTCAGGAATTCGAAGTGCGGATCGGTGACGTGGTGCTTACCGATTCCAACAGCGTGCTGTTGCGGGGCCCGAACGATGCTCAGCTGACGCTCGGACTTGAGGCGGATTTTCAGCCGATTCGTCGTGGCGGCTCCGGCAAAGCGTCCGGTGGTCTGGTGTTCATTGGCTATGGCATCACTTCAGAAGAAGACAAGTACAATGACTACGCCGGAATTGACGTGAAGGGGCGAATCGTGGTGTTAATTCGCCGCGAACCCCAGAATCGTCCCGGTGGTGCATTTCGTGGTGAAGAGACCAGCCCGAACGCGTACATTGACCGCAAGCTGGAACTGCTGAAGCAGTCCGACGCGGCCGCCGTGCTGTTTGTCAACGACGTGGCCGGCGCACCCACTCCTGAGGCCGACGAACTGGCGGCTCCTGCCAGCTTCGGCACCGAGGAAGGCAGCGTGCCATTCGTGCATGTCAAGCAGGCAGTGATCGACCAGATTCTGAAGGCGTCACCACTGAAGGCTGCCGGTGACAAAACCCTGGCCTCCCTGAAAGACGTGTGTGCACACATCGACGAGACTCTGCAGCCTGTGTCACAGGAAATTGCCGGCTGGACTGCCGAGATCTCCACGGGGTTTGAAGGTAAGTCTGTCAAGGCGTACAACCTGATTGGCGTCGTCGAGGGCGAAGGTCCGCTGGCCGACGAAACGATCGTGATCGGGGCCCACTATGACCATCTTGGGTTTGGTGGCTACGGTTCACGCACCGCCAATCGCACGGGCGAAGTTCACAATGGGGCGGACGACAACGCGTCCGGGACTGCAGCTGTTCTGGAACTGGCTCGCCGTGCTGCTGCGGGGCCAAAGCCAAAACGCCGCATGGTCTTCATCTGTTTTTCGGGTGAAGAACGAGGTCTGCTGGGAAGCCAGCACTACGTTAAGTCTCCGATCTTCCCGTTGGAGAAGACGGTCACAATGATCAACTTCGACATGATCGGCAACCTGAAGAACAACCTCGTTGAGGTGAATGGTGTGGGAACAGCGAAGGAATTTACCGACATCGTGCGCAAGGCGGATGAAGTGATTCCCGTGGACATCACGATTGTCGAAGGTGCCTTTGCCGGAAGCGATCACCTGCCGTTCTACCAGAGCCAGATTCCCGTCATGTTCTGCTTCACAGGTATGACGGATATCTATCACACACCCGACGACGATTCCAGCACGCTGAATATGGAAGGCGCTGTGCTGGTGATTGATTACACCGAACAACTGCTGAAGGGCATTGATGCTCTGGAGACTCGACCGGAATTTGCCTCATCGCAACCGGGACGTCGCCGTCCCACCAGTCGCACGCCTTACCTCGGTCTGCAGCCGGATCTGGCTGCCAGTGGTGCCGATGGAATTGTGATTCGTGCGGTGCGTCCGGATTCACCGGCGCAGGCCGCGGGGCTGACCACCGGTGATGTGATCACTCGTGTTGGCGACACACAGGTGGACGGCTACCAGACCCTCATTGAAAAACTGGTGGCCTCCAAAGCCGGGGACAAATTGAAACTGACGATCAAACGAGGTGAGCAGACGCTGGAAGTGGAACCGACACTGGCACCACCTCAGCGCTGATCGCGACGTTCTGCGGTACTTTCAGCTACGGTCCACACCAGGTTTCGTTCGAATCCTGTGGGGGCGTCGAGACCGCGGTAACGGCACTGCTGATTCCGGAGAGCACCACCGTCCGGTCAGTCTGACGACTGGACGGTGGTGATCACTGTGAACAGGCTGGGGCGGGCCGTGAGCACGCAGGGCACGGTTGGACGAGCCCGGCACGAACGGTCAGCAGGGCAGTTTTCGGGGGCAGCACGTCCTTGGCATGTGCCTGTTCGTTGGCGAGCTCTCATGTTTTCCCTGGCAGCCACTCACGTCGGGTGTAATTACAAATATTCAGCCACCGGCAGACCAGGCGACAGTCGCTGTTTTGATCAGGTGGCCGCAACCGCAATACTGGAGTCCCTGCTGTATGTCTGATCCTCTTCCCTCGGGTGCGCCTGTGGTTGGCATCATTATGGGCAGTCGGTCTGACTGGGACACGATGTCCGAGGCGGCGGTGGTGCTGACTCAGTTCGGTATTCCTCATGAATGCCAGGTGGTTTCTGCGCACCGTACGCCAGCGTGGATGGCGGAGTACGCGGGGGCGGCGGAGGGCCGCGGGCTGCGGGTGCTGATCGCCGGAGCTGGTGGAGCGGCACATCTGCCGGGGATGGTCGCATCGCAAACGGTCCTGCCAGTGCTGGGAGTTCCTGTTCAGAGCAAAGCGCTCAATGGGCTGGACTCTCTGCTGTCAATTGTGCAGATGCCCGGCGGAATTCCGGTGGGGACGCTGGCGATTGGCAAGGCCGGAGCAAAGAATGCTGCTCTGCTGGCCGTGCGGATTCTGGCGATCAGCGATGCGAGTCTGAATCAGAAACTGCACGCGTACATTGCAGAGCAAACGGAAGCGGTGCTGAGTGACCGTCATTTGTCGCTGTAGAACATCCCGGCGACCTCGGTGATCCTCGTATGGGGTTACGAGCCGGGTGTGCTGAGTTTTCGTGATTCCCGCATTGGTGCTGCCTGCTGATCGCATCAACCCCCGAACGGCTCACCGACAACTGTGTTCCACGGCCGCTGTTTTTTGACGATTACTGATCTTCCATGACACATCCATCTGCTGACTCGTCAACTCCACGAATCCTGTCTCCCGGAGCCACTCTGGGCATGCTGGGAGGCGGCCAACTGGGCCGCATGTTTGCCATGGCGGCACGTCGCAGTGGGTACCGAATCGCCATGTTCGGGGATCCGGCCGATTCGCCGTGCGGTCAGGTCAGTGACCACAGCAGTCCGGGGCAGTTTACGGACTGGGATGCACTTGCCGCGTTTGCCGAGCGGGTTTCTGTGGTGACGTACGAGCAGGAGAATATCCCGGTATCGACGATTGAGTTTCTGCAGTCGCGGGTCCCGGTCTTTCCGGGGCCTGAATTGCTGCGTGCCTCACAGAATCGACTGCTGGAAAAAACTACGCTTCGCAGTATCGGGATTCCCACGGCTGATTTTCTGCGAATCACCTCACCGGACGAGTTGGCTCGGGGACTGGAGGGCTTCGGTGGATCCGGCATCCTGAAGACGGTCACGATGGGCTATGACGGCAAGGGCCAGGTGAAGCTGAGTTCTGCTGATGATTGCGTGGACGTCTGGAATCGGCTGGGTGTCGCCGAGGCCATCCTCGAACGACTTGTGGATTTTCAGTTTGAGCTCTCAATTGTGGCCAGTCGGTTCGGTGACGGATCCTGTCACTTTTTCGCTCCGGCTCTGAACCATCACGTCAACCACATTCTTGACGTTTCCATCAGTCCGGCGGAGTCGATTACGGAATCGCTGGCGGTACAGGCCCGCGAGATGGCTCGCGGCATTCTGGAGCACTTCGGTGTGATCGGGGTGCTGTGTGTGGAATTCTTTGCCACGCGTGACGGGCGATTGCTGGTGAATGAAATCGCCCCGCGGCCGCATAACAGTGGGCACCTGACCATTGAAGCGTGTGCCTCCAGCCAGTTTGAGCAGCAGTTTCGTGCTGTGTGCGGATTGCCTTCCGGAGACGTTCGTCCGCGATCCGCGGCGGTGATGATCAACCTGCTGGGGGATCATCTGCTGCAGGTCACGCCGGAACGCTGGAGTTCGGTGTTTGCGATGCCGGATGTGTACGTGCACCTGTATGGCAAGGCGGAGGCACGTATTGGCCGCAAGATGGGCCACCTCACGGTTCTTGCAGCGGACAGTCGCACGGCAGAACAGCGAGCCCGTGAAGCACGGCGAGCCCTGGGGTTTGACGGACCATAGTGCCGGCCGATGGGCGGGTGTTGAACAACAAAACGCGAGGGTTCGGCAGGGCGTTCGGATTAGGGTGAGGCGAATGGTTTGGGGAGGGCGAAGTTCCGCCTGAGCCGGTGAATGGTTTGGGAAGGGCGAAGTTCCACCTGAGCCGGTGAATGGTTTGGGAAGGGCGAAGTTCCACCTGAACCGATGAATGGTTTGGGGAGGGCGAAGTTCCACCTGAGCCGGCGAATGGTTTGGGGAGGGCGAAGTTCCACCTGAGCCGGTGAATGGTTTGGGGAGGGCGAAGTTCCACCTGAGCCGGTCATCCTCAACCGCAGCGTAGTTCTTGCCGGACACAGAGCAATTTTGCGGCTCCGGGTGGAACCTCGCCCTCCCAGAATCGCAAAATCTTTGCGGCTCGGGTGGAACCTCGCCGCCCCGCACCTCGTTGGAGGCCCGGATGTAGTGATGAAAAAAGCCACTGCCGATCAGGGCAGTGGCTTCGCGTTTTTACGGGCACGACAGTTGAAGTGTTCAGTTCTGCACGGGCAGAGAGAAGTTCTTCATCATGACGCCATTTTCATCGCTGACCCAGTATCCACCGGCTGGCGAGAAGTACTTCTCGATGGATTCAAACGGTGGCAGCTTGCTGAAGTTGACCATGCTGAGGAATTCATCGGCACCGGCGAATGCCTCGGCCGCTTCACCTTTACGCAGCATTTCGTAGAGCCCTTTGTAGGTATCTGCAGGACGGCTGAAGCTGACCATGCGGGCATCTTCCGGGAACTGAGCCGCAACGGCCTGGAACTGTGGTGTTTCTGACAGAGGGCGGACGTCGGAGGTGTTGCGAACGGCCATTTCCAGCTGAGCGCCACCGACGCTGAGCAGCAGCTGATTGTTGGCTGCTGTGAAAGCGAACTTGGAACCGTCTGGTCCCAGCGGCAGTTCGTAAACGGTTACGCCTTCCAGTTCCCGCTGTTCTGCGGGGAAGCCGGGCTGGGAAGCGATCTTTGCCAGCAGTTCCGTGAACTTGGCGGTGTCACGCAGGCCGATGGCGATCAGCACATCATTGGTGCCCGTGGATGCCGCACTGCCGTCGCCGGCGGTTGACAGCTGCATGCGTCCATCCAGCTGATCGATAATGTCGTTCTTCACGTGAATTCCGGGATCACGCTCAGCGGCTTCATCGACCATGCGGGCGAGTGCACCTGGGCCCTGGAACATATCGACCATGGATTCTGCCGTTTTCCAGGCTTCGTCGACCTTCCACTTCGTTGCCATCCACGTGGTGGCGTTTTCCTTGACCCAGGTCGGAGGCGTGCGTTCGACCGTATCCAGCTGGAACATCTGCATCATGAACATGGGCGGCTGTTCGCAGTAGATCATGGACTGGGACAGCGCATCGTAGGATTCGTTGTTCATTTCCATTACGGTGCCCATGCCCTTCATCTGGTTCAGCCCCAGCATCGGCAGGACGCTCATGGCCATGCCAGCCTGCAGCCCGGCTTCGCCGAGAGATCCAGTCTGGACAAGTTGCGTGAACATGCCGATGGGATCAAAGTACATCGTCATCACGCCGGCCCCCGGCTTTGTCTCACACTTGCTCATGATGTACGAATAGGTTTCGTTGGATGACAGCGTTTTCTGAGATGTGCCATCCCAGTTGTCGAGTGCCAGCTTAAGGAGTGCGCTGCTGTTGGAAGCCACCATCTTCTGATCCTTCAGGAACCAGCCGAATTCCTTTGCGAGGGGTGTGGCATTGGCGGTTTCGGAGGTGTTTTTCCAGAGGACAATTTCCGTTCCGGCATGTTCCATATTGGCGGACTCAAGCACCGGGCTGGAATTCAATCCCGTGACGGCCTTGTCCAGCAGTGACTTCATCTGTGCTTCGTGGTCGCCGTATTCGAAGAATACGACCGCACCCATCCGGTTCGGTGGAGCCTTGGAGAATGCAAACGTGATTTCGCCCGAGGGGATGGCCATCAGGTCATCCATGGTCATGCCCAGGGCATCCTGGACAGCGGCGGCGCGATCCTGCATTTGTTCCACAAACACCGTCATCAATTCCGTGCGGAACTCTTCCATCACGGGATCGGTGAACATGCGGCCCATGGAGGACTTGCTCATCTGGTCCTTCATGACGGCCACACTGGGCATGGACAGATAGAAGTAGGTGTCCTTCGGCAGAATCTGACTGCTGTTGACGCGCGTCGAGCCGGCGGACTGAGCATAAACCGTGCTGACGAGGCTGGACACGGCCAGCACGGCAGCCAGCAGGAGCTGTTTTGTTCGACCAGAAAACATAGGAATCCTTTTGACACAAGAAGGGAGCGAGAGGCATCCGATTGCGACGAAGCCCATGTGGGGGATTCTCACGGAGAATCCTCCTGAAGGTCAAGGTTAGCCGGAATGCAATTGCCAGAGGCACGAGAAAAGTCAGCTGCACGCACAGGGCGTCAGGATGGGACACGGGAAACGTCGGCAAAGGCTTGAAAAACAAGTCCAGACTGCTGTTCGGCAAACAAAATGCAAACGCCGGATGGCGTAGCCGAGCTGTGCGAACTGCAAATCCGGACCGAGTCTATTCGTTTTTGCCGGGGAATTCCTGGCAGATTTTGCAGAAAAGTGGGAGAGATGTCAGGAAATTTGGCATGGCTCCTTTGGGCCTTGGCTGTGGGAACCGCCGCCGGAGGCCGGCTGTCCGGGGGCACCGCGGAAAAATGCCAGCCGGAATTTCGCTGCACACGTGGTCCTCGGTTTTGTCTGTTTTCCAGGACACATTTCCGGCGTCGATGAGGGACGGGGCGGGTTTTTTCACTATAGTTTGCGGCTTCCTTCGGAAGGACTTTTATGCTGCGGTACGCCCTGACAATTTTTGTAAGTGCCTTTCTGCTGTTTCAGGTTCAGCCCCTGACCGGGCGCTTTATCCTGCCGTGGTTTGGCGGTGGCCCGTCCATCTGGACGGCCTGCATGCTGTTCTTCCAGTTATTGCTGCTGGGCGGCTACCTGTACTCGCACCTGCTCAGCACGCTGTTTCGACCGCGGACTCAGGCGATTGTGCACCTGACGCTGCTGATCGGTTCGCTGGCCTTTCTGCCGATTGCCCCCAGTGAATCCTGGAAACCGACGGCCGGCGAATCGCCACTTTCCACGATTCTGCTGCTGCTGACCGCCACCGTCGGCGCGCCCTACTTTCTACTCTCGACCACTGGCCCTCTGATGCAGCGCTGGTTCAGCCGGACTGCACCGGGACAATCGCCTTACCGGCTGTACGCCCTGTCCAACGTGGGCTCGTTGCTGGCGTTGCTCAGTTACCCGTTTGTCTTCGAACCATGGCTGCCGCTGCGACAGCAGGTCAATTCCTGGAGCGGCCTGTATTCTCTGTACGCCGGGTTGGCGGCGCTGTGCGCCTTCGGGATTCTGAGGCAGTCCGGCCGTGAAGATCTCGGGGTGGCCGACAGTGGATCTGCTGCTCCCCGGGATGAGTCGCAGGTCTCGCGTCCCGGAATCGGCTCATTGCTGCTGTGGTTACTGTTGTCCGCCTCCAGTTCGGTGATGCTGCTGGCAACGACGAATCAGCTGTGTATTGACGTCGCCACCGTGCCCTTCCTCTGGATCCTGCCGCTCAGCCTGTACCTGATTTCCTTTATCCTGTGCTTTGACAGTCCGCGTTGGTATGACCGACGCGTGTATGCCCTGTTGCTGCTGGTCTGCTGTCCGCTGGCCAGTCAGGTTCTGAGTGACGGGCCGGATGCCAGTATTTCGTGGCAGATTCTGGTGTACTCTGTGGTGCTGTTTGCCTGTTGCATGTCGTGTCACGGCGAACTCTATCAACTCAGGCCTCACAGCCGCTGGCTGACGCTGTACTTTGTCGTGATCTCGGCCGGGGGAGCTCTGGGTGGATTGTTTGTGGCCATGGCGGCACCGCGATTGTTCGTGGGTTACTGGGAATATCATGTGGGGCTGTGGGCCTGTGCACTGGCCGTCGTCCTGGCGATGGCGACGCAGCGAGTCTGGTTGCGAACGCCGACTCCCGGATTCTGGATCTGGACGCTGGCTGCCGCTGCGCAGTTCGCCGGTCAGTCGTGGCTGGTTCTGAACCCTCTGGCTGAGTTTCTGAGTTCGACGCAGGAAACCATCCTGCTGGGTGGATTCTGCGCGATTCTGGTGGCAGGTTTGCTGCTCACTGGTGTCCTGGAACCTCTGCGTAACCGCGTGCTGGCGGGATGGCTGACGGTGTCGCTGCTGCAGGTGTCCTGGATCTTCGGTTACCTGCGCTGGACTCGACCGTTTCTCTTGTTACCGGGGGCGTTATCGCCGGAAGGCGGCGATGCGGTGGTGGAGACGTCGTGGCTGATGCAGTCTCCGTTGTGGCAGCGGAGTGCGCTGGCATCTCTGTTACCGGCTTTGGTAGCCGCGATTGGTTTCTGGGCGATATTAAAGTTGTCAGAACGCGGGCGTTGGTGGCTGATTCCAGGCCTGCTGTATGCCGCGTCCGTGGTCGTGTTGTGGGCTGCGGTTTCCCAGGGCTGGCTGGCTCAGCAACGCTTCAATTCCATTCTGGCCACTGCGATCGCAGGGATTCTGATGGACCTTTCGGCCCGTGGTTTTCGTGGTCCGGCACGACCGTCGCCGGGTCTGTCGCTGCTGGTGCCAGCGGTCACTCTGCTGCTGATTCTGGGTTTGCGTCTGAAGGAAGTCACCGACGAAGGGCTGGCCGATACGCAGGTGGTGCACGTCTCCCGAAATTTTTACGGGGTGCTGCGCGTGCGTTACGACGACGCGGATGGAAGTCTGGACGACAATGAAGATCCGCTGCCAGGCAAGTATTCGCTCACCCATGGACAGATTCGTCATGGTTTCCAGTTTGATGATGACTACTGGGCCAGGCAGCCCACGACCTACTATGGGCGTGAAAGTGGACTGGGACGCGCCATCGTGGTGGCTCGTGAACGCGCCATGGCGACAGACGGGCATGCCCTGCGTGTCGGCGTAGTGGGGCTGGGCACGGGGACGATCGCGGCCTATGGGCACCCCGGAGAACAGTTCCGCTTCTATGACATCAACCCGGACGTGCTGGCGCTTTCTGAGCAGGGCATTTTCAAGTACCTGAAGAACTGCGAGGCAACTCAGGAGGTGGTGCTGGGCGATGCACGCATCATGATGGAGCACGAGCTGGCTCAGGGGGCATCGCAGCAATTTGATGTGCTGGCAATTGATGCCTTCAGCAGCGATGCGATTCCCGTGCACCTGCTGACTACGGAATGTGCGGAAATCTATGGCCGGCATCTTCGGCCCGGGGGAATCCTGGCGGTGCATATTTCCAACCGCTTTCTGGATCTCGCCCCGGTCACTCGCGGGTTAGCCGAACATCTTGCCTGGAAAGCCGTGGAAATTGACAACGCGGACAATGATGCGACCGGCGTCTTCAGTTCCACCTGGGTGCTGCTGTCATCCAGTGCAGAAGTGCTTGAAGACCCCCTGATTCAGGACGCCTCCGCAGCGGTGACCGGAAAAGAACGCATCCTGCGATGGACCGACGACTACTCCGGGTTGTGGCAGGTCCTGTCGTTCTGAACACCTCCGCCGGCCATCGGGGTCTGTATTGGGGGTGGGCGAAATGGGGCAAACCCGGCGGCAACGAGGATGGTCTCGCCTCGCCGCGCGGATTGTGCTAGTCTCTAAGGCCGAATTCGACACTGGTGAAGCAGGCGATCAGCAGCGTTGTCGTGGTGCGGCATATGAAGCCTTTTGCGGTGACCAGTTTTTGATGGATCGGACATTGGCCGCCGGGTACAGGCAGGCCGGGAATGATTCCCGGGCAGGAGTCACGGATGAAGACATTTCGCGGGCAGACAGCGCTTCTCACAGGAGCGGCGGCAGGGATCGGGTTGGCGCTCGCGCGGGCTTTGGCACGTGAAGGCTGCCACCTTTACCTGGTCGACATCGATGCTGCGGGACTGCAGCGACTGCGTGAAGAGTTGGTTCCCAGCGGCGTCCACGTCTGGACCGCCCCCTGTGACCTGACCCGTACGCAGGACGTACAACAGATGGTGCAGGACGCGCTGGTGCAAACTGGCGGCATTGATCTGCTCATCAACAATGCCGGTGTGGCATTCTACGGGGCCACCGACCTGATGACTCAGGCCCAGTGGGACTGGCTGATGTCGATCAACCTGCTGGCGCCGATTCAGATTACTCAGCTGCTGTTGCCTTCACTGCTGCTGCGGAACGATCCACACATTGTCAACATGTGCAGCATTTCGGGACTGGTGGCCGGTGGCCGGTTTGCGGCTTATCACACCAGCAAGTACGGACTGGTGGGATTTACAGAAGCGTTGCGGGCGGAATATGGGCGGCGTGGCGTGGGAGTGACAGCGATCTGTCCCGGCCCGGTCCTGACCACCCTGTACCGCTCAGCCCAGTCGTCACGCGCTGGGCAGCAGGTTCCGCAGCCACCGGCCTGGTTGTGCGCCACCCCGGAACAGGTGGCTGAAAAAACTCTTCGTGCAATTCGCCGTGATCGTCGGCAAGTGCTGATCACTCCCATGGCGCACCTGCTGTTTCTGTTCAAGCGGTTCGCTCCGGGACTGATTGATATGGCCAATCGCTTCAGTCGCTCCGGGCGCCGAAAACGACTGGCGGCCGTGGCGGCTGCTCGTGCAAAAGCCCAGCAGGTTTCCACGCAGACGTCGACTGTGGAATCATCAGGCTCGCCGGCGGCCGCTGATCGACGAGCCGCCTGAGCACAGTCAGCAGAGTGCCAACTGGTCACTTGCTGCCGTGAAAGCTCTGCACGCGTTCCAGTTGATGACCGGGCGTTCCGCCGGCGTTCATCGCCATGTTTCCGCCATCCAGAGGAATGATGGCTCCGGTGATCCACGAAGATGCATCAGAAGCCAGCAGCAGGGCGATGCCGCGAATATCATCGGGCTGCCCCAGGCGACCGGCCGGAATTCCTCGCAGAAAGCGACCCTCCAGGTTTGGGTCGTCGGCCATACGGGCACTGAGACTGGGGTTGACCACCTGCGCTGGTGTGACGCAATTGACACGCACACCGAGGTGGGCCCATTCGGTACTGAGTTCTCTGGTCATCTGAATCACGGCACCCATCGCCATGCTGTAGGCGATATGTCCGCGGCCCAGCGCTGTGCTGCTGGCGAGCGAACCGATGTTCATGATGGAACCGCGGCCCTGCTTCAGCATCCGACGACCGGCCTGCTGACACATGGCGAAGCGGCCGATCACGAGATTCTGCAGGACTCGTTGCAGGTCTTCGATCGTCAGCTCTTCGGGACGGGCCAGGCAGCCGTCGCCGGCGATGTTCCCCAGAAAGTCCACAGAGGCAAACTGCCGGTCCACTTCCGTGAACAAGTCCGCGATGGCCACGGGATCCGAGACATTACAGTCAGAGACCATCACGCGGCGTCCAAGTGCCCGAATGGTGTCTCCCGTAGCGGCAGCGCCGTCGCGATTGCGATCAATCAGAACCGTGTCAGCACCCGCTTCGGCCAGTGCGAGCGCTGTCGCTCGACCGAGCCCCTGTGCCGCACCGGAAACCACCGCAACTCGCCCCTGCAGATTCCACATTCCCGTCACTCCTGATTCCGCCACCACACACTTGAGTTTTCCCTACTCCCTACTCCCTACTACCTACTCCCTACTCCCATCGCGTTCCCGACGCGGGTGGGGCTGAGAACAGAGGATTGTAGCGAGCGGGTTGTTGGTCGGGCCAGCGCACAGAGTAATCGGAAAAGCGGGCCTGCGGTTCGGGGAAGTCGGTGCTGATATACTGGGCTCCACTGGCCATCGCCTGGTCCCGGCGTCGACCGTCATTGCTGCGGCTTTGACGTGTGTCGGCGTCTGCCCGAGTCCGAATCAGGAAGTGCTGGCGGACCAGCGATTGAATCTCCTGAAACTGCTGCTC
>JBDKIW010000495.1:0-8310 GCA_039796955.1 Planctomycetota bacterium
CACTTGCGAACGAATTCACAGATGGATGGCCCCAGTTTCGAGGAACTCCGAGCCGGCCATTCCTGTTCCCCTACCAGACTCGTTTCACAGGGTAGGCATCGAACGCTTCATCAGCACTGACAATCGTCATCGATTCGACAATCGCCTGCACGATCAATAATCGGTCGAACGGATCCCGATGGTGCTGGGGGAGCTGGATCAACATCCCGGTGTGCTTTGGCTGTATCAATAAAGTTGAGAACCCATTGCCTTCTACGGCGGCCTTTATGAAGTCTTCAAACGGTCCGGGCAGTGTGTATTTCCCCAGCCCGATTTTGATGGCCAATTCCCAATGACTGGCCGGACTAATCCATTTCTCATTCGCAGGGTCTTCAATCATCTGGCGTACAATGACGCTGCAACGCTGGTCACCTAAAGCAAACCACAGCAGTGTGTGGGTATCAAGCAGGAGTCTCACGGCATGTACTCCTCAAAGTCTTTCAAGTGTTCGTCATCTTCAGCAACAATCGTCAGCATCCCTTTGCAACTTCCAAAGCGAGGTATCCCCGACCTGGGAAGCACGATGCGGGCGACTGGCTTGTGATTGTGAACAATCTCAACTTCGTCATCGGGTTTCAGCCCAGCGATCAGTTCGCTCAGCGTGGCTTGTGCCACTTCCAGTTCCACGATTTTTGTCACGTCAGTTCGCCTTTTCACAACGATTTTTATTCATTCTATTCACACCTGCCTCACGATCGTCAGACAATCAGCGAGGGCGAACGATTCAGAACGGCATCAGATCCGGTCGCGACCATTTTCGTGAGGTCAGGAAAATAGCCTGAGAGCATCCGTTGATTCATGCGACAGACTCCTTCACTTTTTGCAGTCCACCGCCACCCGGACTTTACCGGTGAGAAGCTGCTGCATCAAACCTTTCTTCTGCCGCTTTAATGCCGCAAGTTTGTGATTCAAAGCAGCGAGCTCTTTCTCAGCAGCGTTTAGTGCCGGGGGCGAACCTGGGGCCAGCCATCTATTGCGGAATGCCACAAGCGATTGAATTGCATACACTTACGTCGAAAGACCGGTGGGATTGCACAGGGATTAAGACGCGGGAATTCAAGGGCGATCCACCCCCACCGCGGCTTACCGGCCCCAGACCAGTCCGCTCCCGCCAGGGTAGCTCGTCACCCCAAACTGCGTTCCCCGGTGTTCATCCGTGGTTAAAAAAACGTCAATGCACAGTCGCAGGGGCAGAATCTCTGACCTCGGACCTGGGCGATGGATTCATCGATCTGCGCGACCACACATGCCGTCGCGTGGCGACTCTGCGAATTCGTTCCGCCGCGTGACCTCGGATTGGCATCCGAGGCTTTCACATGACGTCGCGTTGCGACTGAAAGGCAGGAGTACGCCAATTGCACTCGATCACGAAAACGCGGGGCTCGCAGGTTGAGCACCAGCGACGCCAAGCTGCGCACGAGTACGAGGGCGAGGGCGAGGGCGAGTGATGCGGCAAAAGAGGGAATCCCGCGATGGACGATTGAGGGCAAGTCTGGCAATCATCCCGGTGAACATCCCAATTCCGGTTCCGCCGTGTTGCCAGGCGCTTCGCGAATTTCCAAGGGCAATGCGTGTCTGCGATTTTTCATTCGCGGAACCTCGCTGGTGCCGACGTCGGAGGGTCTCAGCGGCCGCACTGTCAGGCTTCCACTTTTCTGAGGTTCCCGCATTCGCTACAAGTCGCAGCCTGCAGAAACTGAGACCGGCAGGTTCGGCAACCTGCACCTCGATGCTCTTGTTTCCGGTCACGGACCTTCAGCCAGATTGATTCGCTTCATGTCACAACAGGCCAGCCTTCCTCGTGGTTTTCAGACAGCCGGGTTCACCTGCGGAATCAAGGCCAGCGGAAAACCGGACTTGTCGCTGTTTGTTTCCACGGTTCCGGCTTCAGCCGCCGGGGTCTTTACCACCAACAAAGTGTGCGGTGCGCCCGTCATTGTGTCTCGGAGCCGTGTGCCATCTTCCACATCACGTGCCGTGGTCATCAATTCCGGGAATTCCAATGCGGCCACAGGAGCCCCCGGAATTGCCAATGCCGAAGCGATGACAGCCACACTGGCCAACTGTCTCAACTGTGCGCCTGCGGACGTGCTGGTGTGTTCCACCGGAGTGATTGGTGTGCCGTTGCCGATGCCGCTGCTGCAGTCCGGAATTCCCCAGGCGTTCGCCTTGCTGGGAGATTCTGACCAGCATCTGCTGGATGCTGCCACGGGCATTATGACCACGGATACCTTTCCAAAACTCACGTCCTGTGACGTGGCAGTCCGGGGTGGGACAGTGCGTGTCTCGGGGGTCTGCAAGGGAGCCGCCATGATTGCCCCGAACATGGCGACGATGCTGGGAGTAATTATGACCGATGCACCGTTATCGCCTGAGCAGTGCGCTGCGATGCTGAAAGCTGGCGTGGACCGAACATTCAACTGCATCAGTGTCGATGGTCATATGAGCACCAGCGATACGGTCCTGCTGCTGGCCAATGGCGCGTCAGCGGTCACGCTGTCGGATGACGATCTGCAGCAGGTGGCCGAAGCAGTACGGGTTGTCTGTCAGCATCTGGCGACCAGTATTATCCGGGACGCCGAAGGCGCGGACCACTTTATTACGGTTGACGTCGCCGGCCTTGAGACTCGGGATTTTGCCTGGCGGATGGCCAAAGAAATTGCAGAAAGTGCGTTGGTTAAGACAGCAATCACCGGTGGAGACCCCAATTGGGGTCGGATCGTGTCTGCGGCGGGCTATGCCGGAGTGGATTTTGACACCGCATACGTCTCTCTGAAGATCAATGGAACAGAAGTTTACCGGGCGGGAACGCCGGTCCCCTTCGACGCGGCGTCCTTATCCACGGCACTGAAAACGAATCGCGACGTGCATCTGGAACTTGAAGTCAGTGGTGGGCCATGCTCCGGCGGTGAGGCGGTTCGGTTCTGGACGTCTGATCTGACGGCGGAATACGTTCGACTGAATTCGGAGTACACGACCTGAAACTGCTGCGGACGAACGCCTGCTGACGTCCGGGCCAATCCACGCGGGCCTCGTCCAGGTGGACGAAAAAACGCGACGAAACCACGGTCCCAAGGGCTCCGACGGGAAGATTCGACGCTGGCCCGCCGAGGGATCACATGGGTCATGCGCCCCTGAAATCGGGCACGACAACCGGGAAAACCGCTGGCTGGGTGACAAAAAACGCCGATAAACCGAATATTTTTTCAGTTTCCGGAACCCCCGATTTTTGTTGACGAGGATGCCACCGCATGTTCTCAGAGTACCGGAACACTGCAGAAACGAACATCCCGCGGAAATCCCGGCCATCCGCCGGCACACGCTTCCGCCAGCAGCTGCGGTTCTGTCTGCTTGCCATGAGTCTCTGGCTGACGGCGTCCTCCTGGGGCTGGTCACAGCAGAAGTGGGAACTTCAGCGGGAAGCGATGGTTCAGACAGCACTGGAGGCGGAGGGAATTCGCAATCCGCTGGTGTTGTCGGCGATGCGAGCGATCCCGCGTCATGAATTCGTGCGGACGGCGGATCGAGCGCGGGCCTACGAGGATACGGCTCTGGCCATTGGCAATCAGCAGACAATTTCGCCTCCGTATGTCGTGGCCTACATGACCGAGGTGCTGGATCCGCAGCGTGAGCATCGCGTCCTGGAGATTGGCACCGGCAGCGGGTATCAGGCTGCGGTGCTGGGAGCGATCGTGAAAGACGTTTACACGATTGAAATTGTCCCGGCGCTGGCGAAGCAGGCCGCCAAACGTCTGAAAGATCTGGACTACACCAACATTCATGTGCGGGAAGGCGACGGCTATCAGGGCTGGCCCGAACACGCCCCGTTTGACCGCATCATTGTGACCTGTTCTCCGGAGAATGTTCCGCAGCCACTGGTGGATCAGCTGAAGGAGGGTGGGCGGATGATTATCCCGATCGGAGAACGCTATCAACAGGCCTTTCATCTGTTTCGCAAGGAGCAGGGGAAGTTACAGGACGAGAAACTGATCTCAACGCTGTTCGTCCCGATGACGGGGACGTCTGAAGAACAGCGCCGCGTGCTGCCGGACCCTCGAAACCCCCGTCTGGTGAATGGTTCTTTTGAAGAGGACACAAACGGGGACGGCCGTGCCGATGGCTGGCACTATCAGCGAAACGTGGAACTGGCGACGGAAGGGGCGATGGAGGGCGTGCAGTATCTGCACTTTGAAAACAAAGATCATGCGGGCATTTCCCAGGCGTTGCAGGGCACGGCCGTGGATGGGAGACTGGTGGCAGGTCTGCAATTGCAGTACTGGGTGAGACACACGTCGGTCGTTCCGGACCCGGCTCCGGGCGGTCAGGCGGCGATTGTGGTGCACTTCTACGACAATGTGCGGCGTGAAATTTCCGCAGTCGTACTGGGGAAATGGCGCGGCACACTGGACTGGCAGGATGCCAAATCACTGGTGCCAGTGCCTCCAACCGCTCGGGAAATGATCATCAGGATCGGGCTGAACGGCGCCACCGGGCAACTTGACCTGGACGATCTGCGAATGACACCTGTGCCTCGGTGATCGTGGACGGGTCGCACTACCTGACCCGCAGCCCCGCCACTGTTTCCTGAATCAGGAAACGTCCTGCTGCCACAGCCGATACAAATCCGGCTCTGCGTCGCCAGTGGCTTCACTGTTTCCCTGTGGCGCCGTATTATACCGTTCCGACCACTGTTTCCTGCCCGAGTAAGGCGATCAGGGGTGTTCCTGCCAGGTCTGCCACGCGTCTTCGTTCCCGTTCAATCGTCACCATGGTCCCCACGGCTGTCGAACCTGACGCGTATTCGACGCCACAGTCCGAAACCTCCGCAGCACCTCAGATTCAAGCCATCTGCGTTGTCTTGCCCGCCTGATTGTGACATCAGGGTTTCCTCAGTTCCGCCGGACCTGCTCTCATGACTCGTATTTCTCAACTCCTGCTGTTCTGTGTTTCCATCGTCCTGACACAGGGAATCCCGGCGACCGCAATGGCAGTGCAGACAGAGACAGCACCGGCCACGGCTGGTGCAGACGAGGCCGCCGCCCAGCCTCCGGAAAATCCATTTCCGAAAGCAGTAAAAATCCCGCCAGGGATTCTGGATGGTGGCAGCGAATGGATGAACACCTCGCGGCCCATCGACCTCGCCGAATTGAAGGGAAAGGTGGTGCTGCTGGACTTCTGGACTTACTGCTGCATCAACTGCATGCATGTCCTTCCCGACCTGAAATACCTCGAAGAAAAGTACGGGGACCAGTTGGTCGTGATTGGCGTGCATTCGGCGAAATTCGACAACGAAAAAGATTCCGCAAACATTCGGGACGCCATCCTGAGATACGAGATTCAGCATCCGGTCGTCAACGACAGCGAGATGCTGATCTGGAGAAAGTTCGGGACGCGTGCCTGGCCCACCGTAGCGTTGATTGATCCGGAAGGCAATTACTGTGGCTCACAAAGCGGGGAAGGGCACCGGGAACTGCTGGATTCTGTGATTGGACAACTGATCAAATACCATCGCAGTCGCGGCACCCTGAATGAAACTCCGATTGTTTTCGATCGTGAGTCGGCAAAGGTGCAGGCCACCCCGCTGCGTTACCCCGGCAAAGTGCTGGCGGACCCTGCTGGGCAGCGACTGTTCATCACCGACAGCAATCACAATCGAATTGTGGTCACCAGCCTGTCCGGAGAATTGAAATCCGTCATCGGCAGTGGGCGTTCCGGACGTCGGGACGGCAGTTTTCAGGAGGCTGAATTTCAGCGGCCTCAGGGAACAGCTCTGGTCGGCAATCTGCTGTATGTCGCCGACACAGAGAACCATTTGATTCGCCGCATCGATCTGGACGCGGGAACCGTCAGCACGCTGGCAGGTACCGGTGAACAGGGCCAACCCGGGGTTCCTGCCACTGGACGTCTGCTGGAAACATCGCTCAACAGCCCCTGGTCGATCGCCGCTGTGAATGGCACTCTGTACATCGCCATGGCTGGTCCGCATCAGATCTGGTCCCACAGCATCGGCAGTGACTCGATCGGTGCTTTTGCCGGCAGTGGTCGCGAGGATGTCATCAATGGCCCACTGGCGACGGCCGCATTTGCTCAGCCTTCAGAGATCATAACTGACTCCGCCGGACAGTATCTGTACCTTGTCGACAGCGAAGGGTCGTCGATTCGACGGGTGCCTGTGGATCCGGCGGGCGAGGTCAGCACACTTGCCGGCACCTCCGAACTTCCCCGCGGGCAGTCGCTGTTCGCCTTCGGGGATCTCGACGGAATCGGCGCAGAGGCTCGCTTTCAGCATCCCCTCGGAATTGCACTGTTTCAGGATCAACTGTACATCGCCGACTCTTACAATCACAAAATCCGCCAATTGACGCTGGCTTCCAATGCCGTGTCCACATGGCTTGGCGACGGCAAACCGGGCAGGGGACTGGACCCCGTTCAACTGAATGAGCCGGGGGGATTGTCGATTGCTCAGGACCGTCTGTGGATTGCCGACACCAACAACCATCGGATTCTGACTGTCAATTTGACCGATCGCAGCACAGCGGTGCTGGACATTCCCGGATTAGCACCGCCGGCAGCCGTTGCCACCGTCTCGCGACCAGACCTGAGCAAAGCAGTGGAACTTCCGGAACAGAAACTGGCCGTTAGTCCGGCCGTACAGTTTGCCGTGCAACTCAGTATCCCGGAGGGCAACAAACGCAACGACTTGTTTCCTGTGACATGGAGTGTGTTCAGCGAGGGTGAGCCTTCACTGCTCGCAAACAATGCTTCAGGCGTCCGTACGGAGGCTCAGGTGACAGACGGGAACGTCGCCGAATTCTCCGTTCCGCTGACAGGCCAACCCGGCAGCTGCACCGTCATTCTGCAGGTGTCCTATGGCTACTGTGCAGCAGATGGAACGGGGCTGTGTCGCCTGGCCACCGGAACCTGGAAGATCCCGGTCGTGCTGAATACTGACGGTGGCGAGAGCCGAATTTCGATCACGTTTCCGGAGCCACCAACCATGTAAACGGTGGCTACCGTCCGAACTCATCCGCCATCCGGCCACGTTCGTCAACAGGAAATACGCCGTAAGGCAGGCAACAGGTTGAGATGACCCGGCGGTGTGCCCCGTGGCAGACCGCGCAGGTGAGTCCCTGCAACAGATTCTATTTTCAGCACGTCGACAGAAGTCGACTGTGCCCTCTGTAAACTCGAAACAGGTCCGCCTGTCTGAAGTCGTCAGGACATCAGTCACCGGGCGGCCGCTGCATTGAAATGCTGATATGACATCCCGGCAATCACAGACTGGCCGATCCGGAAAAGGTAAACAGGACGCACGGACGTTGAAGTCGTGGTCCGATCGGCTGATCGCTGACAGTGTCTCAGAGCTGACGGGGCCGGATGTCCTGACGGTGCTGATGCATGGCACCACTCTTGCTTCAGCGCTGAAAGAGGCACGGAGTGATCTGGCGTTCACGTTCTTTACCCCCGAGCACTTTTTCAGTCGCACGCTGCACAGCTTTCACGATTGCACGGCAGCGGGCGGCGTCGAACAGACTCGGATCAGCTGTGCCGCAGATCCACCGGAGCATGCCTTTGGTTCAGCGGTGTTTCCCACGCTGATGGGTGATTCCTCCGAAGTCGCCCACGAGATGTTTCAAACGCTGCACACGCGACTGAAGCCTGGCGGGCGACTGCTGGTCTCCACCAACAATCTCAAAGGCAAGTGGGTGGAAGCACAACTGAAAGCCCTTTACTCGACCGTGGAAATTCGCAAATCGCCACACGGGGTCCTGTTCATTGCCACGCGGTCTCAGCCCCTGAAAAAACTGCGGGGCTATCGGGCTCGATTTGACTTTCGGTACGGCGAGCAGTTGCTGACGTGTGAAACGCGGCCAGGGGTCTTTAGTCATCGCCGGCTGGACGGAGGTGCTCGAGCACTGATTCGATCGCTGCACCTGTTCGCGGACTCAACTGAAGGCCTCGACCGGACGCCTCAGAAAATTATCGAAATGGGTTCCGGCTGTGGCGCAGTTTCCATCGCCGCGGCGACCAGTTTTCCCGATGCGGAATTGCTGGCGGTGGACAGTGACGCACGCGCCGTGCAGTGCACAGCACAATCGGCCGCACTGAACGGGATCACGCGAATCAACACGCTGCTCAGCTCTGAAGGGGCCGTCCCGGCCCCGGGGACATGGGATCTGCTGCTGGGCAATCCGCCATACTATTCCGACTTTCGCATTGCGGAATTGTTTCTGCAGACCGCACGAAAATCGCTCCGTCCGGGTGGACGCA
>JBDKIW010000496.1:0-11357 GCA_039796955.1 Planctomycetota bacterium
ACCTTTCGTAGCGTTCGAGCAGAAACAGAACAGCAGCAGGAATTTGTAGCCTCGTCAGATCCATGGTTTCGCCCCGTGCAGGCGCGAACCGGCCCGGATGGAGCACTCTGGATCGTCGATATGTACCGCTACGTCATTGAACACCCGATCTGGATTCCCCCGGCAACATTGGCAACTCTCGACCCGCGTGCCGGAGCCGATCTTGGACGCATCTACCGGATCGAAGCCACCGGGCAGCCATTACGACACATGCCGGATCTGACACGCGTTCACGGATCTCAACTGGCCGCACTGATGAATACACCAAACGGAGTTCAGCGTGATCTCGTCCAGCAACTGATTCTCTGGAACAACGATCGCAGCTCGATTCCGGGACTTCAGGAATTGTGTCTGCTCGAATCCACCCCCGCAGCCGTTCGGATCCAGGCAGCAAGTACCTGGAGTTGCCTCGAAACACTGCCCGTCTCCATCATCACGACACTCCTCGCGTCGGATGATGCCACAGTCCGCCGGCATGCAATACGCCTCAGTGAGCCACGACTGCAGGAGAGCCGCACGCTCGACTCACACCTGACCGATCTGAAGAACGATTCCTCCCCACGGGTAAGACTCCAGCTAGCCTGTTCAATCGCCCACGCCGATAGTCCAGCGGTATCGGCCATCATAACTCACCTGCTCTCCTCGAACGAATCCGATGAATTCATTCGCCTCGCCGCAGAAAGCTCCCTGAATGCAGTCAACTCTGTCGAGATTTTTCATCAACTCCGAAAGTCATCGCCCCCCGGGGAATATGCGCGACAAATATCACTCATTGCATCTCTCGCGGATTCTTCCAAACTCCCTGATATGCTGGACACGCTGCTGCCAGACGTTGTGGAGACATCAGACCGACAGCGTCTGCTCAGTCTGCTGGCGTTTTTTCAGGGCTTGCAGGTTCGCACACTGGATACAGATCTGAAAGAAAAACTTCAAAATCGACCGCAGACAGACACAGTCAGCAGGCTAGCCCACCAAACGGCCTTAAACGAAGCTGCAAATACTTCAGAACGAATTGCAGCACTGCAGCTATTGACTGCCATGCAACCGTCGATGGAAGAAACCTCGAATCTTCTTTTGCAACTTCTGTCACCTCAGACTCCATCGCCACTGCAAACAGCAGCAGTTGAGTCACTCAGTCAAATCGGTCATCCTGAAACAGCAAACAGGCTGATTGCCGACTGGGATGGCTTGTCACCTGATCTCAGACTCACACTGGTGACAGCCTTTCTACAGCGATCTGAATGGACGCTGGCCATGTTGCGATCTATTCAGACGGATGTGATTCATCGGTCCGAATTGAATCTGCTGCAACAACAGCAACTGCTGAATCATCCGGACGAACAAATTCGCACGGCAGCTAATAAATGCCTTCAGCAAATCGACTCAACCGACCGCCAGGAAGTTATCAATCGCTTTACCGCAGCCATCAATTCAGAGGGCATTGCAGATGACGGCGCGGCGGTCTTCCGCAAGCACTGCTCAACCTGCCACCAGTTGCGGGAAAGCGGTGTGCCCGTCGGTCCCGACATCAGCAATTACTCGGGAAAACCGCCACTGGCTCTGGTGACGGCAATCATGGACCCGAACCAGGCAGTAGATCCTCGATATCTGAGTTACGCCGTTGTTCTTCGCGATGGCCGAACACTGTCCGGACTGATCACCTCAGAATCCGAAAATGGCCTCGTTGTCCTCAGCCCCGAAGGTAAGCGTCATAGTCTGCTGCGATCAGAAATTGAGACGCTGCGCAGTACCGGAAAATCGCTCATGCCCGAGGGACTACAGCAGAATCTCACGATCAGTGATGTGAATCATCTCTGGGCATGGCTCCGTACACAACAACTGCCCCCCAAATCTATCGACGGTAACCAACCTCAGTTGATCCCTGTCCCCGCCACCGGCAATGCGGTTCTTTCCGCAATCAGTGCCGAGATTTACGGAGAAGATATTACGTTTGAAATTCCCTTCTCAAATATCGGTTACTGGCATGGCCCTGACGACTTCGTGCAATGGAAACTTCGGTCCGAAAAGTCCCGGGAAATGGTCCTCTGGGCGGAATGGGCCTGCCATCCGGATTCCTCCGGCAATGAATTGCTGGTTCAGGGCCCCAATTCAGAACTGAAAGCCAAAGTCGAATCGACAGGAGGCTGGGATCGCTATCAACTTCAGATGCTGGGAAACGTTACGATTCCAGAGGGGGAATTCGAATTCAAAATGCGTCCGGCCGTCGCGCCACGCGGTGCACTCGCCGATCTTCGAGCACTGCATCTGGTGGAGCTGGATGGTGTTCCTCTCGCCCGAGGCATGGTCCACGAAAACCCAGTCGCTCAGACGATTCCGAAATCCCCGGACCAGCTGGCCGCGTTCATTCTGAACGACAGCATTCCTGAGTCACTTCGTGAAGCAGCGATTGCAGAGAACATCGAAAAGGCCCACAAGCTTCTGCCACTGCTGGTCGCAGGCCTTCCCGCAACCCCCGGCAGCGATGAAGAGTATCGTCGTATTCCCTGGATCTGGCGTTTGGCCATTGCCACAGGTAAAGCTGGTGATCCGCAGGAAATCCTCCAACTTCTCAAGGTCTCATTGCCTGAAATTGATCAACCGTTGCAGCACTGGCAGGCTGTGGTACTTGGTGGCGGTCTTGTGAATGGCATCAGCCACTCAAATCGCTGGCCTCAGGCTGAAATCCGAAAGTCCCTGGACCTTCAACCGGACCTGAATCCTGCATGGTCACACGCACTCCAACAGGCTGCCCTGATGACCACGGCGGAGAGTATTCCTCCGGGAACTCGCTACGATGCACTCAGGATGGTCGCTCTGCTCGACTGGTCCGTAGCTGCCCCACTTCTGGAAAAACACCTCAGCAAAGACAGTCATCCGGAACTGCAGATGGGAGCTGTCAGCGGACTGAGCGATGTTCCGGAGACCACAGCAACCACGCTGCTGATTGCAGCATGGGGCAACCTTTCCGAATCCAATCAGGGCCTCGCTATCGATGCCTTGACGCGATCGCCTCAACGCTGTCTCGAGACACTCAAAGCCATGGAAGACGGTCGACTACCTGAGTCCCTGAAAGCTGGAGAAAAACTTCAGTCCCTCCTTGAACATCCGTCAGACGATGTGAAATCCATGGCAAGTCGTGTGCTGAAGTGACAAGACTGCACACAATCTCCTCTCATACTGTCCTGGTCTCCTAACGCACTCAACTCAGAATTCCATGGACGACCTGCCCATGAACGTCTGTCAAACGATAATCCCTGCCGGAATATCGATATGTCAGCTTCTCGTGGTCGAGCCCCATCAGATGAAGAATGGTCGCATGCAGATCATGGACATGAACACGATTTTCCACCGCAGAGCAGCCAAACTGATCTGTGGCACCCCACGAAATCCCACCCTTCACACCGCCACCAGCAAGCCAGACTGTAAAGCCATAGTGGTCATGGTCGCGCCCTTTTTGACCTTCTGACGTCGGAGCACGACCAAACTCACCCCCCCAGACCAGTAGTGTTTCGTCAAACAATCCCCGCTGTTTCAGATCCCGAATCAGGGCTGCAATTCCCTGATCACAAGCCCGCGCCAACGCAGAATGCCCGCCCTGAATATTGTCGTGTCCCGTATCCCACGCAATGTCATAACCATCGATCGACAGGGACACCTGCACTGCACGCACACCGCGTTCGATCAAACGTCTGGCTAACAGGCAACCTTTGGCATATTCAGTGTCACCATACAGATCCAGAGTCGCTTTGGTTTCTCCACTGATATCAAATGCCTCAGGAACGCTGAATTGCATGCGATAGGCCATCTCCATCGCCGCGATTCGACTTTCCAGAATCGCATCATGGTATTGATCCGCATGTAAACGATTCAATCGCCCCAGAAGATCGGACTGACGACGCTGATCCCGCAGAGACACACTGTGGTTCTGCAGATCCTGAAGGACAGATTCCGGGCGCATCTCAGCAATGTTCACATAACATCCGTTGTATGCACCCGGAAGAAAGCTACTGCCCCAGTTGGCCATTCCGCCTCTTGGCTGAGCGCGCGGCGACATCGCCACAAATCCCGGTAGATTCTGGTTATCCGTCCCAAGCCCATACACCAGCCATGAACCCAGACTCGGACGATTTGGCTGCAGATGTCCGACGTTCATCATCATCATCGCGCCAGCATGCTCCGGAATATCCGTATGCATGGAATGGATGAAGCACAGGTCGTCCACACACTCAGCAACATGCGGAAAAATCTCACTGACCCATTTCCCGCACTGCCCGTACTGTCGAAATCGAAATGGTGAAGGAAACAGTCCGTTTCTGGTGTTCCGTAAACTCTTGCGGTCCACCTCTGCAGGACGCTGGCCCGCGTACTTCAGTATCTCCGGCTTGTAGTCAAACGTGTCAACCTGAGAAGGTCCGCCGGGCATGAATAACTGAATGATCCGCCTGGCCTTCGGAGCAAAATGCGACATTTTCGGCAGCAGCGAATCCATCGTTCCCGCTCCCCCCTCGCCTGCCGTCACTGTCATGGCGCCTTCGGCCAGGGTTAACCCGGACAGGCCAATTCCGGATCCGAGACGCATGAGGGATTCGCGACGACTTTGAGATGGCAACTGATTCCCGTTGAACATGGGTAACTCCTCAGAAACGTATCCATTGAACACAGACCAGAGCGTCATCGCAGATGCATCAACTCATTCGAACTCAGCAGCACCTGGGCATACTGCTGCAGCACATTCAACTTGCCAGATCCTGTAGATTCGACGGATGTGCTCAGAAAGGCCTCGGCCAATTCCTGCTCCTCAGCCGAAGGATTGCGACCAAACAGCAGCAAACAGGCATTTTTCACCCGTTCCTCCTCCGTGGAGGACTCTGCCTCCAGGCGTGCCGCAAACGCCCTCGCTCGCTCGGCCATAAATGGACTATTCATCAGAAACAAGGCCTGCTGCGGAATGACCGAAGTCCTGCGTCCCTCACTGGTCGCACGCGGCAGTGGAAAATCAAACAGGCGCAGAAAGGCATCCGAGGCAAAACGATCTCCATTACGACTGATCGCACCGTACAGCGTCCTGCGGCGACTTTCCAGCAGAGAATCCACAGGCGGTCCTCCGACTTTTGAGTCCAGTTCTCCCGTCACAAACAACAAAGTATCCCGCCATGACTCAATGTCCAGTCGTCGCGGATTCATCCGCCACAACAGACGATTGTCGGCATCCACAGCAAAGGCAGACTCGTTCATGACACTACTCATCTGCCACGTCGAGGACCTGAGAATCAAGCGGTGCAGATCCTTCAGTGACCATGGACGCACGCCACCCGGTCTCTTCGAATCCATGGAACCTTCCATGAATTCTGCCGATAACCAGTCCAGCAATTCGGGATGCGTCGGCTGCTCCCCCTGAACTCCGAAGTTCCCCGGAGTCCGTACCAATCCAAACCCGAAATGCTGGGCCCACACGCGATTCACCAGCACCCGCGCTGTCAGAGGATTGGTACGGCTCACCATCGCTTCCGCAAGTTCCATTCGACCACTGCCCGTCGCGAAACTCTGCGCATGCTCAAAAAGAATCCCCGGCATCCTGCGAGGTACCACCGCCCCGGGCTTCAGCAAATTTCCCCGAATCGCCACTGCCATGTCAGCAGCCCCTGAATCTCTCAGGGAATGTGCCAAATCCAGGGGAGCCGGTGCTTTGGATTTCAAGTCCTCAAGACGCTTTTCATCTTCAGCCTTCAGGCGTGTTTCTTCTTCCGTCAGCGACCGATTCTCACGCGCAGCGTTCTCCTGTCGCTCTTTCAGCCGAACTTCTATCTCCCGAACCAGTGTCTGATGCTGCTCATGCGCCTGAAGCACTGCCGGCTCCGCAAGCGGTGCCTCATGAAGTTGTGTGTTGTTGAAAATCCCGGCCAGCGAGTAGTAATCCTGCTGTGGAATCGGATCAAACTTGTGATCATGACATCTGGCACAGGAGACCGTGAGCCCCAGCAGGCCACGCGTCAACGTATCCACACGGTCGTCCAGTGTTTCTGAGCGAGCCTGAGCTGTCGCCAGAGGATCCCCGCCGTCCGAAATGTAGGTCGGTCCAAGGGCGAAAAAACCCGTCGCCACCGGCTCCGCAGGATCCATCAGATCACCAGCAATCTGTCGCCGCAGAAAATCATCCATCGGCCGATCAGCGTTCAGTGATTCCACGACCCAGTCCCGGTAACGCCACGCATGAGGCAACGCGGCTGAATCCAGAAATCCCCCAAAGCCGTCGCTGTAGCGAGCCACATCCAGCCAGAATCGCCCCCAGCGTTCACCGTACTGCGGCGAGGCCAGCAATTCCTCAATCACCGCATCAACCGCCTGCTGCCGATCCCGCTGTGCCGCGGCAAGAAACTCGGTGACTCGAGCAGGAGCTGGAGGTAATCCCGTCAGGTCGTAATACAATCGCCGTAACACCACCGCTCCATCTGCCGGCTGAGATGGCTCCAACCCGTTTTTTCGCAACTTCGAAATCACGAACTGATCAATTTCGTTCGAACACCAGCCTGTCGCGTCCGGCTCAGGGATCGCAGGACGATGTACCTCAGACCATGACCAGTGCGACCTGCGAATTTCCGACCACGGTCTTTGCTCGGCGGCCTTCGAAGACGGCGACGGCGTCGCTGCCGACCACGGCACCCCCATCTCAATCCAGACTCGAATCGCATCCACCTGCTCCTGCTGCAGGCGACCACGCGGAGGCATCTCCAGTGACTGCCACAGGACCGCCTGCAGTATCAGACTTCCTTCCGGCTTTCCCGGTACAACTCCGGGACCGGAATCACCGCCTCTGAGAAGAGCTTCCCGAAAATCCAGCTGCAGTCCACCACGAACTGTCTCTGACAAGTCACTGTGGCACTCAAAACACTCATCCACCAGCAATGGACGTATCCGCGTTTCAAAAAACGCTAACTGCTCCTCAGAAAACTCACGCGTCTCATCTGCTCGCACTGCCGCTGCACAACCACCAATCATCACAATCGCCCACGCGGTAAGTTGGCACCACCGCCAGCTATCCACCGGCAACAGTCGAAAACCAACGGCTCCGGTCGCCCAGCACATCAGCATCGAAATGAACTGCAGCACACTTCTTCCCCCGCCCTGCATTAACTCAGTGCCCGTCAGAACTGCTCCAGCACCCCGTTACGTCCGCAGTGTCACACAACACAAATGATCCCGATACGAAAAAACGCCCGGCTCTGAGGCAAACCGGGCGTTGTTCGTTAAGACCGTGATTCGCAAAGGTCCCCTGTCAGACTGCACTGACCTCGCGACCCGCCGAATCCTCGGCGCGAAACGTCATATGCTCGAACGACACATCCGACTTCGTCACGATTACAATCTCTACTTCGTTTTCATCTTCAATTCGAATCAGGTCTTTTCGCTTGCGATTATTCAGGTAGTTACCGACCCGGTCATGCACTTCAATCACGATCCGACTGACGGGCTCGTGAACAGCTGCTGACATTACCAGCCGCATTACCTCAATCGAAAGACTCTCTGCGGTCTTCACCTGCCCTACCCCGTTACAGGAGGGGCAGTTTTCATAAACACTACGCCGCAGCGACGGACGAATTCGCTGACGCGTCATTTCGATCAGCCCGAATGGACTGATTCGCAGCACCCGAGTTCGCGCACGATCTCGCTCAACCGCGTCTCGCAAGGCACGTTCCACTCCACGACGATGCTTTTCTTCACGCATATCAATGAAGTCGTTGACGATCACTCCACCAAGGTCTCGCAGTCTGATCTGACGCGCAATCGCGTCAGCCGCCTTGAGATTCATCTGGTAGGCACTCTTCTCGGCATCGTTATCCGCCCGGAAACTGCCACTGTTGACGTCAATCGCCACAAGCGCTTCCGTTTGATCAATCACCAGCGAACCACCGCCGGGCAGCGGCACGTGCCGGTCATGAATCCGGGCAATCTCGTTCTCGATCCCGTATTTATTGAACAGCGGTTCAGAACCAGCGTACCGCTGAACGCGATTCACGTGCGTCGGCATCACGATCTTCATGAATTCGCGAGCCCGCTCAAAGGCCCCGTCCTCATCAATCAGCACCGTATCGATCTCATTCGTATAGATATCCCGAATCGTGCGAATGATCATGTCGCTCTCTTCGTAGATACCCGCTGGCGCCGGCGATCGCTTCAACTTGTGAACAATCGTCTCCCAGAGACGCAACAGATAGCTCAGGTCGCGTCGCAGATCGGACTCTTCCCGATCGATCCCCGCAGTGCGAATGATAAAACCCAGACCCTCCGGCGGCTGGATCGACTTCATCGTCTGTCGCAGACGGCGTCGAGTCTTCTCGTCATCAATCTTGCGACTGACCCCAACACGCTGCAGCCCGGGCATCAGTACCAGGTATCGACCAGGTATCGAAATGTACGTGGACAGCGTCGGTCCCTTATTGCCGATGCCCTCTTTGATGACCTGCACGAGCACTTCACTGCCGCGCTGAAAAATCTTCTGAATCGGTGGCTTATTGCGGGAGTTGCGCTCGTTCAGGTGCTTCGGTGGACGCCCCCCTCGAGAAGGCTCGCCCTCGTCACCATCATCCTCTCCACCCTCTTTCACCAGATGCCGGTAGTACTGGTACTCCACATCGCTGACGTGCAGAAAACCATTGCGGCCAACACCAAAATCAACAAACGCAGCCTGAATACTGGGCTCAATATTGACTACTTTGCCCTTGTAGATGTTGCCTACGTAGTTCTCAGCACTGCTGCGTTCCACATAGAGCTCTTCCAGAACTCCGTCTTCAACAATCGCAATGCGACTTTCCTCCGGCTGGAGGACGTTGATGAGCATTTCCTTTTTCATATCCGTCTTTCATTCATTCCGATGGAATGAGACGCTTTTCCGGGGATGACGTTTCAATAACACTGCCTGCGATCAACATGCCTGTGACCACAGGAGCGAAGAAAATTCTGAGCACCGGCAATGCAACCCACCGACACATCAGTATTTCCCACCCTCGCTTGCTGGTCTTCCAGAAAAACTCCGATGTTCGAGCAACCACCCCGTACGCTTGTCCGGTAGCCAGCCACACGACCATCCTCTGAACTCTGTCAACTGTATCCACCAGGGACGCAGTTTACAGTCAGCAGGAATTTCCCCGTTCAACACCAGCGGCCAGGCTCCGCCTCCAGCGGCCCATTGAGCCCCGCATCCTGTTTCAGGACCGGGGAATTCAAAAGCCACCTGGGCCAGAGACACCGTCTCCCTGAAATTCTCCATTCCTCCGAAGATTCATCAAGAGCCTTCGTTATTTCCAGATGTCCAGTGAATGAACGCCATTCACTGATTATTTTCCCTGTGGCCTGCGACTGACAACTCTGCTCTCACCACTGCTGAAAGTGACAAAAAGGGTCGCCCCTGCACTCTCAACAAAGTGACATCAGTTGCCCATCAACAGCTCCACACTGTTTTCTGTGTTTCAATGTCCCACGGCTTCCGACTCTTGCGAAGTCACCGCCGGAAAAGTCAGAAACCTGTTCCGTCCACCAGGTCAGGACAAAGCCTGGCCAATTCACCCTGAAGGTAATGTTCCACGTCCCGGGCCAGATCCAGCGAACAGGCATGCTGTGCGATTCTGACCGCTTCTGTCATCGACAGATTCCGAACTACTTCTTTCAGCCTTGGAATGGCCTGAGGTGTTGCGCTCAGGCTGCGAAGCCCCATTCCCAGCAACAACGGAATAAACCGGGGATCAGAGCTCATCTGACCACAGACTGTCACCGACTTGCCATGATTCTCTGCCGCTTTCACAACCATCTGAATCAGACGCAGGATCGAGGGATCTCCTGATCGATACAGATTCGCGACCGTGGGATCCGACCGATCGCACGCCAAAGTGTATTGAATCAAATCGTTTGTACCAATCGAGAAAAAGTCGACCTCCCTCGCAAACTCCTCCGCCAGAATCACGGCTGATGGAACTTCCACCATCATCCCCACGGGAATATTGCGATGAAACGGTATCCCCTCCTCCTCAAGATCCTCCATTACATCCATCAGAATCATTCGAGCCTGACGGAATTCCAGTAATGACGACACCAGCGGAAACATGATCCGCACGTTGCCATGCACGGAAGCCCGCAGGATGGCACGCAACTGGCGTTTGAACATCCCCGTGTTCCGCAAACTCAGTCGAATACTCCGCAATCCCAGCATCGGATTCGGAGACTCCGAAAACTGATGCTCCATTAACTGCGGCACTTTGTCCGCACCAATGTCCAGAGTCCGGATCACGACGGGAAGTTCACCACAAGCTTCCACAACCCTGCAATATGCGTCGTAGTGGTCCGACTCAGACGGCTCCCGATTGCCACTCAGAAACAAAAACTCTGTCCGATACAACCCAATCCCATCCGCACCACGCTTGATGCACTGCCTAACTTCCTCCGGAAACTCGATGTTACCACAGATCGAAACGCGATGCCCGTCCTGCATCTCGGCCGGCAACCGCTCCATCCTGCCCAGTCGCTCTCGCACCTGCTGGCTGCGCGCCTGAGAATCCCTTACTCGCGACAGAGATCCCGCATCCGGATCAATAATAATCTGACCGTGATCCCCATCCAGTATCGCCGTTTCACCGCCGGAAACAGCGGCCAGACATCGCCCCAACCCCACAATGGCCGGAATCTCAAGAGCCCCCGCCAGAATGGCCGTGTGACTGGTATGACCCCCAACTTCCGTTGCGAAGCCAAGCACGTACCGAGTGTCCAGCGCGGCGGTTTCCCCTGGCGTCAAATCGTGCGCCAACAGAATCACCGGAGTCGTCAAGTTGCGTAACTCCTCCCGGCTTTCCCCAAGCAGCTGTCGCAACAAACGCTTTTCAAGGTCGAAAATATCCAGCGCCCGCTCAGACAGGTACTGATCACCCAGCTTCTGCAACTGCTCGGCGTAACTTCGCAGGACCCGACTGACGGCAAATTCCGGCGAACGACAGTGGTCGCGAATCAACGCTTCCACCTCACGCGTCATTCGCGGATCCTGGGCCATCTGCAAATGCGCCGAAAAAATAGCGCCGTACTGCTGCCCCAACTGAGACGTGACCAACTGCTCGTTGGCCACAAGATCACGGCACACAGTGTCCAGGGCCACATGAAACCGCTGCAACTCCGCGTCCACCGCATCCCGGTTCACATATTTACGGGGAATACGGAAGTTCTCGGACCCCAGCACAAGGACCGGACCCGTCACGACTCCCGGAGAAACTGCTATACCTGTGAATGCCTTCATGCCGGCATTCTAACGAAATTTCCAGGAAACGAAAACAATCCGAGCC
>JBDKIW010000497.1:0-4856 GCA_039796955.1 Planctomycetota bacterium
CCTCGTCGCTGAAAAAGACCCGATGATGTTGCCGACAGAACGGTCGCTTATCCCAGGGAACAAATCAGGGTGACGGGAAAAGTAGAATGTCCCCTTTTTGTGTTTTCAGGGGATCTCAAGACGCTCACGTTTGCTTTCAAGACCCTGGCGGGAAACGGCAGACACCACCACCGCCCGCGTGGTCGAGGAGAGTCTGAATTGCGGGGAGACACCTGGATGTGTCTGAAAAGTCCAGCCACCCTGTTGAAGTGTCCACAGGGCATATACAAAGGGTGGTTCAGATACTGACGGCGAGAACTCAATTGCAGCGCCTTCAGGTGTGCGGCTGAGTCTGATTGAGGGTGCCGGCGGGGATTTGGACTGCAGCGATGGGAATGGTGGAACGAGGGCATGCTCAGCGTAGACACTTGTCTTCAAGGCCTCCTGAATCCCCTGCGAATTTTTCTGTAAGGCGCGAAGACTGAAGTGCAGGTGACCCGGTAGCTGCACCCGGTCGCGACAGATCCGGATTTGCTTCACAATCTCCGCCGCATCATAGGGACGTTTCTCGTCATCCAGGCGACTTGTGAACAGCCCAGGCCAGACACAAGTTGACGCGGGCGCCTCGGATTTCCAGTAGTCCAGCAGCACCGGAAAGCTCTGAGCTTTCTGGTCCACGCTCCAGTACAACTGCGGAGAAAAATAGTCACACCAGCCGTTTCTCAGCCAGAGCGCCGGGTCGGCATAGATGCCTGCGTACTGATCAAATCCACTGATTCCGGGAGCCGTTCCCGGACGTCCGATTCCAAAGGGGGAAATGCCGAATCGGATCTGTGGTTTCATTCGACGTACGGTGGTGTGAATTCGCTGAACCAGCTGATTGACGTTCTCGCGCCGCCAGTCGGCCCGGCTGAGTTTTCCGCCCGTTTGCAGATAGCGATTCCACGACGTGTCGTCCGGAAACGGCAGATCGCGGTCGCCGGATTGGATTGGATAGGGATAGAAGTAGTCGTCGATATGCACGGCATCAAGGTCATAACGCTGCAGCAGATCCTCAAGCACGGCGATGGTCCGATCCATAGCCGCTGGCTCGCCTGGATCCAGCCAGAGGAATTTTCCATAGCTTTTGACGAGTTCGGGATGTTGACGGGATATGTGGGAGCCTACCGGCGGCGACGTGCCGATGTGTGCCCGACATGGATTCAGCCATGCATGCAGTTCGATCCCTCTTGCATGTGCCTCCTTGATCCAGAATTTCAGGGGATCATACGCAGGAGACGGGCCCCTGCCCTGCTGCCCGGTCAGGCTGACACTCCATGGTTCCAGTGGTGTTGGATAAATAGCATCCGCGGCGCTGCGGACCTGCAGAATGACGGCATTAAGCTTCAGCTGTTGCAGAAGTTCCAGAATCCGGATCACTTCAGACTGTTGTTCATCGGTGCTGAGCCCTTTTTTTGAGGGCCAGTCGATATTGTCCAGCGTGGCCACCCAGACCCCGCGAAGTTCGCGGGGGGCTGCCGGGGGCTCAGACATCTGTGCCGGGACCGCTGCCATAAACGCTGTCTGCACAGCCAGACTGACTGCGAGGATGAACCAGTATCGCACTTCCGGACCGCTGATCCACCTTATGAGAAACAGTTGTTTCATAGACCGATTTTCCTGGACACAGCTGATGTGTCGTTATCCGGAAAATGTTGCGAAAAACGATCTGCTTGAGCGATCGGTGATGAGGCGAGGTTTTATCTGCGTCAGGCGGTGCGACGCAAATCACGCTCCGCAGTGCACCGTAACCGTGCTTTTCAGCTCAGACCTGTCAGTGTTACCAGATGGGGGACGAGCGTCTGTGAGTGGACGTTGTCGGGGCTTCAAAATCCTGCAGGAAGGCAATGAGGTGTCTCAGGGCTTTAGTGGCTTCAGAGCTCCGGCGGTGATGGCAATTGCGAGATGGTTTTCTGCCGGGGGAACAGGACACAGTGTGAATGGATTGAAGGCACATGGCGGATTGTAGGCACGATTGAAGTCCAGCACGATTGTGCTGCCAACGGGTCTTGGAACAGTCAGGAAGCGTCCGGCACCATAGGTTTCCTGACCGCTGGTGTGATCCTTGAAAATGAAGAACAGGGTTTCCGGCGAGTCGGCAATCGCTTCCAGTCGAAAGTCCTGGTCTCCAATCCTGAATTCAGCGAAGCCCCCCAGAGTTTCCTCGTGACTCTCCCCCTGAATGTTCTGAATCATCAGGGTCTTCGGTTCTGTATATGGCGTAAATGTGCCAACGACTCGATACTTCCGATCGGGGGGATACCAGCGTTCGCCGGGAAAGGCAGCAATCAGTGGATTGGCGGAATCTCTTGATCGAATGGCCAGACGTCCACTTCTGCGAATGAGTTGCAGTGAGGTCGTTCCGATCGTCAGGCGATCCGGTGAGTCCGCTTCCGGAAGAACAGGATCAATCCTCAGGAATCCCGTGTTGACATTCCGATCATTCAGGCGAAGTGAAACGCCGTCCGCAGCCCGAAAACTGATGCTGCGTTCCGTGACAGTCAGGGTGCCGGCGATGTTCGGCAGGGACGCTGATGTCAGGTGAATTTGACAGTCCGCGGCAGATCCAAACGTCTGGTCTCCCGTTTTGAGATAGAACAAACCAGAAACGGACAGCCAGCCGTCGGGAGCCTTCAGTTTCTGTTCTCGCGCGGCACGCCACGCCATGGTTTCCTGATGCCAGTCGGCGTCGTCTTGGAAACTGCAGACCAACGTCACCATCGCTGTCAGAATCATTCCCGAAAAAGCGGCCTGAAACGTCAACACGACTGTGCTCTCCTGGTGACTGAGGAATCCTCGCTGTTGCTGATCTCCGGATCATACAGAGTCCGGCAAATGGATACACCCGCCGGTAATCTTTGTGATGCCAGGGCAGAGGTGAGGCGAGGATCCTGCTGGGACGGCGTGTGTTCGCGATCGGCAAGTCAGTGCGCGACAGCAAATTCGCCCCGAGAGGAAATTCGACGGTTACGCGCGTTGTCAAGATGATGCAGAATCAGCATCGCCTGCCTTGTGAGATTGCTGGTTGTGACCGGAGAGAATCCGACGACCGATCCGGCCCCGTAGACTCCGGGTCGCCATGTTTCCAGCACATCATTGCACCACAACTGCCCCTGCTCATCAGGCTCAACCCCTATTTGTGGCAAGTCCAGATGTGCCGTAAACCCAACCTGCCGACGGCAGTCGATGATGGACTCAGAATTGTGTGTCGGGAAGAATTCGGACAGCCGCGACCTGAGTGAGTGGTCCGTCACACTGACGCCACTATCGATCGCCAGTTCTGTGAGCACCTCATCGCATGTACCACTGTTGATCAGACGACACTGACAGCCGAACAGGCTCAACAAGGCGGCCAGCCCGGCCCCCACTCCTTCGCCTCCCAGAACACATGCATGCCGGGGCAGTTGCGGGCTGTCGAGTAGTCGTTCGATGGACAGGACCTGTGGGCGATTTTCCACGGAACCGAGCGGGATGCAGCGGGTGCCTGTGGCAATCACGCGGGGGCCCCGTGTGGACATCGCTGGATGCTGCAATGAGGAATTCAGCGGGTGCAGGTGTCCAGCAGTGTCAAATCGAACGTCACCAGAGAGGACTGAGATTCCCAGTTTGTCGGCCTCCGCCTGCAGGGTTTGCAGTTCGCGGCAGAGGGCGTTAGCAAGCAGCTTCTTTAACAGGCTGGTCGACCTGAGTTGACGAAGGTGTTGGCGCCGAGTCGGAGTCTGATCCGCCAGCAATCCACTGACAAGGTTTTTCAGGGCCACTGCGACAAGCCATGAGGAGTGGCAGCGTTCCGACTGAATCCAGAGCACCTGGCGACCTGAGTTGGCAGCCAATCCGGCCAATTCGAGTGCGATCTCGTCATTTCCAATGACAGTGAGTGTTTCGGGCATGGTCATGGTTGATCTGGTCCTTGAGTTGCCCCTGTGTATTTGCAGGACCTGCGACAGGACCTGGCCAGCGGACGCAAATCCATACAAGAGGGGCTTTGGGCTGGCTGTCGTCAACTGTGCGCTGTGTTTCTGGTGGAACGGTTGTACGGATGCGCGATTTCACGAGGGGCAGGTAAACAACGCACGAAGGTGCTGATTGTGGCGGTTGTGACGAAGATTGCGTCGGAATCAAACTGTGCACAAAAGGCAGCATCGCGTCAGACGGCCCCCCGATTGAGCGGTGTGTTGTCGCAGTCCAGGGGGGCAACTTGAACCGATCTGACCACAGGCAATAGGTGGATGGCACCTGGAGGCCGCCGCACCCGGAAGCCCCTGCCTGGAAAGCCCGAGCAGCAGGTTAGGCCCGCTGCAATGGGTGGGTGGCACCTGAAGGCCAGCACCTGAAGGCCAATTCGAAAGTACTGATTGTGCCGGATGTGATGAAAACATCGTAGAAATCAAATTGTTCACAAAAGGCAGCATCGCGATAGATGGCCCCCCGATTGAGCGGTGTGTTGTCGCAGTCCAGAGGGGTCACGTTGAAACGATCTGACCACAGTCAACGGGTGAGTTAACAGGTGGGTGGCACCCGGAAGGCCGGTCAACAGGTGGGTGGCACCTGCGGGCCGCCTGAGGGCCGGTTGGCGCGAGATTAATGATTGTGCGGGATGTGATAAAGGCAACGCCAGAGTCAGGCTGTACGCAACAGGCAGCATCTCGTCGAACGGTTCACTAGTTGAGCAGTGTTTGTTCGCCATTTACAGGTGGGTAGCACCCGAGACTCTCCTCCTGAGACTCTGCCAGAAACTCTGGGCGGCCATTCCGGGGTGTTCCCGGCGATGGGGGTCAGCGCGTTTGGCGTGGAGGAGTCGCGGGGTGCAGGATGGAGTGCGACGCCGGGCGTGTGGG
>JBDKIW010000498.1:0-5181 GCA_039796955.1 Planctomycetota bacterium
GAAAAATCACGGCTCCCATGGTTCCCATTGGGGGGATCGGCAGCGGGATGAAATAAGGCAGCGAAGCGGGAACTCGGTAGCGAACCGACTGCAGATAGTGTCCCATTTCGTGACACAGCAGAATCAGCATCAGCGGTACCGAATACATCAGGCCATCCAGAACTGTGCTGTACAGCATGTCGTTGATGGGGCGGCCATTGGCGAGTACCTGCAGAAACGCTCCGTAGCGAGGAATCAGTGTGCCGATGAGGTATTAGAGGGGAAAGTAGCCGGACCCGATCAGAAAGGTGCTGGCGAACGTGAGTAGAAACAGAGTCACTGAGGTTCGCAGCTGACGCCGTTTTTCGAGCAGGTAGTCGTCATACTCCTGCTGCCGCATCCGCAGTTGCAGCCGTTCGACCGTTGCGGCCAGTGAATCCTGGGAGGCCAACATCGGAACGGTCGTTGTGATCTGAGAGAAAACATGTGTCTGCAGGGCCGAACCGGAAGTCTCCGGGGTATCGGTCCCTGACTGAGGCACCGTCGCCCCTGGTGAGGCGTGATCAGGCGGCCCGTTTGGAGGCGTATCTGCGGTTGGCATAGGATCTTTTGACAACGACATGCGAGGATGCCAGTGGGAAGCGGAAATCGAGCGGGAACTGCGGGACCCCTTGGGAACTCCAACGGACCTCTATTGCAATCCTATCACTCAAATAGCTGTCCGGCTACGACCCCTGCTGCGGAAAACTGCGGAACAGTAGTATTGTTCGGGGGGATGTACGTTGAGTGGCACCAGGTCGGCCGTGGTTGAACGCGGCGAATTTGCTGAGAAGGTTGGGGCGGGGGGGACGGGAAGAAGAGCATGCGAACCCGCTGCTGGGCATTTCCGAAAATGGGAATTGCAGTCGTTCGCAAGGAATTTTATGGATTACACCCGGGATTCCGAGTAGCCACGGTTGTCAGGGGAAATGATTGATCGGACGTCCTGCGTTTACTCTGTGGCCGGGGCTGGGAGCGGTTGATGTTCGAAAACTGTTGCCGGGGCCTGGACTGACAGTGCCGTCAACCGCACGCTCACGTGTGTTCCCGCCGCGGGCTGACTGGAAATGGCAATCTCGCCGCCGCAGCCATTGATATTGGCGCGGGCGATGGCCAGGCCCAGGCCTGCTCCACCATTGCTGAGCGTGCGTGAGGGATCGACACGATAAAATCGCTCGAACAACCGCGGAATGTGTTCTGCCTCGATGCCGATCCCCGTGTCCACGACCTCAATCCACAGATCCTGGTGCAGCTGGCGGCAGGAAATAGACACGGTACCGCCGGGGTTGGTGTACTTGATGGCATTTTCGACGAGGTTACTAAAGGCCTGTTGCAGACTGAGAGGATCTCCGGTCGTCATCAACGAGTCCTCGCAGTGCAGAGTGACTGGGACATTGCGAGTTCGTGCGAACGCAGCCATCTGCTGAACGCACTGCTGCAGCACATCCGACAGACGCACTGGCTCGGGATTGGTTCGTCGCAATCCGGCGTCGTGGCGGGACAGATCCAGCAACTGATCGGCGAGTTGTCCCAGTCGCGACACTTCATCCACAATGACACCCAGTGCCTGACGATAGTCGGTTTCAGAGCGATTACGGCTGAGTGCCAGTTCGGCTTCCATCCGAATCGCAGCCAATGGCGTCCGAATTTCATGGGACGCATCCGCGGTGAATCGTCGGATTTCCGCCACGGCCGATTCCAGACGACCGAGCAATGAATTGAAGGTTGTTGCAAGGCATCCGATTTCATCATGAGGATTTGTGACAGGCACGCGGTAGTTCAGCGAATGAACTGACATGTGACCTGCCGCCAAAGCGAGTGATCGCACGGGTTGCAGTGCGCGTCCGGAAAGCCAGTATCCGCCGCTCAGCGCGATCACAAGTGCGGCAGGAAATACGACAGCGATAATGGACTGCAGTCGCTGGGCTTCATCCGTGAGTGATTGTTGCGAGGTGGCTGACAGGGCGACGACGGGGCCGAACTGGCTGAAGCGGCTCCAGCCGGCAAGCCGCATCTGTGAACCCATTGGAAGTTGTGTCTGCAGCGTCCGGATGTCATCCGTGAATAATGCCGGTGGAAAATCGCTGGCTTTGGTCTGCTGCAGCCCTGCGCTGCGAAAGACGGGGCGGCCGTCGGGGAAAAAGATGGCGAATTCATAGATGTCGTGATGAAAGAATCGGGCGTTCGCTGCCGCCACGAACGCTGACTCACTGTGGCTCAGTTCCAGTTCCAGTGAGATTTCGCGGAGTTCCTCGCACAGGGAATGGTCAATCCGTTCTGCTAGAACATGCCGTGCAACGATGATCAGCGCGATCCCGGCAATCAGGAGACTGACAGCAACGGCAGCGCCATACCACAGGGACATTTTCCAGCGCAGCGAGAGTGCCTTCATTGGGGCCCCCCGATTTGATACCCCTTGCCTCGTACCGTAAACAGCACGGCAGGAAGGCCCTCCAGATGCAGCCGACGTCGCAGCTGATTGATCTGCACCTCGATCACATTGGTCCAGGTAGCCGCCGGATTATTCCAGACCGTCTCTGCGATCTCCTGACGCGTCAGAATCTGACCGGGCTGTCGCATAAGGCACACCAGCAGTTCAAACTGCTTCTGCGGAAGCTCAACTCGCACACTCCCGCGGTAAACCGTGCGATTCAGCAGATCCAGACGCACATCGGCGACTGTCAGGGTCACGGCCGCTGACGACTGATCCCGTCGCAGCAATGCCCGAATGCGTGCCAGAAGTTCATTCAGCGCAAAGGGTTTGACCAGATAGTCGTCCGCTCCGTTGTCGAGACCGGCAATGCGGTCTTCGACGGTATCTCGTGCTGTCAGGACCAGCACGAGCGTGCGTTGTCCGGACGCTCGCAGTTGTTGCAGCCAGTCGAGCCCGTTGCCATCCGGCAGCATCAGGTCCAGCACGATCAGATCAAAACTGCTGCGGCAAAGTTCAGACGCGCGACTCAGACTGTCGGTCCCAACGGCTTCCAGACCGGCTTCCTGGACGGCCTGCAACAGGCTGCGGAGCAGATGAGGCTGGTCTTCAATGATCAGGACTTTTGCCATCGTCTGAGCATCTTCCGGAATCAAACGCGGAAATGTGACTGCGACACGCTTAGCATCGAAGTCCCCGGTCCTCCTTGCCGAATCCGCAGCCGCCTGAAAAGCGGTCACCGTGTGTTACTGTGCAGGAACAGGGAGGTTACGAACAGCGTGAGTTTACAGGAACAGCCGCAAAACACGCAGACGAATGTTGCCCAGGATAAAGCAGAATTCATGCAGGCGATCTGTCCGGCCCATTCCCTGATGATTAATCTCCCGACGGTTCCCGGGGTCATAGTCCTGTATCCTGCCCGCAAGTTGCGTGAGCAGATCTGGGTTCCCCACGCATACGGAAGATACGAAGGAATTCACGATGACTCTGGAACGACGCCTGCCCACGGAAGGCAACTGGTTGTTTCGCTGGCGCAGTTTTCTGCCGCTGGTTATGGTGGCCGGCGCGCTGCTGGCTCTCGTCCCCCTGCCGATCCCGAAGCATGATTCTATCCCCGGAGATCTCGTGGAACTGCTGGGCCTGGTCATCAGCTTCCTCGGTTTGTTTGGACGCTGCCTCACCGTGGGGCACACGCCGGCACGCACCTCCGGTCGCAACACGGCGACTCAGATTGCCGATTCGCTGAACACAACCGGCGTTTATTCCGTCGTCAGACATCCACTGTACGTCGCCAACTTTCTGATTGGACTGGGCCTGGCTGTTTTCACACTGAATGCGTGGTTCGTTGTGGCCTACACACTGACGTTCTGGCTGTATTACGAAAGAATCATGCTGGCGGAAGAGGCCTTTCTGCGTTCGCGCTTCGGGACTGAGTTTGATGACTGGGCAGGCAGCACACCGCCATTCATTCCACGACTCAGCCAGTACACAAAACCGTCCTTGTTATTCTCGCTGAAAAATGTCCTGAAGCGAGAGTACAATACGGTCCTGCAGATCGTAGTTGTCGCCTTTATTCTGGAAGTTGCTGGAGATGCACTGCAGTCGAAAAAGCTGCAGTTTTCTCCAGGCTGGCTGTTGTTCCTTGCCGTGGGCACATCGCTCTGGATTATCCTGCGAATGCTGAAACGCCACACGCGAGTGCTGCACGTCGAAGGCCGTTGACGGCTGTCCCGATCACGGGGAACAAGCCGGCTAGCCGTCAACGCTGCGTGCGGTCTTCTGAGACGTTACCACAGGCCATCTCTGTCGTAGATATCGGAATGGCAGGATCCTTTGGGGTAGCCGTGGTACCGTCAGTTGCGGTGTGTCAACTGACGGACAACGTGTGATACCGCGGCCATGGCGAACGCGGCCGTCATGAAGGTTGCCGTCCCGTAGATCCGACGTCGCTTTTCACATGCGTGCGGTGAATCTTCCCGGTGCGGACAAATGCATTGAAATCCGGTTTCCTGATCCCACGCCGGCACTTCGGGTTCCCGAATATCTTCGTCTGAATAAACCACGGGAATGCCAAAGTCCGTATCGCTGCCGATTCCACGTCGCGCAAGTTCTTTTCGCAGAACACGGGCCAGCGGGTCGACCTTTGTACGGCTGAGATCATCCACACGAATCCGAGTCGGATCCAGTCTAGCACCGGCGCCAGTGATGCTGATCACCGGAATTCCCTGTGCTCGGCAGGTTTCCAGCAACAGCAGCTTGGATGTGACATTATCGATGGCATCGATCACGAAATCGGGTCGTGGAGTCAGCAGCATGTCGGACGTGTTGTGATCGTAAAAAGCCTGCACCGGATCCACCCACATTTCCGGGTGAATGGCCTGCACGCGCGCGGCCAGCAATTGTGCTTTTGACTGGCCAACCGTGCCGGGAAAGGCCTGGAGCTGACGATTGATATTGGTCAGACACACGTCATCGAAGTCGACCAGTGTCATGCGGCCTACCGCAGAACGCGCCAACGCCTCGGCCGCGTAGCTCCCGACGCCACCAAGGCCAAAAATGGTCACGTGGGATTGCAACAACGCAAGTACACCATCGTCACCCACAAGCCGGACCAGACGGTCCCAGCGACGGTGAATTTTCTGCAGAGGAGCCGGCAGGTGGTCCAGTGTCGGACGCTGCTGCGCGGTGGGGACTGTTTCCCAGGAACGAATCCGCGTCTGACGAGGCAGTCC
>JBDKIW010000499.1:0-2523 GCA_039796955.1 Planctomycetota bacterium
AGACTTTTCTTGGCCTCACCGTGAACTGTGCTCGCTGCCATGATCACAAGTTCGACCCGATTTCACAGAAAGAATACTACCAGTTGGCAGCCTCCCTCGCCGATGTCCGCCACGGAAATCGTACGCTGTCTGTCCCTCTGACTCCGGAGCAGCATCAGCAACTCGCCGACGCTCAGGCCACACAAAAACAGGCCATGGAAGAACAGCAACAGCTGCTCGATCCAATCCGGACCGCCATCCTCGCCGAAAGAAAAGCTGGTCAGCAGAATCAACTCCAGCCCCCCACTCCCATGGCCGCGTGGGAGTTCGACGGGGATCTGCGGGATGCCATCGGAGAACTGCATGGATCGGCGCAAGGCGCTGCCCGTGTCGAACAAGGCTGCCTCGTACTCGATGGGCAGAACTCATGGGTGGAAACGGTCCCGTTAAAACGGTCATTGAAGGAAAAAACACTTGAGGCATGGGTGCAACTGGATAACGCAGACCAGAGCGGCGGTGGTGTCATCAGTTTGCAGACTCTTGATGGCTCCACGTTTGACGCCATCGTTTATGCGGAACGGGAAAGACTGCGATGGATGGCCGGCAGCAATGGTTTTGTACGAACAGCGCCCTTCAATGGATTTGATGAAACTGAAGCCCAGGCCCGCTTTGTGCATGTAGCCATCGTGTATGCGGCAGATGGGCATATCACGGGGTACAGAAACGGAATGCCCTACGGTAATCCTTATCGTCCGGGTGATGTCCAGACCTTCCCCGAACTCACAACTCAGATCGTCTTCGGGATGCGACACGCTCCTGCCGGGGGCAATCGTATGCTCAAAGGACGGATTGAACGTGCTCGACTGTACGACCGCGCACTCACGCCCGAGGAAATCGCAACCTCCGCTGCGGCCGTCGACTCATCGATCATCACGCCCGCCCAGTTACTGGCCGCCATGAACGACAACCAGAAGTCTCGCCTGCAGGAACTTCAGCAAACGATTTCCACAAAGGCGGATCTCGAGAAACGAATTCTCGAATCGCAGTCATTATCGCTGTACACCTGCGTCAGTGGCGATCCGGGAATAGTCCACGTGCTGCATCGCGGAGATGTCTCGCAGCCACGAGATGTTGTCAGTCCGTCCGGCTTGCGTGCGGTGACGTCAATCAACCCGGACTTTGGACTGCCTGCCAATGCTCCTGGCGCTGAACGCCGAAAAGCCCTCGCCGCCTGGATCACCAATCCGGAAAACCACCTTTTCTCCCGTGTGATGGTCAACCGAATCTGGCATTACCATTTTGGCCAGGGACTCGTGGCAACTCCCGGAGACTTTGGCTTTAACGGAGGCAAACCAGACTTTCCTGAACTCCTCGACTGGTTGTCAGTCCATTTCAGAAAAAGTGGTTTCCGTATCAAGGCACTGCACCGACTGATCCTGACTTCCGCGACCTGGAAACAAGCCTCGGCCCTGCGCAGTGACGCGTTCGAGGTCGATGCGGAGAACCGCCTGCTGTGGAGAAAATCGCCCCTGCGACTGGAAGCCGAGGACATCCGAGATGCCATGCTGGCTATGACAGGCCTGCTGGATCCCACCACTGGCGGGAAGGGCTACCGGGACATGCGACACTTTCAGTTCAAGGGAAGCAACTTCTACGACCCGCTGGTGGAGGGTGATGAAACCGTCTGGAGACGGACCATCTACCGCTTTTCCCCGCGAGGTGGTCGCAATCCATTTCTGGACACTTTCGATTGCCCCGATCCCTCTGCAGCTGCGCAAAAGCGGGCGACCACCACGACACCTCTGCAGGCACTGGCCCTGATGAACAACGATCTGGTTTTCAGAATGTCCGAAGCACTCGCTCAACGTACTCAACAGCAAGCCGGAACCGATCTTCGCTCACAAATCAGCTTCCTTTGCGAAACGGTTTATGGACGCGCTGCAGCTGAGTCAGACATTCAACTGGCAGAGTCGTTTGTTCGCGACCACGGACTTTCCGCCTATTGCCGCGTACTTCTGAACAGCAATGAGTTTCTGTTTGTCCGTTAAAATGCAGTCAGAACAAGTTATGAAGAAACACTGCGGCCAGCGGGAAATTCCACCCATGCGGTCCACATACCTGCTCGTGTCAGCCTGACGCGGCGTCTCTCGACGCTTCGTCATCCCTACTCGCCGACGCCCCCCAGCTCGCTCCAGTCCACCAGCTGAATCTCAGGCTGAATGATTTCCACAAAGTTTGTCCGGGAGCTGGTTTTCACACCTCTTCCTCCCCGCGAGTTGACCTGGTATTTCGTCTGACCGAAACTCAGAACACTGTCATTGTCATTTCGAACCCGCAGCGTGTCTCCCGGCCGCGACAACTGAACAACGCCCAGCAGATCGTCGTCCGCTTCCAGCTTAATCCCCCGAACACCTTTCCCTGCGCCACCCAGAATCGGTACCTCATCAATCCGAAAGTGCAGCACTCGGGCTTTTTTCGAAGCCATAAAGATCGTCTGTGCATCGCGGACGAGGTCGACATAGACAACCTGATCACCTTTGCTCA
>JBDKIW010000500.1:0-17230 GCA_039796955.1 Planctomycetota bacterium
CCATGTGCTCCAGCTGTTTGGCGAGGTCCACGTAGTACTTCAGGCTGTATTTGGAACGACCGGGATTGGTGATGTCACCGGTGTAGCAAATAGCGGCTTCGCAGATGGCGCCGGATTCGACGACCGCGTCCATGGCGACCTTCATGTTGGGCAACCAATTCAGACAGTCGAAGATTCGGAAGACGTCGATTCCCGCGTCCGCCGCTTCTTTGACAAACACCTGCACGATGTTGTCCGGGTAGTTGGTGTACCCCACAGCGTTGGACGAACGCAGCAGCATCTGAAACAGAATGTTGGGAATGCGTTCGCGCATCTGAACCAGACGCTGCCATGGACATTCCTTCAGAAACCGCATGGAGGTATCAAACGTGGCGCCTCCCCACATTTCCAGGCTGAACATGTCGGCACAGTAGTGGGAGTACGCATCGGAGATCTGCAGCAGGTCAAACGTCCGCATGCGCGTCGCGAGCAGTGACTGGTGCGCGTCGCGGAATGTGGTGTCGGTAATCAGCAGCCGCTTCTGGTCTCGCACCCATCCAGCGAAGGCCTGTGCCCCCATGGCTTTCAGGCGATCCCGAGTTCCCTCGGGGGGCTTCAGGCCACGCGGGGTCGTGGGCACCGGAGCCGGCACACGACGCGCAGACCGCGGTCGCCCTTTGACCAGGCTGTTGCCGTTGACAATGGTTTCGGCAAGGTAGGTCAGCAGACGCGTGGCCCGGTTGCGTCTCTGATCGAAACGGAACAGGTCGGGTGTCTCATCAATAAATCGCGTCGTACAGTCGCCGTTGACGAAGGTCGGATGCGACATCACCCGAGTGAGAAACGGGATGTTCGTTTTCACACCGCGAATTCGAAATTCCCGCAGTGTGCGTTCCATGCGGTTGACCGCATCCACAAATCGCCGCCCGCGTGTGGTCACTTTGGTCAGCAGCGAATCGTAGAATGGGTTGACGACCGCACCGCTGAACGCACTGCCGGCGTCGAGGCGGATTCCCATGCCCCCGGCCGAACGGTAATGCGTGACTCGCCCATAGTCCGGCATGAAGTTGTTGGCAGGGTCTTCGGTCGTGACACGACACTGCACGGCGAACCCGCTGAGATTTACGTTTTTCTGATCACCAAGCCCGATGTCTTCGTGCGAGAGTTTCATTCCCTGAGCCACCAGGATCTGACATTTCACAATGTCGATATTGGTGATCTCCTCGGTCACCGTATGTTCCACCTGAATCCTCGGGTTGACCTCAATGAAGTAGAACTTCTCTGCTTCGACGTCGACCAGGAACTCCACGGTTCCGGCGCAGGAGTAGTTGACGGCTTTTCCGATTTTCAGGGCGGCGTCCAGAATGCCGTTCCGCAGTGTTGTGCTGAGATTCGGGGCAGGAGCCAGCTCCACGACTTTTTGGTGACGCCGCTGCACGGAGCAGTCACGTTCATACAGATGCACCAGATTGCCATGCTCATCGCCCAGCAACTGCACTTCGATGTGCTTGGCGCGGCTGATGAACTTTTCCAGAAAGACTTCCGGACTGCCGAACGCGGTTCGAGCTTCGTTTCGAGCAGACTCAAAGGCCTGATCAAACTCGGCCGCCGTGCGCACCGCCCGCATGCCGCGACCGCCACCACCTTTGGCCGCCTTGATCATCACAGGAAAGCCAATCTCTTCGGCGCGCTGACGAGCCTCTTCCACTGTTTCGATGGATTCGGCAGTGCCCCCCAGAACCGGAACACCAGCGGCCATGGCGATGTTGCGCGCCGCAGTCTTGTCCCCCAGAGATTCAAGGCAGTGCACCGAGGGACCAACGAACTTGATACCCGCTTCGGCACAGGCTCGAGCAAACTCGGGACGCTCTGACAGGAAACCATATCCGGGGTGAATCGCATCCGCGCCCACCTGCTGAGCCAGTGCGACAATCGCTGCAATATCAAGGTACGATCGAATCGGTTCGCCCGGCTTGCCTATACGATACGCCTCGTCCGCTTTGAACCGATGCAGGGCGTAACGGTCTTCGTGCGAATAGATCGCGACCGTTCCGATCCCCAGCTCTGTGGCACTGCGAAAAACACGGATCGCAATTTCTGACCTGTTGGCAACCAGAAGCTTTTTGAAACTCTGCATGTTCACATCCGCATTCGCAAAAGCCGCTCAGCCCCCGAGGTACATACTGATGCCAACAGGAGCTCTTGGAAATCGTTGAAATGATCCGTCTGCGTTCTGTGTCCGAATCCGAAATTGGTACGCGACTGCGTCCGCCCCTCTGGGTGCTGCCGAATCGAACTCAGCTCTGCCCAGAACTACAGACGACTGATCATGGCCGCCCACTTATTGCAGATTGTCTGTGGCCGCACACCAATCACCGGTTACTTTTCGCAACATCACATCACCACGTCAGGATACTGCAACCCAGGCCGACAATCCACCACGCGGCAGTGCTGAGAATTCAAGGAATCCGACCATCAATGCGGCACCTCGAACAACCGTTAAAGCCGATGCCCCGGTGGTGCTCGTTTTCCCGATGAGTCACCCCGAAAAATCACCGTCCTCCTGAAAATGACGTCGACGCCCATTCTTTGAGCAAACAGCTTCACTCGGCAAACTCCGCCTGTTGCAGACTTCGTTCAGACCAAATGAACAAATCCTCATGTTTTTTGATGGAAAAACCCGGTTTGATTGCCTCGACACCGACTTTTTTGGAAACTGAGGCGTGGTATCACCTGCCTTTTGACGTTTTAGTCTGCAAAGCTCGCGCCACCAACAATGTGGACATTTCGCGTGATCCAGGATTCAGTCAGCCCGGCAGCGAGGGACTCTACTCATTTTTCCGTTAGTTTTTTGGCGTTTTCCCAGTCTGAGGAAACCACGCACCCGCAAGAGATGGAGTAAGCCTTCTGCTTCGCGTCCCCCAGGATTCGGAATTTCCCAGGATTTGTGAAAATCCGGGAGGATTTCTGGCGGGATTCTGGCCTCTCATCTTCAGACACTCTTCGTAACGCATGCTCCTCCCCAACTTTTCAAGAGTCTTTTCGCATGGCATTTGTGACCCTGGCTGTTCTGGAAGGACTGGAGCGAGGCCGTGAGTTTCGGAATCTTCAAACTCCAGTCACGATCGGGCGTGAAGAGGTGAACGATGTTCAGTTGAACGATGAACGCATCAGCCGACTACATGCCAAGCTGCAGGAACATCAGGGGGCGATCATCTTCACCGATCTCAACAGCACCAATGGCAGCCGCGTGAATGGGCACCCCGTGCAGCTGCGAATCCTGCGTCCCGGCGACCATCTGCAGCTGGGCCGTTGCACTCTGCTGTTCGGCACCCCCGAAGAGATCTCTGCCCGTGCACAGCAACTGGGAGTGTCGCCCGTAGATGTTCTGCCGCTCAGTCGCCCGGACCTGACGGATTCGTTTTTGCGGCAGTCACGGCCTGACGGCTTACAGTCTGATGAAATCCTGCCGAAGTCGCTGTTCTGCGGCGAACGCCCGCCGCTCCCATCGCCGCTGACGCCCCTGCAGCGGGCACGTATTTCCGATCTGCTGATGTACATTCACGAACAATTGCAACACATCATTCTGACATCGACCGAATCAGAAAATTCCGCCACAGGAACTATGCTGGTCGACTGGGCTCGATTTCAGAATCTGCTGCAGCTTCAAAAGGACCTGGCCTACTGGCTTCAGGAGGTCGCCAATCCGGATTCCTCTGCGCCACATGGTGGACAGCACCCCTGATCGCCGGTGATGTCGGGGCAGCTCTACTCAGGCCAGTCCTCGATGTAGTCGCTGATCAGCTTCACACGCTTTCTGCCAGACGAGTATTCCTGCTTCCGCTTCGCTGATTCGCGAAGACTACGAATAGCTTTCGCAACAAATCCGTACAGCAACTGGCTTCACCGCCCCATCAGCCGCTTGACGCACCTGCGGGCGAAATCCTTCAACTGCGATCGCAGAATCCGCGCACGATCTTCATGAATCAGCGGGTGGATATGCCATTCCTCAAACGTGTAGCCGCAGGCCGCCATGCCCGTCTGAGTCATTTCCTCCACGGCACGAATCTGCCTCGGCGACAATTCCTTTCGAAACCGTCCGACTCGCGTCGGTGATAACGGCTCATTGATGCGCGTGTGATGCGACATCCTGGAAACCTGCTCAAACCCCGAGCGGCCGCGGGTCGCCCCGCCGGAATGACGCTGCAACGCCTCACTTGCCTCCGCTTCCGAATAACCCAGAAACGCTGCCAGCCTGGCAAAGGTCTGGTCCGGCGAAGTACACAGATCCTCGTATCGGACCTCTGTTCGCTGTTCTGCTGCCAGTATCCGTTCTGCCATCAGCCACGTTCCGAAGACCAGTTGCCATTCCATGGCGGCCACCAGAGGGTCATCAGCACCGAATCGCATTTTCAGCATGGAACAGACCACATCCCGGGGGTCGCGCAACATGTGCACAAACCTGGCATTCGGCAGCAACTGCAGAATCTCGGGAATGCACAGCACATAGAACGGTGTGTTGTCTCCGAGAAACCGCAGCTCATGCCATGGTTGTGGACAATCCAGCGACCACACGTACTGCAGAAAGGCTTCCGGTTCGGCACAGCCGGATTGCTCACAGAACGCCCGGTATCCGCGTTCGTCGGCGCGATGCTCCCACGCGTTGAGTTCCAGCCAGGGATTAACATGGTTCAGCAAACGCCGCAGTGTGGACGGCTGATCGATGGCTTTCAGCATTCCCAGCGAGGTCGCCAGAAAACCAGTTTCCTTGGCGATGTGCACACCCGGCAACTGGTTCAGCAGAGCCGCCGTCACGGTGGTTCCGGATCGACCGTTGCCGAGCACAAAAACGGGGACTGGGGGCTGAGGCATGAGATTCACTTTCAGGTCGCAGTTGGTCCGAGCCATCGATCGGGCGTCAGGCCGCTGTGCAGGAATGCCGGTCTCAGGTGACTCGTCCGGCATACGGTGTCCCGGGGCCGAATCCCGCCGGCCGCGCCGGACGTGGAAAGACGACCGGGCTCTGAGGTGCCCGTTGCAGCGGCAGTTCCTGACGCTTCCGCGCAAGTCTCGCTTCGTTGGCGACAGCAGCCAGCAGCAGTGTGGCTGCCGGAAACGAGAGTGGCGACCCAGTCCACGAATATGCGAAGTAGGCGAGAATCGGAAGTGTGGTCATGAACGTGCGTCGGTCGCCCAGCATCGTGCGGACAGGCAGCAGCAACAGCAGCCCGATCATCAGCGTGTAAATCGCCGCCGAGGGAATCCCGGTCTCAAAAGCCACCTGAATGATATTGTTGTGTGCGTGATAAATGTCCAGAGTGGCCAGATATCTGCGGGGTTCCCCCGGGCCCACACCCAGCCATGGATTCTTCTGAATGTGCCACGAGGAAATCTCCCAGATCAGCGATCGCGGTGCTACCGGCTTGAATCCAATGATTCGGTAACGAATCAACAGTTGTCGAATCCAGGGGATCTGTGCCAACTGATCCAGAAACACCGTGGTTGTTCCGATCATCACAATCAACATCAGCGCCATTCGCTTGTGATTGAACAACACATAGAGCGTCAGGATAATCAACATGGCCCCGATGCCGTTTCGCGACATGACCAGAAACACTGCCAGGCAGTTCAACCCCAGCAGGCACTGCCAGCCCAGTCGACGTGTGCCCACGGTGTCATGGATCTTCATCAGTACAAATGGCAGAGTCATATTGATCTGCGCGGCCATCAGGTTACCTGTCCCCGATGGGTTGGAAATAGCCCATGCACGCAACTCGGTCGCCTGCACCGCCTGAAACAGCACCCAGGCCGTCAGCAGCAGATTGTTACCGAAGATCAACTGGCGACAGAAGACAGACAAATCTGGTGAGGAGCAGGCCAGAGCCACCGTGGCCACGTAACAGGCGAGAATGTGGATCGTGCTGCTGACACTGGCCGCGCTGGATTCTGACGAAATCAGACACAGCAGACTCAATACCACCGCACCCAGCCCGAAAACAGGATGGATCGACGCACGATTGCTGAGCAGTCCGTTGACGGCAAACAGCACACAGGCGGCCGCGCCTCCCAGAAGTGTCAGTTCGTGAGAAACCGCAGACAGCATGCCGCTGGTTAATAGTGTTCCTATGATCGCCGCAACCAGTGATCCCATAGCCGCGTTCAGAGACTCCGTTCTTCAAGGCCGGTATTGACTGTTGATCCCTGTCCCAGCCACCAATCTGACAGTTCCATGGCAACTGCTGGGTACAAACAATGTTTCAGGGACCTGGCATCAGAGAATTCGAGCGCTCCACCCAACCCCTGATGCAACCACCAGTCTACCGCTGCGGCAAAAACTGCACAACGCGGCTTTTATTCGGCAGAAATCGCTGGTTTCCAGGCCAATGCTGCCTGAGACGACCTCCGGCGGTGCGTCCCCGGGCCGTCTCGGGGACACACCACGCCACACCGCCACCCAACCCGGTTGATGCAAAAAATCAATATCCAGGCAATAGAGGTGCATGGCACCTGAACCGGTTCCCGAACCGAAACCCCGACCCGCAGGTACATGGCACCGGGAACAAAAATCCCCGCCAGGATTACTCGAAAACGACCGCCGCGGGTGTGTCCCCCTGCCGTCTTGGGGACACACCACGCCACTCCGCCACCCAACCCGGTTGATGCAAAAAATCAACATCCAGGCAATAGAGGTGCATGGCACTTGAACCGGTTCCCGAACCGAAACCCCGACCCGCAGGTGCATCACAACCCGCAGGTGCATGGCACCTGAAACTAAAATCCCCACCAGGAACGCCTGAATACGACCGCCGATGGTGTGTCCCCCAGCCGTCTTGGGGACACACCATGCCCCTCCGCCACCCAACCCGGTTGATGCAAAAAATCAACATCCAGGCAATAAAGGTGCATGGCACCTGAACCGGTTCCCGAACCGAAACCCCGACCCGCGGGTGCATGGCACCTGGAACAAAAATCCCCGCCAGGACCGTCTGAATACGACCGTCGGTGGTGTGTCCCCCAGCCGTCTTCCGTCCCCGGGCCGTCTCGGGGACACACCACGCCACACCGCCACCCAGCCCGGTTGATGCAAAAAATCAACATCCAGGCAATAGAGGTGCATGGCACCTAGACTGGGGCCCGAACCGAAACTCCGCCCCGCAGGTGCATGGCACCTGAAACTAAAATCCCCACCAGGAACGCCTGAATACGACCGCCGGTGGTGTGTCCCCCAGCCGTCTTGGGGACACACCATGCCACTCCGCCACCCAGCCCGGTTGATGCAAAAAATCAACATCCTGCGATTAAGGTGCATCGATTAAGGTGCATGGCACCTGAACCATGGCACCTGGACAGCCATGCCTCGAAAGGTACCACGAGGTGGGCACGACTTCGGGGGAGATTGAAATGAGATTTTCGGGTCTTTAAGTCATCAAAGCGATCGCGACGACTGGGGTTCCCGGAACTTCGGGGGACCGATCACATTAAGCCGCCCGCAGCGGCCTGATTCGCCGCGGGGCGGCTCGGCAAGTCCGTCAGCAAAATGTGCTCAACGTCTTTTCAGGTCCGCAAATCCTGAATCGCAGTGCGAAACCCGGAAATTTCATTTTCGGTGAGTTCCACCGGGCCGGCTTCGGCACTGATGCGAATCCCAGTGCGGTTCGCGGCCCCCCGCCGCTCCACAATCCTGTTCCCCGTGAATTTCAGGTCACGCACTTTTCCGACGATCTCAATGGCAACACCATCCTCGCCGCCGTTATTTTCGAGGACGTTGCGTTCCAGTACGTTGCGATTTGGCCAGAAATCGACACCTCGGTCTTCCTGTCGAAACAGCACACCGTGCACACCACTGTTGCGAATCACATTATTTCGCATGACGTTATCGGTGTCGTTGTGCCCAATGGATACACCATACAGGTGATTGCCATCCATCGTATTGTCTTCGGCCAGTCCGAATTTGACGCCCCAGCACCAGAATAATCCCTGACTGTTTCTTTCAAGACGATTCCCGAGAATTCGGGGGCGCTGAGATCCGGATCCCGGATGCAAACCAAGGTCCGCATGATCATGACTGTGACAGTCCTGAACAAGGACGTCGTGGCAGATCTGAAAACTGATGCCATCACCATTGTTATTGCGCGCAGTGACGCGACGGATGGAGTAGCGGTTGCAGTCCTGCAGAAAGATGCAGCCCCCATAGTTTCCGTCAAGGTGACCAGTCTGCTCACGATTCCCATCCAGTGTCAGATCTTCAATCGTGACGTCGGATGAGTTTTCACCCGTAAGCAGTGGATAGAGGTTTTCGCAGGTCGGTTTCCCTGACAGCCAGAGGTTTTCCCGGAGTCCATCGTTCAGGCGAAATCGATGACCGCTGCGAGCCACGAGGGTGCGTTTGATTACTGTGGCCGCTCCGTTATGCGGATTAGTCGCTCTCAGAACAACACCGTCCCCAAGTTGAAAACCAGAACTCTCTTTGAGCGTTATCTCCTGATCGTACCAGTCAGAATCCGCGGCCAGCATCGTTGATACCGAGGCTGGTCGCGTCAGAATGGTGTCCGCTCCGCTTCCGATCAGTCGCGTCCGGGACGGAAGAACGACAGAATTCCGGAGCTGCCAGGTCCCTGGAAGCAGCCGAACCGTTCCTCCCCCCAGCCTGGCCACACTATCGACGGCCGCCTGCAGCACGCGATCCGTGCGCCCCATCAAATCTCCGGAATCAGGGCCAACAGTGAGTGTGAGCATTTCGTCCCAGTCGGGTTGAAATCGCTCGTCGCCGTCCGTGGCTCGCGGATTGCGCACTTCCGGAGGCTGGGGGGATGCAGCAACCCCTGTGGCGGCAGCTATCGCTGCCAGTGCACTGCCTGAAAGCTGCGTCAAAAAGCTTCGCCGCGGTCTTTGGCCAGCCCTGAATGGAGTCATGCGCGTTCCTTGTTTTCCATGGCCTGCTGAATCCCCTATTCCCGCCTTGAACTTTGCCGTGACAGGGTTGCTCGGGGCCTTGAGATTCTTTCGAAATCCCCGGCAAAATACCAGCCTGCACAGACTGCAACTTAACGCAGCGGCTGGAATGATGAATCGACAGCACCATGGAAAATCAGGAACGTTTCTGCTTGATTTCAGAGACGCGCAAGCATGCTTGCTTGCTGAATTCGCGGGATCAAATTCAGAGCGATCGTTTCGTCGGAGCGAAACGCGACGATGCGGCGGCACTGCAGCAGTAATTCCTCCGCATGAACAGGGCAGGGCTGCACACTCCTGGCAATGATTTGCTTTTCAGTGCGGGGATTCTCAGTCACGTACGACAATCTGCTCAAATCGCAGCTTCAGTGGTCGCCAAATCGCTCGAGGTCTCGGAGCGTCTGTTGTGCCTCGGCTTCATTGAGTCGACAGATCGCCAGCCCGGCATGTACAACCACGTAGTCTCCTGGCTCTGCTTCCGGAACACAGGCCATCTGACACTCACGCTGGACACCACCAAATTCCACCAGCGCGCGGCCAAAGATCGGATCGCGGTCCAGCCACTTCAGAAGCCTGCCCGGAACTCCCAGACACATGATGCCACTCCTGCCCCGATTGTGAATTCAGCATGCTGCCGGAAGTTGCTGCTCCCGAACACCCCGGCATACCCTGCAAAAGCCCGGCCTTTGTGAACCAGCCACACTAAGACCACAGACATCCAGAACTTCAGCAGCCAACGCCGGAAACGGATGCCACCAACGCATCAGGCCACCAACGAATCAGGCAGCAAGCCTGCACGGCATCGAATGCAAAGTGTCCGTTATCTCAGGTGTCCTGTTCCGGCCTGACTGCAATCTTTTTCGACATTCACAAGTTTTGCCACGGGGGATAGCGATGCCAAAACGCCCATGAAGGCTCAGACCGAATACCCGAGATTAGGAGCGAGCCAACGTTCCATCTCCGCGACAGACAGATGCATGCGCGCCGCGTAGTTTTCAACCTGATCCCGTGTAACGCGATCGACACTGAAATAACGTGACTGCGGATGACTGAAATAGAGCCCGCACACGGACGCCGCCGGCCACATGGCATAACTGGAGGTCAACGTCATCTCGACATTCTTTTCGGCATCCAGCAGTTTCCAGAGTGCCCCCTTCGGCAGGTGGTCGGGGCAGGAGGGATATCCGAACGCGGGTCGAATGCCTTTATACTCCTCGTCGATCAGCTGCTCGTTGGTCAGTGATTCCTGCCGGCCATAGCCCCAGTCCTCACGGGCTTTTCGATGCAGGAATTCCGCGAAGGCCTCGGCGCACCGGTCTGCCAGAGCTTTCACCATGATGGCTCGGTAGTCATCACCTTCCGCCTCAATCGACTTTGCCAGCTGATCGCAACCGTGCCCGGCCGTCACGGCGAATGCTCCAAGGTAATCGGGAATTCCGATCGGCGCGACATAGTCGGCAAGAGATCGGAAGTCTTTCTGCCCGACTCGTTCCCACTGCTGCCTGAGCATCGGGAAACGCATCAGTTCCTGACTCCTGGTTTCGTCGGTCCAGAGCACGATATCATCACCATCTGAGTTGGCTGGCCAGAATCCATAAACAGCTTTCGCAGACAGAGAGGGGTTTTCGATCATCTGCGTCAGCTCTTTCCCGGCGTCTGCAAACAATCGTCTTGCCTCTTCGCCGACAACGGCATCGTCGAGAATTCGTGGGTACTTTCCGGCCAGTTGCCACGAACTGAAGAATGGTGACCAGTCGATGTAGGGGACGAGTTCAGACAATGGCAGATTCTCGATGACCCGCAGTCCGAGGAAGTCTGGTTTGGGAGGAGTCCACGACGTCCAGTCGGGACTGAATCGTCGCGCCAGCGCGACTTCATACGGAACCAGGGTCTGCTGCTGACGCTGCTCAAACGAGGCACGCTGCTGATTCTGGGCCTGCAGATTGCGGGCGATGAAGTCAGACCGCCTGTCGGGATCCAGCAGAGCCTCCACGACACCGACCGAGAGCGAGGCATCGCCGACATGCACAATGGGCTGGTCATACACGGGCGCAATCTTGACGGCCGTATGTTTCGCGCTGGTGGTGGCTCCTCCGATCAACAGTGGAATCTTAAACTCCTGCTCTTTCATGGAGCGAGCGACGGTAATCATTTCCTCGAGTGACGGGGTGATCAATCCGCTGAGACCGATGATATCCGCGTTGTGTTTTCGGGCTTCTTCAAGAATGGTCTCGCAGGGCACCATGACCCCCAGATCGATCACCTTGAAGTTATTGCAGCGGAGCACGACAGCGACGATATTCTTGCCGATATCGTGAACATCACCTTTCACTGTGGCGATCAGGAAGGTTCCGCGATGGCTTTCGGTTGCGGTTGCACCGGGGGCAGCCTGGGCAGCAGCGGCGAGCGCCACGGCTTCGTCACGACTTCCGGAAAACAGTCCCCGGGAATCAAACCGCTGCATCTGGCCAACGGCTTTGGCGGCCTTTTCCGCCTCCATAAAGGGTTCCAGCCACGCGACGGATTTCTTCATGACGCGAGCAGACTTCACCACCTGTGGCAGGAACATCTTGCCGGCACCGAAGAGTTCTCCGATGACGTTCATGCCGTCCATCAGCGGGCCCTGAATGATGTCCAGAGGTCGCCCGTACTTCAGCCGTGCTTCTTCGGTGTCCTGGTCGATAAAGTCGGTGATGCCTTTCAGTAGCGCGTGCTTCAGACGATCTTCCACGGATCCTTCGCGCCATTCGTCTGTTTTTTTGCGGCCACCCTCTGCGCGACTTTTCACCTTCTCGGCAAATTCAATCAGTCGCTCTGTCGCATCCGGACGACGATTCAGCAGCACATCTTCGATGTAAACCAGCAGCTCTTTGTCGATTTCCTCGTAGACTTCCAACTGCTGTGGATTCACGATGCCCATGTCGAGCCCGGCCTGAATCGCGTGATACAGGAACGCGGCATTCATGGCTTCCCGGACGACTTCGTTGCCGCGGAACGAGAAAGACACATTACTGACGCCGCCGGATGTTTTGGCTCCGGGGCATTCCTGTTTGATGCGACGCACGGCGTCGATGAATTCCACGGCGTAATTCGCATGTTCTTCCATGCCGGTACCGACCGTCAGGATATTCGCATCAAAGATGATGTCCTGCGGTGCAAATTCCGCCTTGTCGATCAGCAGGCGGTAGGCGCGTTTGCAGATGCGAACTTTGTTTTCGCAGTCGGTGGCCTGTCCTGTTTCATCAAAGGCCATCACAATCGCAGCGGCCCCATAGCGGCGAATCAGTCGTGCCTGCTGCAGGAACTTTTCTTCCCCTTCCTTCAGACTGATACTGTTAACGATACTCTTGCCGTGACAGCATTTCAGACCGGCTTCGATGACGTTCCAGTCGGAACTGTCAATCATGACGGGAACTTTGATGTTGTCATCGTGAATCAGCCAGAGGAATTTCTCCATGCAGCGAGGCCCGTCGAGCAGACCTTCATCCATATTGACGTCGATGATGTTCGCGCCGCCCTCAACCTGTTCGCGCGCGATGCTGATGGCTTCTTCGTACTTCTCTTCACGAATGAGTCGGGCAAATTTGCGGGAACCAGTCACATTAGTGCGTTCACCGACGTTGAGAAACGTGGATTCCGGCCGCAGAGCGAGGTAGTCAAACCCGGAGTAGGTGGACCAGCCGTTTCCAGCCGGAATTTTTCGCGCAGGAAGTCCCTGCACAGCTTCGGTGACCTGACGAATGTATTCCGGCGTCGTCCCGCAACAGCCTCCCACGATGTTCAAAAGGCCGGACTTTGCAGCGTTGTGCAGGATCCCGGCAAATTCGCCGGCACTGCTGTCAAAGCCTCCCATTCCGTCAGGCATCCCGGCGTTCGGATAGCAGCTGACGTAGGTCGTGGCCATCGCCGACAATGTCTCGAGATACGGTTTCATCTGCTTTGGCCCGAGTGCACAGTTGAAACCAACGCTCAAGGCCGGAAAATGCTCGATCGATGTGTAGAACGCTTCGACCGACTGTCCCAGCAGAGTCACACCGCCGGCGAAGACAGTGCCGGAAATCATGACCGGCACTTCGCGTCCCAGCTGTTCAAAGACCTTGCGGATGGCGAAGAGGCAGGCCTTCATGTTGAGCGTGTCGAAGCTGGTTTCCGGCAACAGAATATCGCAGCCGCCATCCATCAGCCCCCGCACCTGCTCCGCATACGATTCGACCATCTGATCGAAGGTAAACGGACGGGTTCCCGGCTTGTCCGCATTCATGGACAGCTGGATTTTTGTGGGGCCGATGCTTCCGGCCACGTAACGCGGCTTGCGGGTATTTCTGGCGGTTTCCTTGTCTGCAACAGCGCGAGCCAGTTCTGCGCCCGTGCGATTGATTTCATAGGTCAGATGTGACAGATGAAATTCTTCCAGCGAAACCAGATTGGCATTGAAGGTATCGGTTTCGATGATGTCAGCACCTGCGTCCAGGTACCGCTGGTGAATCCCCGAGATCATCTGTGGCTGTGTCAGAACCAGCAGGTCGGTGGCGTTCTTCACATCAATCGGATGATTCTTCAGACGCTCACCGCGATAAAATGCCTCATCCGGGTTTTCGGACATAATGAGCGCACCCATCGAGCCGTCAATCACAAGGATGCGTTCATTCAGCAGTTCACGAATGTCGGGGCGAGAAATGGTCATGAAGGTCTTCGGCTTCTGATTGTTCTGAAAAGTTAGCAGGCGGGCGATCTGAAAAATCCTGTGGCCAGTCAGGCGCTTCGATTTCAGCGGGCGCCGGGCTGAACGTTCTCGACGGACTGCGGCACGGTACTGGCCCCTATCGCAGGGCGGCCCCTGCGGTCGGCGACTTCCGATCATCCCTTCCGGGGATTGTACGGCAGACGCAAGCAGACATAAAGCGGCCGCACCGTTCTCAGCAGATTTTCGCAACGGTTGACCGTTTTTTGTCCCGCACCAATTCGCTCGGAAACGTCGTTAAATTCATCGTTTTCCGCCCGGCTAACGTAACGTCGACTCCTGACCAGATGTGTGTGCCCTTGCAGGTTCTGTCGATTTTTCCGAATGACGGGCTGGGTGCCATCTGCCAGCAGTCCAGCGGCGGACGATCCGGTTTCCAGCCAATTCAGGGATCGGAGGGGACGCATCGATTGAACTCCTGCCATCGGAATACCAGAATCGGGCCTGCACCACGATTTCCGATTTCCCACTTCCTGCCGGAGCCCCGCCCAATGATCGTGCGTTTTTCAAGCCTGCTGACCATGGCCACTGCCCTCGCGTTCTGCGCGGGGCATCAACACTCCGTTTATGCTGACGTTGGCGTGGGGGCCCGCCCGATCGAAGGTGCAGAGTTACTGATGGACGGTAGTCGGGAGATGCTGGACCAGAAATGGACCTATTGGCAGGGCCCCGGCTTCAAATCGTCACTGCCCGTCAAATGGAAAATCGTGGACGATCCGGTCGACGGCGGGACTGTTGTGATGACGGATGACCCCGCCGCGGCGGGAGGTCGCTTCGGAGCAGCAGATCTGGTGACTCGTGCCGAGTATCGTGACTTTCGCCTGCACGTCGAATTCCTGATCATGAACCCGGGTGGGAACAGCGGCGTCTATCTGCAGAATCGGCATGAGATTCAGGTGCTGGATGGCGATCCGACATCGCATGGCATGGGAGCGGTGATCAACGAGAGCGAGTCCCCTTACTACGCCTACAACGGCCGTGGCAGCTGGAATGCCTACGACATTGTCTACCGGGCTGCTCGCTTTCAGGACGGCAAACGCACTGAGAAGGCTCGTCTGACAATGTATTTCAACGGGCAGAAGGTGCACCGAAATTTCGACGTGAATCAGGTTTGGGGCGGACCAAACTCCGGAATTGATGGTGGCAATGATGGCGGCAAGGGAATCACAGATACGCCCGGAGGAATCAAACTGCAGTGTGAAGGCCATGATGTGCGGTACAGAAATATCTGGATCCGGGAGCTGCAACTGCAGACGGCGGACACGGATTTCAATGAACCGCCAGCCGTTGCGTCACTGCTGCCGAAATCAGAATCGGTGAAATCGCTGTTCAATGGCCGTGACCTGACGGGATGGTCGGGAGATGACACGCGATGGTCAGTGAAGGACGGGATGATTCGCGGTGCCAACGAAGATGCCGTCCCCAGCAGCACCTATCTGTTCACGAAGGATAAGTACCGGAACTTTCGTTTACTGCTTGAGGTTCGGCAGACCATGAGTGACCGGCATTCCACAATGCACTCCGCCGTGGCTGCACTTGGCGAACAGTTTACCGATGTCGGTGACAACCGTTTCGGGTTTCGTGGACCGCTCCTGATGTTCTGTCATGACTGGGGCATCTGGGATGCACATCGTCGCAATCGCGTTGTCCCAGGTGGCGAAGGGGGCAACATCGAAAAGAAGGGCGAGTGGAATCAGATTGAGATTCTGGTGGTGGGTGAGCGAATTCGATTCGCTGCGAACCAGCGAGAGATCTTCGATTTCACCGATCAGGCTGACATGCTTCAGGCCAGCCCGATCGGATTGCAGTTGCACAGCAATGGTCAGCCGCAGGAATTTCATTTTCGGAACCTGCTGATTTCGGAAAACCCGACTTCGGACCTGGTGACCGTTCCCGCTGCGGAACCAAAGTAGATTTTGTGGTGAAGATCAATAGCGGTGAGGGGCATATGCTGCCATGGCCGCCTGGTCGCCCCTGATGTCTTTTGTTCAGTCTGTCATCGCAAACCTCTGGATTGAGTCACTCATGCGAACTTGTTTGCTGGCCACAGCCATACTGTTGCTGCTGACTCCGCAATTCTCCGATTCCCGGGTTATGGGACAAACGCTGGAGGCAACGCTGAAATCGGTGCCGGCTGCACAGCTTGCCGAGGAAGCACGACAGTCCGGAGACGCGGTCCGTGGAGCCATTGTGTTCCATCAGCAACGCATGCAGTGCGCGGGTTGCCATTCAACGGCAGCCGGCAACGCCATGTTGCCCGGACCAAATCTGGCCTCGCTGGCCGAGCCTATGTCAGACGCAGGCCTCGTCGAATCAATACTTGATCCCTCCAGAGTGATTCGCCGGGGATATGAAACGACAGTGCTGCTGAAGAGCGATGGAACGACGCTGATCGGACTTCTGGCCGAGAAGACGGACGAGCAGGTGACTTTGAGGGACCCGAAGCGTCCGGGAGAAGTGCTGCGAGTTTCGATGCAGGACATCGAGGAGATCACAACCAGTGATGTGTCGCTGATGCCCGCTGGACAGGTCAATCAGCTCAGCAGCCGCCAGCAGTTTGCGGACCTGATCCGATACCTGATGGAAATCCGTGATGGTGGTCCGGACCGAGCCAGGCAGCTGCAGCCTTCCCCGTCACTGCTGACTGTGCAGATTCCGGAGTACGAAAAGACTATCGACCATGCGGGATTCCTGCGTAATGCTGATGACGAGTCTTTTCGAAGGGGAGAGGCGCTGTACCAGCGAGTCTGTCGTAATTGTCACGGAACGAAGGACGAGCCTGGATCACTGCCGACATCGCTGCGATTTGCCGAGGGTCGATTTCGAAGCGGCAGCGACCCATTCACGATGTACCAGACGCTGACACACGGATTCGGTTTGATGGCGGCCCAAACATGGATGGTGCCTTCGCAGAAATATGACGTCATTCATTACATCCGTGAAACATTCCTGCGACCTCACAATCCAACTCAATGGTCAGAGATCACTGAGTCTTATCTGGCCGGTCTGCCAAAAGGCGCATCGCGAGGGCCTGCGCCAGGGACTATTCAGCCGTGGAGTGCCATGGACTATGGACCATCGCTGACGCATTCCTGGGAAATTCCCGGAGACTCGCTGAATATCGCTCAGAAAGGCATCGCTATCCGACTGGATGCCGGCGCTGGAGGCGTCTCGCGGGGACGTCACTGGATGATTTTTGATACCGACACGCTGCGGATGGCGGCGGCATGGAGTGCGCCGGAAAAACAGGATCCCGAACGGAATTTTGTTGACTGGCGGGGAATTCAGTTCAACGGCGAACATCAGATTCATCCGCGCATCACCGGGGTTGTCACGGCGGCAAATCCCAATGGACCGGGCTGGGCCGATCCGAACACGGGGATGCTCGTGGACGATCAGCGGGTGCTGGGACGTGACGGCCGCCGCTATGGTCCGCTGCCCCGCAACTGGGGGCGGTTCCGTGGTCAGTACCACTTCCGAAATCAGGTCGTGTTATCGTACGAGATCGGTGGAACGGCCATTCTGGAACTCCCGGGCATGGCCGATCAGAGCTCAGAC
>JBDKIW010000501.1:0-6132 GCA_039796955.1 Planctomycetota bacterium
CTGTCACTGCCGGAAGGGGTGGAGTTCGCCATTGATGTGGACCCGATGAACGCACGCTGAGGCGACCGTGGTGCCGGGATGCTGTGTTGGCTGCGGTGAGCGATTCAGAGCACGTTGCCAAAATGCAGCAGGATGATCAGACGAAACAGGCTATCGGTGCGCCCTGTTTCCGTGGCTGAACAGTTGATGTCTCCGAAGGCTGTGCAAAAGCAACAGAGATGTGGACGGATCCTGTTTTGAAGTGGAGTGGAAAAAGTTTCTCCAGGTATCGGAAAGCCCGTTGTTCTGCGGCTGGTTTCGCCACCACGTTGCGATTGCGGTGACCGGGTGATTCCGTGAATCGACATTTGATGTTCCTGAGTAACGGCGTGGTGAGATTCGGAAACGGGCCTGGAACTCAGTTTTCGGGTCCTGTCGATTCTGCACATGTTGAGAAAATTCCCCACCGCGTGGCCGCTCATGCGTGGCATGCGTCTTGCGTTTCCTTCGGACCCGTGGCGTGCTGTGGCGAGTCAGGCGCTGGGCCATCTGCCGAGATGGGACCGCGAGGCTCTGCAGCACTTTTCGATTGAAGTCCGATGAAAACTTGCAGGGGAAAAGATGTATGAAAGCGTTGTGGACCGCAGCATTGGGTGTGGTATGTCTGGTGCAGGGAATGATGTCCGGAGCGACCGTGTTTGCTCAGGCGACAACACCAACGAATGTGGTTTCGGTTGAGGGACCGATTACGGCGATCAATCCGACAGCTCGAACGATCACGGTCTCGGGCATGGTCTGTACGGTCCCTCCGGACCTGAGCCTGCTGGGAACTACCGGCATCACTGGAGCGACTCTGACACGTCTGCTGGATGCTCAGGCACCAGGGCGTGTGCGTTCGATCTTTCAGTCGGGCCCACTGGAAGTGGCGTCACCGTATGCCGGGGCGACATTGAAAGCTGAAGGCATTGCGGTGTTGACGGGAACCACAGAATCGTATGTGCTGACTGCTGCGACGATCGAGCTGGCCGAGAATGTTGCGATTGGAACGATGCGCAACGTGAATACGACAGCGCGAACCTTTACGGTGAACGGGATGACCTGTCGGATGAACACAGACGAGCGATTCCCTTCAGAGATTCTGAGTCTGCAGGGAACGCCCTTGACATTCGCGGATTTGGCTCGAGGGAATGGGACGCTGGTGGCAGTCCTGGGGTATGTTCATCAGGGGGTACTGAATGTCTGTTCTATGGAAACGGAGATCCTTGGTCTGAATCCCGGTGCGGACACGGTGGTGATCAGTCGTGCTGATGCACGTGCTCGTGGTGCCGCTCTGGGAGAACTGCGTGTTGATGGACTGGTGCAGCCACTGGCTGTGGACACGGTGCTCACGCTGAAGGATGCGACGACCGGGGCTGTGCTGGCGACGGTCGCGCCGACTGTGGTGCCCACGACTCCTGGACAGGGCACGTTCACCTTCCGACTGCGAAACCTGCCAAACCGTATCACGGCCGTCACGGTGACCAGTTCAAAGAATGGAACGGCAACTCTGCCGGTGACAGTTCGCTGAGTTGCTGATGCTTGAAGACATTCCGTCCCGTGGATTGAGTTCCGAAGTTCGGACTGAAGCCACTGGGAGGCTCCTTCGGCTTCCGGGGCCTGCTTGCCTGCCGGGTGCTCTGCTGATGCTTTTCCCCTGAGTTGATGTGGGCATCTGAAAGCGGTATCGGAATTGAAAACGTCCGTTTTGCGATCCGGCAGAACGGGCGTTTTTTTGTTTTGCGGGGGGAATCAGTGAACATCGCTGCAACACGGGCTCAGTCGCTGACGAAAACAGCCGTGAGTGGTGTTCTGCGGGACTGAGGATTTCTGCATTTCCGGGAGTGTGCGAGAGGATGACGGAGCACGTGTATTTGCCGGGACCGGCTGAGCGGACAGTGAGGACTCAGGATGGCCAGATCCGGCCTGTTCCGAAAGAGTGGCAGTTTGTGCCGCCGGGAGACGCCGCACTGACTCGACGCATTAAAGCGGCCGGTGATCACTGGATTGTGCAGGAGCGTCGTGGTCGGAAAGTTTTCAACCGGGGAATCTGGACGTCGGCAGAAACGATCCAGCGTATTCAGGCGGACCTGCAGGCGGAGCGAGCGACGGAGAGTTTTGCGAAGCGTCGGGTTGCCGACGCGCGGCGCCGTGAGAAAGTGCAGTCCGAGTATGTGGGCAGTTTCACGACGGCGGTGCTGCAGTTTCTGGCGTTTCATCCGCGGTATGCGGAACTCGCGGAACGAGTGGCTGAGGCTGTGTCCGCGCATGCGACTCCGGTGGGCAGTGGAACGGTGGCGCGGACGGCGCGAATACCGGTGGAACAGCGGGCGGAGGCGGCGGTAATTGCGTGGCTGCGACATCAGACAACGGCGTATGACACGATGGTTATTCCGAGGATAGCCGGGGAGCGTCGGGAAGTTCGTCGGATGCTGGCGGCTGTTTCGCGGGCGTTGCTGCAGTCGTATCGGAGTGGGGAGGATCGACCGGAGTCGTGTCCGCTGGCGACAGCGATGAGGCGGCCGGGTTCGGTTGGGGCGGGGTCGCAGTGAGGAGTGGATTGAGGGGCTGAGGGTGACGAGCGATCGGGGGCTGGCTATGTGCTTCGGGAATGCTGGTGGATAGAATGCCACGGTGACCGAGGGAAGATCGTCGGGGTGAAATGAGACGAACCGAAGGTTGTGCCACGAAAGACATGCGACGGGTGAACAATGCCGGGAGCGTGGGTTTTGGGTGGTGAAAGTCTGGTGGAACGGCCTAAAGTAGAATGTCCCCTTTTGTGATTTGCGAAGGCGCTGGCCCATGTCGGACAATGATGACAGCCTCATACGGCAGGCTTATTCGACGGAGTTGTTTGCCGAGGCAGCTCAGCATTGGGTTAGTCTGTTGACGTCGCATCTGCAGCAGGTGCAGGCGGGTGGGACGCGGGTATTGAACTGGGCCAAGCCGGAGACGTTGATTGCTGCGGCCTCCGCTGCGATGCGGGACTCGGGGCTTGAAGCCGGCATGAGTCGAGCGGATCGTGTTCGTGATCTGTTCAGCCGGATGCTGACGTCCGGACAGAATCTGCATCATCCGCATTACATCGGGCATCAGGTTCCGGCATCCATTCCGCTGGCGGGATTGTTTGATGCGGTGAGTGGTGTCACGAATCAGGTGATGGCCATTTATGAAATGGGTCCCTGGGCGACAGCGGTGGAATATGCGCTGCTGGGGGAATTGAGTCGAAAAGTGGGTTGGGATGCCGAGACCGGGACTGGTTTGCTGACACATGGCGGATCGCTGGCGAACCTGACGGCTCTGCTGACGGCTCGGAATGTGTCGGTGGCGGATTCGTGGCAGCAGGGAGTTCCCCCCGGAGTGACACTGGTGACGAATGCGGACGTGCATTACTGTGTGACGCGGACAGCCGGGCTGCTGGGGCTGGGAGCGCAGAACGTCAGTCGGATTCCGCTGGATGCGCGGCGGCGGATGGATGTGGACGCGCTGGATGATGCGCTGGTGGAATTGCGGAGTGCCGGCCGAACGGTCATGGCGGTATCGGCCTGTGCCGGCTCCACGCCCACGGGTGCATTTGATGATCTGCAGTCGATTGCTGAGGTGTGTCGTCGCCATGAGGTCTGGATGCATGTAGACGCCGCGCATGGCGGGTCGTTGTTGTTCAGCGGGACGCACAGGCACCGACTGGCGGGGATTGAGCAGGCCGACAGTCTGGTGTGGGATGCGCACAAGATGCTGTTTGTCCCGGCGCTCTGCACCGCGGTCCTGTACCGAAACCGGGCGCATCGCTTTGCAACATTCCAGCAGGACGCGCCGTACCTGTTTGATCCCTCAGCCCCGGGGATGGCGGATATTGACAGCGGCATGAGAACGGTGGAGTGTACGAAGCGAGCGACGGGCTCGGGGCTTTGGGGCCTGTGGTGTCTGTTCGGGGAGGAACTGTTTGAGCAGCTGGTGGACCACACCCTGCAGCGGACTCAGCAACTGTATCAGCTGCTGCAGGCGGAATCGGATTTTCAGACACTGCATGAACCGGAGTGTAATATTCTGGCGTTTCGTCATGTGCCACAGGACGTGGACGAATGGCCGTTGGAGCGTCAGAACGCCTTCCAGCGAGAGGTGCGAACACGGCTGATCCGATCCGGAGAATTCTACATTGTGCAGACGACGCTGGACGGACTTGCGGCTCTGCGAACCACGGTGATGAATCCGCTGACCACCACGCAGGACCTTGCAGAACTGACTGACGCGATCCGCAGGACGGGTCGACAGATTCTTGCTGGCTGACCAGGCGTTGTTCGGGACGGTGGACCTGGCGGCCGGCTGCCCGAGCCGACAGGACGTTGCACAGCGTGCGTGTGGCGGGTTTGTCCGGGGCGAGGGTTTCACCTGAAGCGGGAGCACGGAAGGCGAAATCGCCGGCAAATGTGTCGAAAATTGCCAGAAAGGCTGGTTTATCGCGGCAATGGCTGTCCTGTTGAGCTCGGGGGAAACGTGCCGACAACCGGAGCCACGGCGGGATTCCCAATTCCAGTGGAAAACCCCGAACCTGCACCTTCGATGGAAACGTTCTTGCCATTCTGTGCTTCCCCAGGCAGAATCCGTAGTAGACGGAATCTGCGGACGCCTGCGATTGTGTACGGGTCGGGGAAATCCGGGGATACTGAGACGTGGACCAATCGGGGCTTAAGGATTTGATATGACCACCAATAGAAAACGTCTGCTGGTGTTCGGCCATGCAACGACCACACTGCCTCATGTGATGCAACTGGCTAAGGATGAACTGGATGTAGTTCGGGCCAGTGAGGTGCACATGCCTGACTGTGTGGCCGACTATGTGTTTGTGGATGGTTCAGAGCCGCAGCAGATTTCGGACGTTCAGATTGGTGCCCTGGGAGTTTTTCACGCCTTACCGGATGGTGTGGTATTGCTGGATGAGTCACTGACGATTCTCTGGCACAATCAGACCTTTCGACAGATCATCAAAGCCGATGTGTCGGAGGTGCTGACGGGACGCAGTCTGCAGGACGTGATTGCACCGGGAGATGGGACGGACATTTCCCGAGTGGCGTTACCGACGGGGGCTGGTGAAGCAGCTTCGATCTCAGTACGGCGTGAAGACCGCAGCGTGCTGGCCCTGCGACTGGCGAAGACTCCAATTGATCTTGGGGACGGTAATCATTCGGCCGTGATTCTGACGGTGCGTGATGTCACAGCGCAGGTTATGGAAAAGCAGAAGCAGGATGCGATATACCGAGCGGGGCTGGAGCTGGGAAATCTGTCACCTGACGATGTGACGCATATGACTCCGGAAGAGCGTATCGCCCTGCTGAAAGACCAGATCCTGCTGTTGACTCAGGAAGTGCTGGGGTACGACAAGTTTGAGATTCGGCTGTTGAACACGGAGACGCAGGAACTGGTTCCGCTGCTGGAATTCGGGATGGCTCCGGAGGCTGCGAGTCGTCGCTTGTACGCGGCCGAATCGGGCAATGGTGTGACCGGGTTTGTGGCCTTCAGCAAACGCACCTATCTGTGTGCGGACACCAAGAACGACCGGTTGTATCTGTCCGGCGCCGCGGATGCTCGCAGTTCCCTGACAGTCCCGCTGATGATTCGGGACGCGGTGCTGGGCACCTTCAACGTGGAAAGTCCGGGGACACTGGCCTTTGACCAGCGCGACCTCGATTTTCTGGTCCTGTTTGGACGCGTCGTTGCCGGGTCATTGAACCAGTTGCAGTTACTGGAAGCAGAGAAAGCTACGGCCACGACAGAGAACACGGATCGATTGCGTCGGGAAGTTGCGGTGCCCTCCGACGAGATTCTGAAATCGGTGACATGGATTCTGGAGCGATACATCGGGCATGACCCGGACGTCTGTGAGCGCCTGCACCTGATTGCTGACCGAACGCGACAGATTCGTGCGGACGTGGGAACGGTGATGGCTTCGGACGTGGTTCCGACGTTTAGTTCGTCGGTGGTCCAGCGTCCGCCGCGGCAGGCATTGAGTGGCAAGCGGGTGCTGGTGGTGGATCAGGACACGCTGGCCCGCGAGGATGCTCATGATCTGCTGGGTCAGATGGGGTGTGCGGTAGAAACTTCGCAGTCGGCGACAGACGC
>JBDKIW010000502.1:0-24426 GCA_039796955.1 Planctomycetota bacterium
TCAGCGTCAATCGCGTTCTCCATCGCCCGCGCGATCTCGTTTGCACTCATGGAACTGTTGATGGTGACTGCAATATTGCCTGCCGTCACCCCGTTTCCAGCCTTATCGAATTCGAGCCTCATGGTTGATCCGAAGGCCCCGATTGTGAAGGTTTCGCCTTCGGCAATCTGGTTGAATGACGGAGCAACAAGGGTGAACCCCATATCAAGTTCAAACTGATTCACACCTTCAAGGATGTAGCTCTGCCCATCGCGCAGTTTATGGCCTTCACGAGCGTACATTTCTTCGCCGACGGTGGTGATGTCGCCAACATTCACAGAACCGCTGGTATCGAATTCAAACCGCAGACGCAGATCCGAGCGTCCTGCGAAATTGCTCAGATCCACGCGCGCCTGACGCCATGTCGGTGTCGCTGACTCGTCAAACAGTTCAACTACGTCTGGTGACAGCTGAGCGGTTGGGAATGTCGTCACTCCGGCCGGTCCCAGATCCTGCTCATCGTCCCCGGTCATTGGACCACGGTAGGAATCATTGGTGGCCGCGAGGACCCAGTTCGTTCCATCACCCACGTAGACTCGCATGGCGTCCGACATGGATCGCACACCAGGCAGGTAATCCAGACTGTCGGTCTGCAGCAGGTAATTAAAATACAGCGTCGGCTTATCACCGGCAGAGTAGCCTTCGAGGCTGAACGGATTGCTGAGATACGTTCCGTGAGCTCCACCCGGGAAGTTGTAATTGTTGAGAGTTCCGAGGGCACCAAAATCGTTCTTGTTGCCTGCCAGAATTCCACCCGCCTGATTGCCGAAGTACAGACTGGCCCCGCCCGGAGACTCCAGTCGCGTTCCATCCTGTGCAGCGAGAATACCATGTCCCGCCTGTGTTGAGCGGTTTCCGGTCAGGGCCCACAGGTTTTGCTCAAGCGTGCCGAAAGTCAGAGCCGCAGCCGCCAATCCGGTTTCGAGGACGGACTGGCCGTCCACAAAGAATGGGACCGAGTCGCCAAAATTCGCCGCCGGGTCAAGAATATTCGGACCTGTGGCCAGAGCGTAGATATTTCCAATCGAGTCTGAAGCGAACAGGGTCGTCGCGTAAGCGCCATCCTCTACTTCGTCCGGCCCAAATGTCAAACCAGTCAGGGGCGCGACTGCCCCCCCCGGAGTCCTGATGGTCGCCAGGTTGGTCACCAGCCCCGTACCCAGATTCAGTTGTACAAGCAAACCGGTATTTGTGACTGCGTAAAGCGAGGTGCCACGGAAGGCGACACCCTGAACGGTACCCGTCACTGTGGTTGGGAAGGCGCCCAATTCCACAATGTCTGTTCCCGACAGATTACCAAACCCCGGTACGTTATTGTTTGTGACGCGTGCATCGCCGGAACGTACACCGTTGGAGGCGACCGCACCGCCGCTTCGAACGTTGAACTGGTAAATCAGATTGCGTCGATACAACCCATCGCCTCGAGTGGCGACGAGAAGGCCGCCATCCGGATCCGGAATGGCGTAGGTGAACGCCGTAACGATCATTCCGGCATTTGAGTTTCCGACAGAGATTCCACCGCCCGTATCCGTGTCCTGAAACGTCGTGATGCCCTCGCCGCCGATATCCGTACGAGCAGCAGTACCGGTATTGATCTGGAAGTACGTGCTGTCGGATGCGTCCGTACCACCCGTGGCTCGCCAGCCGTACAACTCGCCGTCCTGCCGCATCATGATTTCAGAATGCGGCACACCGGTGTCGCCAACCACATTGACGCGGGTACCGGTGAAAGAATTGAAGATGTAGACGTTTCGACCGTCGCTGACGAACAGAGGAACGTCTCCAAGGTGATAATTGATCGAGTTCTGGCCCTGCTCGCCGTCAGCAAACTCGTACACAGGAGCGACAGAGTTCCCCCCGGCACCAAAGTGCTCGTCGAAAATGCGTCGTACCGCCGGGACGGGTTCGAGTCGCACCTCCGTGCTGACCGGGTTTGCGACCATCGTCTGATTCAGAACTGACGGAATCATCGAATGAGGTGCAACCACCAGGTAATAATCACCCTCAGGAAGTTCGAACGGTCCAATGAATGGATCCAGCTGCCCGACACTTCCACGGCTCAGATTGTCCATGTCCGCTCCTTCCAGCGGACCCGACTGATCTTCGGAAATGTTGGAATCTCGCGCTGTCAGGATCAATTCATTGGTACGTGCGTTGAACACGTGGGCCTGCAGGTTCGCCCGGGACATTCCGTCTGCGTAATCCACATCAAAGGTCACCGACGCAAACCGATCCGGATTTGTGTGTCCCGGAATCTGCTGAATATCGTCATAGGTCACACTGAAGCGATAGAAGTCGACATCTGTCGGCGCTGAGATGCGTCCGGCAATGGCGACCGTCGCTCGATCCGTATTCAGCAGGTTGCCTACGTCCTGATTGCCGCTGGCCAGAGCGGTATCGTTCGGGAAGGTGCTTTCCGCATATTCACCGCTCAGCGGGGAATGCACAGGTTGCCCGAAGACCTCGATCCCATTGGTTGCAAAGCGAATGTCTGCATAGCGAACTGTCGTGCCCGGCAGTTCATCGGTTTCCTGCAGACGAATCTGCAACTGGTAACTACCGGATGTCAGGCCGTTGAAGACCTTCGAGGCATTGGTCAGATCTGCGCGGTTCGCAGACGGATTCAGGGAATCAATATTGCTGGACCGCACTCGTACCTGGTAGGTGCCCGTGGTGCCAACGGTACCCGGCAGCACAACGCGGAACCCTGCATCTTTCTGATTGGTGCCGTACAGATCGTCGCTGATGTACTGTGACTTATTCAGCGTCGCTGCCTGCACCAGAGAACTGGATTTGTACAGCAGGGACGGATTTGACGTTTCGTCCAGTGTGCTGTCGGACAGGGCCAGAATCGTTCCGGTTGACGTGATCAGTTCCACGACCGTGTCGAGGGAATGCGTCGTTCGATCCACATCAATCCAGACTTCACTGCCGGCTGTGCCGGAGAAGCTGTAAACGTCCACGTCACCCGGCGCGTTGATGGTCCCGTGAACTTCAAAGCCGAGCCGCAGATTTTCGTCACCGGAATTCTGAGTGGTGGTGGTTCCGTCCTGATTCAGGACGATGAAATTCTGTCGTCCCAGTTCACCCAGAAACTCGGCCATACGAGCTGTGGCATTGGTCCCCGGTGCAGTCTCGCTGACCGTTTCACGCTCGTTATAGACTTCAACGTTGCGGTCGTGGGCGTACTGAGAAATACGGACACTGCGCCATGTTCCCGGTGTTCCCGTGCTGGCACCATTCGCATTGGTGTCCTTCATTGGCAGGCCGTCCAATCCGAAACCGGCCCCGACGGAGTCGTCTGCCAGAGCCGTCAGAATGACCGGGAAATACGGCTGACCAACGACCTGCAGAATGCCACCAATTCGATCGTCAATGTCCAGCGGCTTGCCGCCCGCTGTGAACCCCGCGTTCGCTCCGGAAAGCTTCACGACGAGGCTGGCGTCAGGCGAACTGTTCAGACGCAGACCGCCAAATGTATGGAAGTTGGGAATCACGACTTCGTTCAGCACAACGTGAGCGATGTCTGTGTCGTCCCAGACAGTTTGAGTTGTCAGCGTTTCGCCACGGACAACAATGCCGTTCACCGCATTGCGGCCCAGCAGGTTGCGGACAATCAGTGGTCCCTGATTGGAGCTGTAGCCGGCGAATGCCTGATTCAGACCTGTGGAACGACCGTAATCTCCCTGGAACGCGGTCGTCATTGAGTTGGCGTTGATCGAAAGTACGGGCCCCGAGTTGTCACGGAAAATGTTATTGATCAGAACAGGCTGAGCCCCTCGTGCGAAGATGGTTCCCGAGGCGTTCGCTGTGCGACCGTAACGTGATGCTGGTGCGGTGCCACCGGTACCGTCCCGATTCTCTTCAAAGACGCTGTTGCTGATGCGCAGCTCCGCCTGATGGGCTTCCACGACGTTGAAGCCGGCGAAGTTGCCGTCGATGGGAATCACATTTCCACCAAAAGTCACCAGAGCGTAATCGATGCTACCCGTAGCTCCGGGTGCAAGATAGATACCGCCCCACAAGCCGTTCCCTGACGTTCTGTTCGGAGAAATCTCATTCACACCGAGGCGATCGTCATTGTTCGTATCAAACGTGCCACCGACACCATACCGATCATCGAGGCGGGACGTGACGATGATCTCACGTCCGGACACTGCCTCCGCGATCAACTGGGCCCCGATACCGACTTCAATCCGGGCACCTTCCAGCTTGATAATCAGGTCCTGATCAATGACCAGGCTGGCATCCAGGCGAGCACGATTTCGGCCAATCAGCGTCGTGTCAAGAATGCCCGTCAGAGTGGTTCCGTTGTCCACATAGCTGGTGGAGGATGAATTCAACGTGGCAATCAACGTGTAGTTACCGCCACCGGAGTCTTCAGATCGGTACAGGCGACGAGACGTGTAAGGAGCCACTGCCGGGGGAAGATTTCCAAGGGTGATCGAGCCACCGCTGGTAGCCAGCGTCGTGGAACGAGTGACCAGCGATGCTGGACTCTGATTGCCCGCTGCATCCACATACACAAGGCGATAGTTGTAGGTCCCGGCCGCTAACGTGCCGCCTGTGGCGGACGGCGTCAGTGTGACCAGAATCACAGGAGGAGCGTTCACTTCGAGGAACGGGCCGCCTGGAGTGCCCTGAACCGTCAGGTTCTCGGAAATAATGTGCACAATGTCACGGTCGTCAAATCGACCTGTGACCGTCATCTGCTTTGTCGGGGCTCCGGGCGCCGTCTGAATACGAATGAACAGGCCGTTATTGGAGTTGTTGACCAGACGATTGCCGAAAATGTCCGGTCCAACGCGGCTGTAATCCGGAGTGAATGCGACGTTCTGGAAGGCCGGCGCAGAAAACGTAGTCTCTTCAAAGCTGTCCGGGTCAGCGGAGATCGCTGAGTCTTCGCTGAGTGTGATCAGGTTGTTGTAAATCCCTGGTCGTGCTTCCATCAGCGTAATCGGGCTGACAATCTGATCGACAGAGTCGACTTCCAGTTTGCCCCCGCCGTAGGACATCGACGAGTAGGCCACGTAGTCCATGAAAATGCCGGAACGCTCGTAGTTGATCCGGCCTTCGTCGTTGTCCACATCGCGGCGGAACACGATACCGCCCCAGTTGCCCGCTTTAGGAGTCGTCGGAATTGGTGTCGTATCGCCACCAATTGTTTCGTCACGCCACGATGTCATCGTGACATCCTGGAATGGCGTCCCCAGCACCTGCAGCGACGCACCGCCCCGGTCAACCGTCAGCGATGAACTTCCAGCACCAATCAGAGAGTCCTGGAATTTCAGAATGGCGCCGGCATCGATCATCACCATGACATCTTTCGGGATGTCCATGCTGCCGCCGTCGGCCAGTTCAAATCCGGAATCATCCAGACCGATCTGGAACGGCACATTATCCCCTTTGGTCGAAACCAGACCATCGGTCCCGCCGTTGCCGACAATTCGCACGACATCGCCGGCCTGAGCCGCTGCAAATGCGGCCTGAATGGTCGTATACAGATTCGTGATGTTACCACCGGCTTTGGCTGCTTTGTCAACGACATGCAGGTTACCGGCACCGACCGCCCGGAACCAGAAGTTGAAGACGCCGCCTTCTCGGCCGTCATGGTCACCGTCAAATCGCTGCGATGGCTGATTCACAGCCGAATCGAGAATTGACGCTCCCGCATTCGGACGGAATGTCAAACGCAGATCATACTTGCCCTGCGTCGTCCCGTTCATCCCGTTGTCATTGATCGTCGGGTCGTAGGCATCATTCCCACTGGCGCTGACGCCGAGGTAGTAGGTGCCCGCGGTTAACTCAAGGGAAATCAGCGAGTCTTCACTGAAGTAGTCATCGTTCTGCGAGATCAGGTCGCGTGTTCCATCGGCGTTTTCGCGGTACAAACGCACGACGGTGTCCAGCAGGCTGGAGTCACTCATGCGCTCGGCAACCGTTTCGGCGGTCAACTGTCCCGCGCCCGGTAGTACAAAGCGATAGAGGTCGATGTCACGGCTTTCCGGTCGATAAAGCGCCTGACCGTGAATCACATCCACATCGCCCGGAAAGTCCGGTTCTGCCGTTGTCGTTTGCACTGTGGGGCCTTCGAAGCCCGCCATGACCGTCATCTGCGGCTGATCGTAAGCATGTCCCAGCCCCAGCAGATGCCCGATCTCGTGCATTGCAGTGGAGAACCATGAACCGCCGTAGGAGTCGTCCCAGGTTTCCGCGTTGTCCATGATCGCAAGATTCAGCGGGCGGCTGGAGTACCCAATGACACCACCAGCCCCGGTGATGATCGCGGGGTCAATCGCGCGCAGGTCCCCTGTAACAATCGTGAATCCCTGATTCGCCGTCTCTACAAACTGCACGCCCATGTTCCGCGAGTACAGTTCGAAGATCTCACGAGTCCGCTGTTTCTGATTTTCGGTGATCAGGTTGGAAAGCGCCGTTCCCTGAGCACTGAAGCCGTAGTTGCGCTGAAAGTTGTAATAGAACGTGGAAATCTGGGGATTCTGATCCAGAGCCTGTTCCAGATGATCTTCACGCGGCACATCGATGTCGCGATGCCCCGGCTCATCGCTGTTTCCCGGGAAATCGAAGGGATAGGCACGGGACAAAATCTGTCCGCTGATAATCTGACTCTGCGCCGTCAGCGTCCCCAGACTCACACTATTGCCAAAGGACGAACCCGGATCAGAAAATATGAAGTCAATGTCCGACGCAGTCAGTGTCAGGTTGGTGTTCGGGTTGCCGGTGATCGAGGTCTTCACCAGCTTCGAGGCTGCGGAGTTCAGATTCATCGCCCAGCTCAGCTGGGCTGCCGTCGTTCCACCATCAGTGTTCAAGGTGACAGTGATCACGCGGCCTGCTACCGAAATACTCGGCATGCCGGCACCACCAAGTGCCGCTTTACGGAATGCGAGCGTAATTGGATTGCCGTCAATGGAAACCACGGGCTCGATGGACACCGTGGCCTGAGCCGCTCCTGTGGTGCCGAAGCTGCTGGAAAATGTTTCGGAAAACGGGGTCAAAACCGGGGGCAGCGGAATGGCCTCGTCCGTACCAATTCTCAGGCGATAAGTCCCCGGGCCTGACAGCTGATCAATTTCCTGAGCAAATGTCAGCGTGGAGGTGTTTCTGGCGGCGTCATAGACCACTGACGTGGGCAGGTGCAGCACATCATCGGAGTTCTCCGTCGAACCCTTTGTGAACAGCAGCCGGTAGAAATTCGGGTTCTGAGCCGTCGCGGTGTCCAGCGTGTCTTCATTGAAGTAAACCACGATCTGATCACGTGACTGACGCAACGTCCCGTCAGCCTGACGCTGAATTGGCTGCGGAACAATCGTCCGAATCTGAGCCCCGAGGTTCAGGCGGAAGTAGAAGTAGCCATCGGGATCCGTGGTTCCGCTACGGAATACTTCCCGCGCGGTGTTCTGCAGTGGGTTTGTGCCGCTGCCCTTGATGGTGATTCGGTAATAGTCGTCCGGCAGATTTTCGGCAAAACGCAGCACCACGTCTTCCGAGGTCGCTCCCAGCCCGACGTATCCCAGCGTCACCGGAACTTCATTGCCATCTGTGAAGGACCCATCCCTCCCGGAACGAGTCACCACAATCGGCGAGTTGTTGAACAGCCGGTTGTTGGAGGAGTCGATCTGCTGTCCGGGGTTGAACTGCAGAGTCAGTTCTTTCGGTGCCACATTGCGGGTTTCACCGTTCTCAAGGAACGCACCGATGTTCGGCCGCACTGCCACCAGCGTGGGGGCCGCCAACAGGGCACGGGTCTCAAGCGTTTCTTCCAGCTTTACCTGGGTCCTGACGTTGTTTCGTCGTTTCAGCGGTGTCCGGGTCTGGCTCAATCGATTGCGAACGGCAGTCAACCAGGCAGAAATCAGCATTGCGTCAACCCTGAAAAATTCAAAAAAGAACGGAGCACGGTAACCGTGTCCCAGGTACTTCAGATTTCACTTGCATTCCCTGTGACAGCAGGACACTCACAGGGATTCTCGACAGCAGATTGATAGGCGAAGTAAGACGCGCGAAGCCACGGGATCCAACAGCATGGACGGAAACCAGACGTCAAATCACGCCATTTTCAGGAAAATCAACCAAATTCTGTATTTTCGTTGAAAAATGCAAAAGCTGCAATCCCGGGTTGAAAATTCCAGATAAACGTGGCTTAGCGTCCAGAAAAGGGGTCAGGAACCAATAGTGCGAAGCACCTTCCGGGCCATTTGGCTATTGGTTCCTGACCCCTTTTCTGAACGCCCCACAGTTTGGAGTGATCCCAATCTCGTCCTCCTTCGACAGGATTCCCGGAGAAAAACACGGGGCCGACTTCCGTCCCGGCCGTTTTCCGCAAGTTCTGAATGCAAATTCCGGCTTTCCGGATTTTCCACCCACGAGCATGCCACCGCACCATCCGTATCTCCGGATTCTCGCGCAAATTCGGCCTCTTCCGGGCGTTCATTACCTTTTGCCTGCTTCGCCCGATCCTCCGCAGCAAGGTTCCCCCGACATTACCACGACCCCGGTTCACGCTCGCGCCGGCCAGCCAGGGGTCGGTCGCTGGATTCCAGCCAGAGTCGCACCGGCGTCGGCCAGCAATATTGCAACAGACTACTTCTTGACTCCCTTGCCCTGTTCCTCTACGGTCCCGCATCGAAGGTTTCAACCGAGGATGTCGCCGGTTCCCGTGATGTTCGCCGAGCACCTCGGCGTCCGAGTGATTGCAGTCGTCGTTTGGCGAAGGTGCGCAGACCTCGATGGCGGGCAGAGCCGCGGTCAATCCAGACCTCGTCATGCCGGCGTGCCTCAGCGTTGATTCCCCACGGACTCACTGTTCCCTTTGTTCCTCACTGTTCCCCTTGTTCATGGATGCCTCCAGGAAGATTTGAAATGGCCGATTTGATTGCTCCCCATGGTGGTTTAAGCGAACCCATCTGCAGGACTGTGCCTGCGGCGGAAATCGATGGATTTCTGGCCGAGGCCCGCACGCTTGCTCAGGTTCCTGTCTCCGCCGCTGACCTGTCGACCGTCTACCGATTCGGCGACGGAACCCTCAGCCCGCTGACCGGTCCGATGAATTCCACCGTGTATCATCAGGTTCTGGATGAGTGCTATGTGGTCAGCAATGGCCAGAAGTACGCATGGACCATTCCACTCGCTTTCCCCGTCACAGCCGATCTCGCCAAAACCCTGAAGGCCGGCCAGAAGGTGGCCCTGACGGCGCCCAGCGGCGACATCGTTGCCACGCTGGAAATCAACGACGTGTACGCGTGGCCCAAGCTGAAGTACCTGCGGTCTGTGTACCTCACTGACCGACTCGATCACCCCGGTGCTGACATGGTGATCAAGGGTGAAGCGGATAAGTCGCACCTCATCGGCGGCGAAATCCGTGTGCTCCCGCAGCCACGAAACCCGGCGTTCGGACAGTACGTTCTGACGCCCCGGGAAGTTCGCAAAATGCTGGCGTCACGTGGCTGGAACGCCGTGGTCGCTTTCCAGACCCGCAATCCGCTGCACCGTGCACACGAATACGCACTCGTCTACGGCCTCGAAACCCTTCTCCGCGAAGGTTTCAATGCCGGTGCCTGCCTGAACCCGCTGATTGGTGAGGTAAAAGGGGATGACGTGAATGCGGAAATCCGCATGCAGACCTACGAAAAACTCATCAGCGATCGCGCTCTGGGCGATGGCGACAGCGACCAGTCCCTCTGGGGGCCACGCAATGAGTCCGTTCCTGATCGCGTTGTTCTGCTGGGGCTCGATATCAAAATGTTCTACGGTGGTCCCAAAGAAGCTGTCATGCACGGCATCTACCGACAGAACATGGGTTACACCCATCTGATCATCGGCCGGAAACATGCCGATGCCCCGTATCATAACGGCGAAGCCATCTGGGGCGACTTCGATGCCCAGCAGATCTTTGGCAAGCTCGGTGGTGATCTGAAAATTCGCACCGTGAATGTCGGGTTCGCTGCCTACTACGAATCCGTGGGCCGCGTTGATCTGATGGAACGTCACAAAGACGAAAAACCATGGTCCATCAGCGGCAAGGACATTCGTAATACGCTGCAGAAGGGCGAAATGGTCGATCCACGCATCATGCGACCGACGACGTCACAGATTCTGGCCGCTGCCATGAAAATCAGCTGACAGTCACTCGTCCCGCTGAAGACTCCGAGCCGGTCTGCGTTGGCAGTCCGGCTCGTTTTGTTTCAGGGCCTGCATTTGAATGACAGCCCGGTGTCCTGCAGACGCCTTTCGCAGGCTGTGAATTCATGGCTGAGCCATTGTCGAGCCGCCGCAACGGCTGGCTTGCTATTCCCAATGCCACGCTTTCCGCGTTCCCCATGTCACGCAGTCAATCGCTGCAGCAACAAGGCCAGCCACGTGCAGAAGTCGTCGCCCACGGCGGCTGCCGTTGCCGTGACTTCCGCATGACTCAGCGTCTGCCGCTGCAGCCCCGCGGCAATGTTCGTGATGCACGACACACCGAGGACGCGCATGCCATGTGTCCACGCCAGCATGGCTTCCGGAACGGTACTCATCCCCACAGCACTGGCGCCCAGCGTTCGCAACATGCGCACCTCGGCCGGTGTCTCATATGCGGGGCCCGGCATCATGGCGTAGGTGCCTTCATGAATCCGCAGAGAAGTTGGCAACGTTCGCGCGAGACGTCGCAGCTCAGCATCCCACACACCCTGTGGTCCCCCCGCAACGCGCGCCGCAGGTGGCATTCGCTCCACACCAGGCAGGTCTCGCAACGCCGGCGTGCCGAGAATCGGCAAACGCACGTGATCCCGGATCAGCATGAAATCGCCGGCCTGAAAGTCTTCACGAATTCCCCCAGCCGCATTGGTCAGGATCAACGTGCGAATCCCCAGACCCGCCATCAGTCGCACACTCGCAGTGACGTCTTCCATCGTATGTCCCTCATACGTATGAATCCGCCCCTGCTGAATCAACACGCCCCCGTGCTCACCGCCACCCACCAGAAATCGCCCCTCGTGACCGGCGACCCGAGGTGTCGCAAGTCCCGGCAGTTCCGCCATCCGGATGACGGTCCCACGGCCCTGAACAAGCTGATCCGCGGCACCGCCAAGGCCGGACCCAAGGATCAAACCAATGTCCGGGCGCCAGTTCTGAGCCCGATCGGCCAGTCGGCGAAACGTGCGAACAATGTCGTCGGAGTTCCCTTTTTCGCAACTTGTCTGAGTGTCCATAACCCACTGTTTCCGTGTCTGCTGCCCCGCCGCTTGCCCCCGCCGCTCGCAGCTTTCAGCCCGGCGCTGCTGGCACCTTCCAACCGGCCTTTTCAAACAGCGGCACATACGCCCCGGGGATCCAGAGCCGATCCTCGGAAAATGGGACCGAGTTGTATTCCAGTGGATGAATCAGGGAGTCGGAGGTGGACGTCAGGTCAATCAGGTAACGTGATGCTCCCACACGCCGTGACAGATTTCGCAGTTCGAACGGTTCCAGCAGCAGAGGACGCATGGCATCGAAGATTCCGAGGTGCTGGCGGCGCGCTTCTTTCACTGCCGTCCGCGCCGTCCGCAACTCGCGATCAGTCTCAGCCAGTTGCTGTGCCTGTCCCGGAGGAATCACGGCCTCTTCAACCGATTCCGGGCGATCCCACGGATTGATATTCGGCCAGATGAAATAGGCAAAAGCTCGCCCGCGTTCCAGCATCCGCAGATTGTAGCTGGGCGGTCGTGGTGTCGGCTGCGTGGCATTGGGCTGATTGCGATTCAGCATGCACAACAGTCTGCCGTACCCATCCATGACCTCGAAACCGAAGTTCATGTAGTACCGAAAAGTCTCCGGGGACTGCTGCAGGATCTGCATGTCCTGCTCCACCAGTCGCCGAAATTCTTCCCGTGATGCGACCGCGTGCACGTAGTGCGTGGATGCCGCATCCGCACCAACTTTCGCCTGCAGAAAGGCTCGCAATGCCGGTGGAATCCCGGTACTCATCGGGCCCCACTGGTCCGACCATGGATTCGACAGAAACTCGGTCCATCGGGCATCATCCAGACCCGCAAACTGACCCGAAGGCAGCGAAAAACTGATTTCCGGTGTGTCAATCCCCAGCAGTCGCAGCCCCAGATTTCCATCCAGTTGCACATTGACCGTGTCACCATCATGCACGGTTTGCGCCGGCGTTCCCGGGGCAGAATCCACGAGGCCTGATCGCGCAAACCCCGTTGTGCGATGCTTTTCTGAATCCGTGAGGATCGCCTTCTTCGCCATGTCCGATTCCCCCCCATCAACAAGTCCCGATTGCCAGGCAGCCCTTGCCCGGCGTCAGACCTCAGGCCCGCTGCTGAACCGCAGCGGGACCTGCGCTCATCACACAGACAGTAGTTCCGCCCCGCCGGATGCCAGCAGATATTCCGCGACCGTGATGCCCAGTGTTTCCGCCTCGTTCACCGTGCCCACGGCCGATTGTTCGACCCGCGTCTGACCATCCTGTGATAACAGCACGCCTGTCAGCATCAGAGTGTCACCGCGCAGTTCGGTCCAGACACCCAGCGGCGCATGACAACCGGCACGGAGCGTTCGCAGCAACGCACGCTCCGCCGACACTTCCGCTGTTGTGGTCGGACAGGCGAGTTGTGCCAGCAACGCGCGAACATCAGCGTCGTCTTCTCGAGCTTCGATGCCCAGTGCTCCCTGACCCACGGCCGGGTACAGCAGTGGCGGACTGAGCACCAGCGAAATGCGATCGTCCAGTCCCAGTCGTCGCAATCCGGCCTCAGCCAGCAGAATGGCGTCGAACTGTCCTTCATCCAGTTTCTTCAGACGCGTGTCCACATTCCCCCGAATCTCCGTCGGCTGCAGGTCTGGTCGATGATGCAGCAACTGCGATTGACGACGAGGGCTGCCAGTGCCGATCCGTGCTCCCTGTGGAAGCTGATCCAGCGATATGAACGGAGCCTGTCCGGATGGCAGCAGCAGACAGTCGCACCTGGGAGCCCGCGTGGGAACACAGGCCAGCGTCAAACCCTCAGCCAACTGCGTCGGCAGATCTTTCAGACTGTGCACCGCCATATCGGCCCGACCGTCCAGTACGGCTTTCTGCACTTCCCGCGTGAAGACGCCCGTGCCGCCAAACTGACGCAAGGCGTCCGTCTGGTTCTGGTCGCCGGAGGTGACAATCAACTCGAGCTCAACCTCGGGCGCCTCTGGAAGCTCACGCAGACGCGCGGCCATGTAATTGGCCTGCCAGAGCGCCAGAGCGCTTTTTCGAGTCGCAATCCGCAGTGTTTTCGTGGCCATAAATTCCGAATTCACTCCCCGCATGCTGAGCGTAACACTCAGCCAAATCTCTCATTCCTGACTGCCCGGGCATGCTCAGCCGGAACCATCAGACACTCTTACACAAACCAGGCTCAGTCGGCAGGCTCTGCCAGCCTGAGATCATGGGATCAGAGCCGTTGCAAACAAAATTCCGGCGAATTTCAGTCCATTGCGAAATTCGCCGGATCCCTCGGATTTTGCTTGACTCCGGGTATTTTGCCTGACTACGGGTATTTTGCCTGACTACGGGTATTTTGCCTGACTACGGCTGCAGAATATGTTTCCCGTTCTCAAACTGACGGTGACACGTATTGCAGCTTTCCAGCATCGCCTTCCAGGCTGTTCCTGCGGCCTCAAAGTCCTTCTTAACCCCGGCAGCATACAGCACCGCTCCCTTTTCACGTGATGCTTTTGCGTGCGCGTTCCAGTCCGCTCGTCCCTCTTCAGGAGCCCGGCTGAACAGCAGGTTGCAGCTCTCCGCCAGAGTCAGCGAATCCGCCTTGATCGCCTTCCAGCCCTTGTTATCAGCCGGTGCAGCAGCCATCGACTGCTTCAACCTCAGATACGCAGGCTGAAACACATACTCCATGAATTCATGCATGCTCTGCTCCACCGGCTCAACATCATTCTCAGGGACCGAATTGTTGTAGCCGGCAGCGGATGATTCAGGAGCCGCTGAGAACAGGGCCACTGCCGCCAGTGTCAAAGCGAACGCGCACACAAATCGCAACATCTCCATCTCCTCCAAAACTCAAAAAGGGGTCAGGTCTCATTTTTTTTCGGCCTGCCTCGTGGCCGAGTCGTATTTTCAAGGCCGAGGCGAATAGCACTGTTTCGTGCCCATTGATCATCACCAAACGGGAAGCCGCGTTTCACACTGTTCCGCAGCGCCTGCAATTCCTCGTCCGTTTCCACCCGGTTCACCCAGGCACGCCAGTTGCGAGGCAGAGGCGGATCTTCGGGAACTGCCAGCCATCCGGGTACATCAGTCACCTGGCGACGCACATGGGCCGAACTCCATTGCCAGTCCTCGGCGATCTCGGTGAGATTTGCCCGCACAGGATTTCGCTCGACATACCGCATCACGGTCAACAGGTGGTGATCATTTCGAACCGGAAACGACTTGAATCGTCCCTGATACAAATGCCCGGATCCGCCGGTCTTGTAGTGAGCGTGCCACCGCATGGTGTGCATCACGGTCAGCCGACGAAAGAATTCGCTGACCTGATCATCAGAAGTCGGCCTGACGACAAAATGCCAGTGATTCGGCATGGCCACCATGGCAAAGATCGGAAGCGGGACAATCCGCCACGTCTCTTCAAGCACCCGCATGAAGGCGTCGTAGTCCTCTGGCTTCTCAAACAGCGTCAAGCGCGCCACGGCTCGATTGAGCACGTGAAACACTTCACCTGAGGGACAATTTCGTTTGCTTCGTGGCATGGCGTCAGAGTAACAACCCGAGAAGGCCAAATCAATGAACCCTGCGCTCCGAAAAGAGACCTGACCCCTTTTTTGTTTTCAGCGGATCGTGAGCTTCAGTTGTGATTCGGCGGTCTGGCGGCCGAGCTGATCACTGATCCGGATTCGCACGAACCAGGTGCCTTCAAGGGCTGGTGCTGTCAGCTCGAAACTCTGGAAATAGTCCGTTCGCTCCTCGTCGCATTCATCTGGAATCTCAGGCAGGCGAATCGTTTCCACGACCTCGCCATCCTCCTCCCGCAGGAATTCAATGACCGCCGCAAACTCGGTCCGGTAACGCCCCTCAGATGTCCGCTCACTCCGGAAGTTGCGAAGGCCGGCGTACAGCAACAGTCGCTGGCCAGGCTCGAAGTCCGATGTCGGGAATTCAGTGACGTTGCCGAAGCCATCGATGCGACTGCAGAACTGCAGTCGATACAGATCGAGTTTGGCGAGTGGCTGCAGGTGTCGCGCGGCCGTTCGTACCTGACTGACGACTTCCGCAAGTTGTTCCGCACGAGGTACCTGTTCGTCCGCTCGACGATAATGGTTGGTGGCCATCATCATCGCCTGCCAGAACTCCTGCTCCTCAGCGGGTAATGAGTCAATGATCCTGACCGATTCCGCTGTGCGACCGGCGACCGCGTACAGCATGCGCAGATCTGTCTGTCGACGACGCCACTCTGCTGCACGGGCCGGACGACCGTCTGCGGCTCCAGGCCATTGACGTAATTCCTCTTCCAGTGCAGTAATACACTGCTCAATTGCTGTCGACGGAAGTGAGGGAGTACCGCGATCGTTGCCTCCCGCATCGGCTGCCACGGCACTCGGCGGATCCGCCATGGTTTCGGGTTCTGGTTCCGTCGGTTCCGCTGCCCCTTCACGCTCAGTGAGCAGACCGAACGGGTCTGTCCAGCGGCGTGTGGATTTCCGCTGCCGTTCGACTGCGTCCTCAGGCCTCGGAGCATACAGATTGCGAAAACGGTCCAGCATCGAAGGCTCTGCAGCGGTGGCCGACTCTGGAGTCGGCGCCCTGTCTGCCTCCAGTTCCTTCGACTCGACTGCTCCGGTGGCGTCCGCCTCACGTCGCACGGTACGCAGGCCGGTTGGCCGACTGACAGTCCCCGGGTTGCGAGCGTCGCTCTGCGTTGCCGAAGCCTCAGACTGCCGAACGGTCGGTGCCGCCTGCTGCATCGCTGCCGGGGTGACCTTCGTTCCCCATTTGTCCACGCTGTCGATTTTTGCTGCCGCTGATTCCTCAGTTTTGTCCGAGATCCGGGACTGTCTTTTCTGTGGAGCAATGGACGGTTCTGTCACCTCCGTCGCCGACGTTGTTGCCAGCGTGGCGTGCCCGGCCGAAGCGGACCTCGCGACGCCACGCGGATTTTTTGACTGCCCTGGCGACGCTCCCTGACCGTCCGGCGAATCCGACTGCTGGGTGTCTTTGAGCTCCGTTTGGCCTACCGGAAAGGGCAGGGGGACCGCTTTCTTTGGTCTCAGGACCGGTTGAAGCAAAGAATGGCCGCTGCGACCACTCCGCCCGCCAGGTGTGTCGTCGTCGGCATTGACCAGTTCATAGTTCGCTGCCGCTACTTCCTTCGAGCCGTCACCAAAAGCGTGTTCTGCTGCATCGGCTTCCCGCTTCTCGTCACCTGTCAGATCTGCCAGATTGCGACTCCGGGACGCGGCGGCGGGAATTCCAGTCAGACCGCTGGTGGCACAACCCGGGAACAGGACGCACACCAGCACAACAACCAACTGCCACAGGCAGGGCTGATCGCGACGACGTCGGTTCCGGTTGGAAAGCTCATCCATGAGCATTCGTTTGCCAGGCAAAGGAGTCACTGAGTCTGAACAATCTGCGGTTTGCGCATTCCTACACACGCCTAACTGTATTTGCGAACGGAATCCGGTCACAAGACGGAATCCACGCGAGATCACCATCCCCCTGAATTAGGGCGGCGCTCATGTCACGCTTCGGCAGAATTCGCCTTAAAGAGGGGTGTTTGGGAGATCTGGGGTGTTTTTGGGTAACTACTGCGCAGGCCTGCTCGAGGGGAAAACGAGTTGGGAGGGGGCTGGGAACAGATCCCCGGAGACTCTATGATTCCGCCGCAGACAGGCGACTTCATGTGCAGGTTTATGCGGAGCAGTCAACGTGAGCAAGGTCGGCGCGGCATCTCAACTCATGGTCCAGACTCATTCTTTGTTCGTCCGATGTCTGGCCGGTCGTCTGCTTCTGGCGTTTGCCATCTGCATCGCCTGTCACAACGCGCTCTCGGCCACTCCGCTGGTCGTTCCGCAGGAAGCCGATCAGTTTTCGGATTTGCTTCAGCAACTGCCAACCGATCGTCGTGTTGTGCAGCAAGTGGAGGCACTGGCGGCCGCCATTCGGTCTGATGATCTGCCAAAGTTCCGCGAGCTGCTGCAAACCTTGCGGGATGCGGAGCCATCCTTGATGGTACCGAGTCAGAATAACGGCTTTGTTCCACTTCATCGAGCGTTGACAGAGCTGCTGTCTTCTGTGACCGGGGACTTTCGCCGTCAACTGGAAGCTGATGACGTCCTCGCAAAGGCCAGCTACTCGGGCAGCCTGCGGGAGACTGGCGTGACTGGGCTGGTGCGTTTGCTGCATCAGCATTCCGGAACCTCCACAGCACTCCGCATTCACCTGCTGCTGGCACGAGTGCATGAAGATCGGGGCCAGCGTCTAACAGCTCGGTACTGGCTTAGTCCGTTGCGAACCGCGAACATTCCTGCCGAGCTGCAGGAGGCCGTTCGAGAATTGTCTGCACGTGTCTCGTCGCCTGCCGGAGCCTCGGACGTTCGCCAGCCGGGCGCATCGCCCTCAGCGCCAACACCAGCCGGCTCAGATCCAGGTCCTGCCGATCCGGCCGCGGTCAGTCCGTCAAACGCCAGTTCGGCGCGGCCGGACGAATCGAATTCCGTGACCCGCGTGACTGGTGCGGAGCAGCAGCAGGCAGCGGGGGCTGCAATCCCCGTCTCCGGCGACAACAAAGAGACGCTGGCGCCTCGGCATCTGCATTGGGTGCAATCCATGCCGGGCAGCGCCCTCGAACGGGAGACGTTTCGCTTGTATGTGGAACGTTCAGAACAGCGTAATTTCATTCCGTGGACCTCAATGGAACCGGAACTCGATGCGGAACGTATCTATGTCCGACTTCCTGAAATTCTGGTGGCCTTTGATCGAACGTCGGGCAGGCCGCTCTGGACACGACCTCTGAACACTCGCGCGCCGATTGACGAGGAGGTGGTCAACGAGATGCAGCAGGCGCTGCAGCGAATGCGCGAGTCATCCCGATTGACGGTGTCCCCGGATATCGTGCTTCGCAGCGAGATACTCAGTCGCATGACATCCGATTCCCGGCATGTGTATACGATCGTGGAAACTTCCAATCCCGGGGAACAACGGTCGCGCGAGGAAGGACGTCAGTTACGCATGCTGCTGGGGCGTGCCGAAGCGCCGGCCCCCGCCATTCGGGAGCTGATCGCCTTCGACAAACAGACGGGACGACGCGTTTGGACAGTCGGCGGCGCTGCCATTGAGCAGCGGTATGGCAATGAACTGTCGAATGCCTGGCTTGCCGGGCCCCCGACGGTTCGTGGCGAACGGCTGTATCTTGTCATCGAAAAGCAGAGTGTGATTTCCCTCGCCTGCCTCAGTGCCGCAACCGGACAGGTTCAGTGGCTGCAACCTCTGGTGTATCCCGAAACAGCAATCGAGCAGGATCCTGCTCGCGAGTTGTATTCTGCCAGAACAATTGAACACGAAGGAGCCATCCTGACCTCCACAACCACCGGCTGGGTTGTCGCGTTAGACAGCCTGACGGGAACAACGCTCTGGGCACAACGTTGCCCGGCACGGGAAAATCTGCAACCCCGTATTTCAAGGGGAGGTCGAAGATTGCCCATGATGCGTGCGGAGGATATTCGACCGCACGATCAGACCTGGCGTACCGAAGATCCCGTGCTCTACAGCGACAAGGTGCTCTGGTCGCTCGCCGAATGCTCACGCCTGTTTTCCCTTGATGCCGAAACGGGTCGCGTTCGCTGGGTGGAAGCGGCGAAGGATTTCACAGTTCTGCTGCATCAGGACCCGCAACTGATTGTGGTTGCCTCCGGGCTGTCCATCAAAGCCCTGCAGTTGCCCGCTATGACGGAACTCTGGAAGCACCAGCGGAAGGCGGGAAGCCCGGTCCCTGTGGGTGAAGCGGCCAGTTTCGGTCAGCAGCTGCTGGTGCCGCTTTCTGATGGCTCAGTGGAAGTTCGTGATCGAAATTCCGGGAGTATTCTGGATGTGCTGGCCAGAGTCCGTTTCGGACGCAACACAGGTGGCCTGCTGACGGATGCTGCGGGAGTGATCAGTTATGGATTTGATCATCTGGCCGTCTTCGGCCAGCAGCCCCCGGGCGAACTGAATACAGAGGATTTCGTCCAGCAGGCGGCCTTTCTGCTGGAATCAGATCAACTGGATGCTGCTGAACAGGCGCTGGCCCGGGCGCCCGAATCCACGCTCAATCGCTCAGAGATCCGCAAGCTGAAATTTCGGATGGCGCTGACGCGACTGGCCCGGGGTGGTGAGACAGTTGCCGATTCGCTCAACCTGCTCGAGCAGGCGGCGGACTCGCCACGCGAGCGAGCCATCAGTCATTTGCTGCGAGTTGACGAGGTGGGACGTCTCAATCCGTCATCGCTTCCACAGTTACTGCAGCATCGGCTGCGCGACTCGGCCTCTGTGCTGGCGGTTGAACTGCCGGAACCGGATCTCATTCGCAGGATGTGTCGGATCTCCACTCCGGCGGACCTGCAGTTTTTCGGTTACTCCAGCAACGGGACTTCCACTCGCCAGACACCCCTGAAAGCCTGGTTGCTGAATCGCTGGCGCGAATTGCTGCAGTCAGACGATCTGAGCCTGCAGCAGCAAATGGTTGCGCAGTCCGCACAGCTGTCCGACGCTGAGTTGTGCGGACTACATAGCGCATTGCTGATTGATGAATGTCTGCGTCGAGTCGAACAGCAGATCGCTGATGGCCGAATCAGCGAACAGACACTGCACCTGTTGTTCACCGCGATCGAGACGGCCGACTCTGTCACGCCGGCACCTTCCGCGGATAAGGAAAAGGTCGTCGGTGCAACGGCACCTGAACGCGCCGAGCAGTTCACTCGCCTGCTGCAGGCCCTGGGACAGGTCGGCGCTGCCGAAGGTGCCGGAACCCTCCCGATCGCGTCTCGCCGTCTGCTGCAGACGGTGGTGGCAGAACTGCAGGGGAAGTTTGCCGTTCAGTCTGAAGGCACCCGAACTCGGCTCAACCCTGCACTCCACGAACGCTGGACCACCGTTGATCAGGGCGAATGGAAAATGGTTCCGCTGTCAACCGTGGGCCTCATGAATGCGAGACCAGAGACCATGCGTTTCGCCAGGCCCGTCACCCCGGATGATTCGTTTCTGGGCAGCTTCAATTGCCTGCTGCGACGCGACACCGGACTGTTTCAGTTGCAGGACCTGCAGGATATGTCCGGTCAGCCCTGGAGTCACCCACTGCTCCATCGGGATCCCAGTCTGCTGGATTCCGACCTCGAAATCAGCCGCTGTGGCAGTGTGCTGTTGCTGGCTGGGCGTGCCAGTCTTTCGGCCTTGTCTGTGCTGGATCATCGCTGGCTCTGGACGCGGCAGATGATCAGTAATTCCTACGGAACCTACCGCATGCCGGAAGAAGGATTCACGGAATATACGGCAGACCAGGGGCAGGGAGTGATGCATGACTCCGGACGCAGGCTATGCGGCTCGACCAACCGATGGCTCTGTGTTCGCACCGACAGAGAACTGGAGGTCCTCGATTTGCTGACCGGTGAACGTCTCTGGAGCATACAGGTTCGTGGCCTGTCTCAAGATGTATTTGCCTGCGACAAGTCCATCATACTTCGGGATGGGGGAAATGGTCGGGAAGCGATCCTTGATCCAGTGACGGGGCATTCGCAGATGCGTAAACGTGCCGCATTGCGAGTGGGCCGGGATCGATCGCTGAGCCTGCCGACAAGCGTACGCCTGTCGGCACTGGTCAGTCGAATCATCCGAGCAGCAGGTCCGAATCTGGTAGTCTGGGATTCCGAGGCATCCTTTGACGACGTCCGGACGATCGACTGGGTCAATGCAGAAACGTTGAATACCGAGCACTCCGTGCCCCTGCCCGGACTGGTATCCGCTCGTTTCCTGAGTCGTGATCATTTGATCGCATTTACGTCGCAGGAGCAGGCGCTACTGGTCAACCTTGCGACTCGCAACGTGGAGACGTTGAACTTTCACAGCGATGATCCGGGTGTGCCCCCTCTGCGGCCGGATCGACTGAATGCCTGCGTCGATGCGGACAATGTCTTCGTTTTCGAAACTCGTCCATCGGGTGGTCGAGGCATGATGATCCCTGCTGTGCTGTCGAACTCACCCCGTACCGAAATCCACTCACAGATTCGAGCGATCGATCGCCTGACCGGGACTCTGCGATGGACGGTGCCGCTGCCGCAACCACGAGTGCTGACTCTGGATCAGCAGCCCGGGCCACTGCTGCTGGTTCTGGAAATGACGGAACAGAACAACGGGGGTAACGGCAACCCCAACATCGGGCTCGGGCTCGGGTTCGGAGAACTCAGCGGATTTCGACTGAATGGCTACAGTCGCCAGACCGGTCGCAAGCTGATTGAGTATCCGGTTGTCGCTCAGTTTCCTGTTTCCGCCATACGTGTGCAGTTGTCATCAACGGACCAGTTGGATCTGGAAATCTTTGGTAATCGGGTGCGGCTCCTGAAGACCGCAGCCGAGCCTCAACCCTGAGCGGACACCATCAGCGGATTTCCCGGACAGATCAGTTCGGTAAGGAAACAAGGGCCCGTGTCTTTCCAGATGGCCTGCCGCTCGTCATACTCTTCGCCAAAAACGGATCGTCAGGCGGCCTGTCGGATGCGGGAGAAGTTGAGAACCCTGGTGCTCAACTTGACCGTGTGGGTGTGCAGTGGCCGGCCTGTCCGGGCAATTCTGAATGCATCTGCAGGGGACAGTAGGTTATGGGCCACGGTAAGCCAACGGACGTTACGGTCCGGGAAGTCAGCCTGACATTTGAACCAATTCCCTATCGGGCCCCGCTGAAATTCGGTGGCCGCACGGTCAGCTCAGGCTGGATGGTCAACGCGACTGCTGTCGTCGAAACCCAGCAGGGCCGCCACGCGACGGGTCACGGGAGCATGCCCGTGGGCAACGTCTGGGCATGGCCATCGGCCGTGCTTGAGCCCGATCAGACCGAAAAGGCCATGCTCGAGTATTCAAAACGAGTTGCGGAGCTCTTCGGCAGCTATCCGGGTTACGGGCACCCGATGGAAATTGAATTTGAGGTGAACACTGAGTACGAGCATCTTGCCCGTCGTGTGTCTGAATCACTGGGATTCAGCGAGTCACTTCCGCCGCTTGCGCAACTGGTGGCCGCAAGTCCGATTGATGCGGCAATTCATGATGCTTACGGACGCATGCTGAAACAGAACAGCTTCAATGTGCTGTCCCGGCAGTTCTGCAATGTGGATCTGAGCCACTTCCTCGACAGTAGCTTCGCTGGCGAGTACGCCGATCAGTACACGCGGCGCGACCCCGTCGCCTCCCTGCCTCTTTACCACCTGATCGGAGCGATCGATCCGCTGACGGACGACGATGTTCAGTCACGGCCGAATGACACTTTGCCCGTCACACTGGGCGAATGGATCGCGGCCGACCAGCTGACACACCTCAAGATCAAGCTGGCAGGGGACCAGCTGGACTGGGACGTCAAGCGAGTGCTGGCAATTGACGACGTTGCGACCGCGGCACAGGCGGCGCGAGGTTGTAAGCAGTGGTATTATTCCTGCGATTTCAACGAGAAATGTGATTCGGCGGCGTATGTGGTGGAATTCCTGCAGCGGATTCAGGCGGTGAACGCGGCTGCGTTCGATCGCATTCAGTACATCGAACAACCCACCAGCCGAAACCTCAGCGCCGCCAACGCTCCGCAGATGCATCAGGCCTCAGCTATCAAACCCGTTGTGATTGATGAAGCCCTGATCTCCTGGGAATCGTTACTGCTGGCCCGCGAACAGGGCTACTCAGGCATTGCCCTCAAAGCCTGCAAGGGGCAGACCGAGTCACTGCTGATGGCCGCTGCGGCGCAGAAGTTCGGTATGTTCCTCTGCGTTCAGGATCTCACCTGCCCGGGGGCGTCATTCCTGCATTCCTGCAGCCTGTCGGCACACATACCCGGAGTTGCCGCGGTGGAAGGAAACGCCCGCCAGTATTGTCCGGCTTCCAATCAGAAATGGGCTCGAAAACTGCCGGGTGTGTTTACCGTCAAAGATGGAAAGATCGATACAAGCCGCCTCGCCGGTCCAGGACTCGGCTTCCAGTAGTCCCTCAATCACAGAATCCTGTTGCAACGTTGCCCGTCTCCTGCTGTTCTCATGCAGTTGCACGTCGCCAACTCTCACGAATATAGCGAACCTGACAGGAAAGCCGGGATCGTACAGCGACAAACTCGTTTCCAATTGTCGAACGGCGGATTTTGCTTGTGTCCTCGTTCTCGACTGGACGATGCACTGAATGGGTGTCTTTCCATTGCTGCCGACGCTGCGCGCACAACGCACCAACCGGCCGCGGCATCGCCCTGGTTGTGTCCTTTTCTTCCCGGAATCGTGAACAATGAAGACTCTGTTCCGAAAAAGTCTGTTGCTTGCCATGGCGGCAGCGTCCTCGCCACTCCTCGCTCAGGAACAGGCTCCCGCAGGATCAGAGGCAGCCCCGGAAGTGGCTCAGACTCCACCGACGGATGTCACCGGGCAGAACATTTTCTCCATTCCGGATCTGAAGACGCAGTGGGAAGCCCAGGCCGTCCTGAATCAGCGTGAGGACAGGATTGCCTTTATGACGTCTGATGAAGACGTTGTGGTGGTGCAGTCCATGACGGGGCTTGTCACCGTTCTGAATGCTGAAAACGGTCGGCAGTACTGGTCGACGCTGGTTGGGCGTCGCGGCGATGTCAGCATGCCGGCCACCACCGACAGCGAGCTGGTCACGATCATGACCGGACCTGTCGTGCATGCGTTCGAGAAATTCACCGGAAAGAAACTCTTCTCCTACCGGTTGCCACACAATCCCGCCAGCACTCCGGTGCTTGTGCGCAGAGAAATCTCGTGGGGCGGTGTGCCCCGTATGGCTCGTTACTTTTATGTCCCGACTCTCGATGGGTCCGTCGTCGCCTTTGATATCGACCTGCTGTCACGACTGGGCCGACTTGGCACGTTGCCTCCGGAAGTTGCTCGCGCCGAACAGTGGCGATTCATCGTTGGAGAAGACGTGCCCTTCGGTCTGGTCGCGGGGAACGACCGTCTGGCGTTCGCTACGTCCGGTGGCAACCTGTTTTCAACGGGAATGTTCGGAGGAACCGCCGGCAAAGCCCGTTTTCAGGCTTTGCTGAAAAGCCCTGTGAGTGCCCCTGTAGCCCTTTCTGTCCGTGGCACCGATGAACGCGTTGTCACGGCCACTCAGGATGGTCGCCTGTACTGTGTTGACCTGAACAGCAGTGGCGCCCTGCTATGGAGCCTGTCTCT
>JBDKIW010000503.1:0-17470 GCA_039796955.1 Planctomycetota bacterium
TGTGGGCCCAGCAGCTGCTTGTGGCCCTGGTGCTGGTCTGGGGGCTGCGACTGGGAATTCATCTCGGTTTGCGGATTGCGGCGGATCCGCATGAGGATCGGCGGTATGCGGCGATGCGTGACAAGTATTCGCCCAATTTTCAGTGGAAGAGTCTGGGGATCGTGTTCCTCCTGCAGGGGGCCATTCTCTGGTTTGTTGCGCTTCCCGTGATCCACGGTTTGGCCGCTACGGCGGTTGTGGTGAACAGTTTTCTGCTGAGCGTGGGAGTTCTGTTCTGGGGTGTGGGGGTGTTTTTTGAAGCGGTCGGTGATTGGCAGTTGCAGAGATTCCGCCGGGATCCAGCGAACGGGGGGCGGGTCCTGGATACCGGACTCTGGGCCTTGACGCGCCATCCCAACTACTTCGGGGACTTCTGTGTCTGGTGGGGATTGTGGCTGGTCAGTGCTGCCTGTGGTGCACCGTTATGGACCGCCATCTCGCCGGCAGTGATGGCATTTTTTCTATTGCGGGTTTCCGGAGTCACACTGCTGGAAAAAGACATCGGGCAGCGTCGACCGGGATACGCGGAGTATGTTCGGCGAACCAGTGCGTTCTTTCCGGCACCGCCGCGCAGGGGTTCATAGTCTTCGTCATTCGCCCCGGAAGAAGGCTGTGGGCGTTGTGGCTGTGATCCCGGGTTGTGGACCAACGCGGACCATCCTGGCGGTCGTGTTTGGCCCGCGGCTGGGACTCGCTGGATGCGCGGACCCTGTTGCGGCATGGGGCCAGGATGCAGCGTGACGTGTGTTTGTGTTGCAGGGCTGTCTGAAGCAGATCTGGTGCCGGGCCGTGGGAACTTGCGAGAGGCGCAAAAAAAACAGGGGCGAGCAGATAAGACTGCTGGCCCCTGAAAATGATCAGCCCGGCATGGGGTCTGGTCGATTAGTAGCGATCGCGGCCGCCGCCACCACCGCCACCGTAGCCGCCGCGTCCGCCACTGCGTCCGCCGCCGCCACCACCACCGAATCCGCCACGTCCACCGCCACCACCGCCGCCACTACCGGCTTCGCGTGGACGCGCTTCGTTGACTACGATTGAACGACCATCAAGGTCGGAGCCATTCAGTGCACGAATTGCTTCGTCGCCGCCCGATTCCATTTCCACGAAGCCAAAACCCTTGGACCGTCCCGTTTCGCGGTCACTTACGACCTTAGCTGACTTGACCACGCCGTACTTCGCGAAGGCACGTTCCAGGCCTTCAGATGTCGTGGCCCACGCGAGGCTTCCGACAAAGATGTTCTTACTCATCAATCACCCTTGAGCTTTGCAGCTTCAAAAACACAAATCGCTGCCACAACGACAGCCGTTGGAACACAAATTCGGACTCAGGATTGAACCCAAGGGGCAATCCCAAGGCCAACCAGTGAGTTGCTGCAGGAGAATTCAGGGGCGGGCGAGACTTCAGAGAGTAGCGACAGTCACTGTAAAAACTAATGCGAACACTGGCAGTTCAGGGAACAGGGTACGAAACGCCGAATCCCGTGCAGTCACGTTATCGACCGGGGAGCAGAATAGCAATCCTGAAACCTGCAGCTTTTCGGCGGATTTCGCGAGGGATGTCCGGAATGCGTCGGAAAAATGGCCCGCGTGGGGGAATTGGGATGGATTGTCCGGTCAGGCTCCGAGGCAATCGGAGCCTGTTCCCTGAATCGCCGACCCAGTTTTTAACGTCTCCCCTGGGCCATTTCATACGATGGGAACCGCGGGCTGGTGATGTCGCGGCGCCTGACTCCGAAACAGGTTGCCCAGCTCGGTGTGCTGAAGGCCGGACACACCGAAACCGATTCAGGGGTTTTGGGGGCCTTACTGAATCTCGGCGGTGCGTGCGAGATCCTCATCCTTCCCGGCAACGATCAGGGCATCGGACTCTTTCAGCACTGTGTCCGGATCGGAGGCAAAGGACATTCTGTCGGAAAGGACATCGTGGATGGCGACGACCGTGATGCCAAAGTTCTGACGCAGGGCAAGCGATCGCAGAGTCTTGCCATTCCAGCTGCCAGGAACCCCCATCTCCTGAATGCTGAAGCCAGTGCCGATGGAGACGTAGTTGAGCAGGCCGGACCCCGACATTCGTTTTCCAAGACTGATGGCGGATTCGCGTTCGGGGAAAATAGTTTCTGAGACACCCAGTCGTTCCATCACCCGCGCATGGTCTCTGGAAATCACTTTGACATAGACCTCGCGAATCCCGAGGTCATGCAGGGCCATGGTGGTGAGAATACTGGCGGTGATATCGTCCCCGGTGCTGACGACCGCAGCATCGGCACCTTTTGCGCCAAGGCGTTCGAGCGTCTGCAGGTTCTTGGCGTCACCCACTGCGGCGCGGGAAACGAAGGGCGCGATGCGATCGACAGCGTCTTCATTCATATCGATCGCGATGACTTCGTGGCGCTGCGAGTAAAGCGATTCGGCCACACTGGAGCCAAAGTTTCCAAGCCCGACAACGACAAATCTTTTCATGGCTTAACCTACTACGACATCTTCATTGGCGTACCGAAAATCACGGGCTCCCTTTCGCGGGAACGTGAGAGCAGCGGCCATGGTCAGAAGTCCGACTCGTCCAAAAAACATCAGCAGAATGGTGATGCACTTGCCAATGAAGGACAGCTTAGGAGTAATCCCCATGGACAGTCCCACAGTGTTGAAGGCGGAAATCGCTTCAAACATGCATTCTGTCAGCACGTTGCCACTGTCTTTCAGGTGACTTTCAGAAATTGTCAGCAGCAGAATTCCGGTAAGGACCACTGCGATGGCAATCGTGAACAGTCCCACCGCCCGATAGGTGGTCTCTTCGGGAATTGAACGGTACCAGACGGTTGTGAATTCCTGACCACGCAGACGCGACCATGCGAGGATCAGCATCAGCGCCAGAGTGGTCGTCTTGATACCGCCCGCCGTTGATCCGGGCGAGCCTCCAATCATCATCAGCACCATCGTGACCAGGTTGGAGCTGTCGGCGGCCTTGCCATAGTCGATGGAGTTGAATCCTGCCGTTCGACTGGTGATGCTCATGAAAAGGCCATTGACGATGCGATGTACGGGTTCCAGGTGCTGAAGGGTGCGGTCCCATTCCAGAATCGTCAGGGGAATCCAGCCGCCGATCAGCAGCGCAATTGTGGTCACCAGGACGATGCGGGATTGCAGAGACAGTCGGAACGCCTGATTACGCCGACGGGCCCGCAGTGTTACGAGTACTTCTTCGTGGGTCAGAAAACCGAGGCCTCCCAGGATAATCAGCCCCCCAATCACCAGGAGAATTCCCGGATCATTCTGAAAGCTCATCAGGTTGTCAGCAAAGGTCGAAAACCCGGCATTGCAGAAAGCGCTGACGGAATGAAATACCGCGGGCCAGACGGCACCGCCCCAGCCAAGCCGAGGGACCCAGAACAGAAACAACAACACGGCACCGACAGCTTCCAGAATCAGCGTGTAGCGTACGATGTTCCATGTGATCTGACCGGGCGTCAGGTGGGGAGCGGCGTCGGCGGTGAAGATGCACAGAGACTCTTCACGCAGCGACAGACGTTTTCCGAGTGCTGAAATGATCAGGCTGGTGAAGGTGAGGATGCCCAGACCACCGAACTGAACCAGCAGCAGCAGAAAGGCTTCACCGGAAAAGGTCAGAAAACTGCCGGGATCAACGACGGCCAGTCCGGTCACACAGACGGCGCTGGTGGACATGAAGATGGCGTCAATCCACGTGAAATCTTTGTCGGTGCAAAGCCCCGGGATGAGACGCAGTCCGGCTCCACCGAACAGGATCAAAAGAGCAAAGGAAGCCACGAAGAGTTGTGGTGGCGTAATCTTTTGCCAGAGGGAAACGCGGGTTCCCTGCGAGAGATCCCAGCGTGACCACGCGGTACGGCTGTACATATAAACTCGGGCTGCGGGCCTGACGACGCAGGGTGAACCGCGGACAATTCGCGGGTCACCTGCCACGTCGATATTCTGTGCAACAGAGATTGAAAATGAAAGCGTGGAGGAAAAAAGGTGGGATCCAGCGGTGCGGGCAGGGCCGTAATCTCAGGAAAAGCGGGCAATTCGAGCTTTCGGAGTTGCTGACAGCGGAAGGCCGATTGGCTATGCTTCGGGTTGAATTCTGTCGTGATTGTGTTCGTACTGACTTGTGTTCGTACTGACTTGTGTTTGTACTGATGAGGAAACCGCTGCCCCATGTCGCTCAGCCTTCAACAGGAGCTCTTCCAGCAACTGCAGTCCCTGCGATTGATCGACCCGCACACGCACATCAATCCGCACCAGCCAGCTTCCAGGTGTCTGGCCGATATTCTGGGCTACCACTATTACACGGAATTGGCTCATTCGTCGGGGCTGCCGAAGGATCAGATCGAGGCCCCCGGGCTGGATCCGCGAGAAAAAGTGCGCCGGCTTGTGCCATGGCTCGCGACCATCGAAAACACCGCTCAGTACAGCTGGCTGCTGGAAATGTGCCGTGAGTTCTTCGGGTTTCAGGAAGAACGAATTTCCGTGGACAACTGGGAGGCACTTTACGAGTCTTCCCGAGCCCGCATGGCACAGCCAGACTGGGAACAACAGGTGCTCAACACCTCCGGTCTTGATCAGGTCTATCTGACAAATGACTTCGACGATCCGCTCGAAGGCTTTGATCGTCAATTCTATGTGCCCTGTCTGCGGACAGACGATCTGGTGTTTCACCTGCAGCGTGCCAGCGTACGTGAGCGATTGGCCAAAGCGACTGGTGCAACGCCGGGAACTGCCGCGGCACTGAAGGCCGCCATCGGGCACCTGTTTCAGTACTTCACAGCACGAAATGCACGTGCCTGTGCCATTTCGCTGCCCCCGGATTTTACTCCTCAGCCTGTCAGTGTTGCGGTCGCAGATCCCCTGGTTGCCCGTGTCTTTTCCGGCGCTGAGCTGACGGCTGACGAACTGGTGACGCTCAGTCAGTTTGTCTTCTGGAGTCTCGCGGAATTCTGTGATCAGTTTCGCCTGCCCTTCGATCTGATGATCGGTGTCAATCGCCGAGTGTATGAGAATGGTGTGTTTCAGGGGCAGGATCTGTTTGATTCGCGCGTGTCGCTCATTCAGTATCGCAACCTGCTGAATGCGTTTCCCCGAGTGATTTTTCCGATTTCCGTGCTCGCAGAGACCAGTAACCAGGAACTGGTCAGCTATGCCTGGATCTTCCCCAATGTCGTGACATCGGGACACTGGTGGTATTCCAATATCCCGGTCTTCATTGAACGCGATACGCGTGCTCGTCTGCAGGCGGTGCCGGCCACCAAGCAGATCGGCTATTACAGCGACATGTACAAACTGGAATTTGCTCTGCCGAAATTCGCGATGTACCGCCGAATTCTGGCCCGAGTTCTCGCTGATGATTTTGTTATCGGTCGCCGCTGGAGCGTCGAGCGGGCGCTGGACCTGGGAAAACAGGTGCTGCGTGGTAACGTGGAGACAATTTTCGGAGGCAGCACGTCCCGGTAACGTCGACGACATGCCAATGGGCCGGTCCGCCGGTCCGCAGCGGGATCACGGTCAGGGCTGCCTGAGGGCTTCTGAGTGCAGGGTCACTCCTGACACTCCGGTTCCTTTCGGTTGCTGCTGCTGAACCCGCCCTGACGCGTCAGTTGATACAGGATTCCAGTGGATTTCCGTCGCACTTCATGAAGTTTTGCAGGTCTTGCGGATTCAGCACTATGGTACCCAGAATTGTTCTGCTCACGGAACCAGAGCCCGTAACTTTTGATGTGCGCAAGACGCCCTTCATCATGGGACGACAGCCCGATTGTGATGTGCAGGTCGAATCCGGTCAGGTCTCCCGTACCCACGCCCAGATTGTGCTGCAGGGGGGGCAGTACTTCCTGGAAGATCTGAAAAGCGGCAACGGCACCTTTCTCAACGGAAAACTGCTTGAAAAGGGCCAGGTTTGTCCCACACCACTCCAGGATGGCGATCGCATCAAGCTGGGACCTATCAAGCTGCGGTTTGAAGGCGTCAGCTCCGGAAAACAGGTGCAGGGCGATAACGATGGAGTCGCCTTAATTGAAGGCAGTGCGTCGACCATCATGGGCAGTGCCTCTGCCCGCGGATTCGGGCTGTTCGAAGTGCGCCCCGAGGAAAAGCTTCGCGGAATTCTTCGCATCAATCAGGCGCTCGCCGGTCAGGTCGAACTGTCCAAAATCGCCCCACTGATCCTCGACACGCTGTTTGATATTTTTCCGCAGGCGGATCGCGGCACCATCCTCGTCAAACCGGACGCCACTTCCGGGCGACTCGTCCCTATCGCTCAGAAGCGGCGGACTGAAGGCAATGACGAGTCAGTACGGCTCAGCCGAACCATCATCATGAAAGTTCTCGAAGATCGCACCGCGGTCCTCTCGGCTGACGCTGTGAATGATGAACGCTTCAGTGCCAGCGAGTCGATCAGCAATCTTGAGCTGCGGTCGATGATGTGTGTGCCCATGCTGGATCTGTCCGGCCAGCCTTTCGGCATTATCAATCTCGATACTCAAAACCCGGTGAAACTGTTCACCGAGGGGGATCTGGAACTGCTGCTGGCCGTGGCCAGCCAGGCTGCGAACTCCTACGAAAACGTCCGCCTGCTGAAAAGTCACCTCGACAAACAGAAGCAGGATGAGGAAATGCGGATCGCCATGCACGTGCAGAAAGCACTGCTGCCCGAAAGTCTTCCTGAGGTACCGGGATACCGCTTCTTCGCTTCCTACGATGCCGCTCAGGCTGTTGGCGGTGACTACTTTGACTGTTTTCTGATTGGCGACAACCGGGACAAAATCTGCATTTCCTTTGGCGATGTCGCCGGAAAAGGTGTCCCGGGTGCCCTGATCATGTCCCGCATTTCCAGCGTCGTTCAGAACACCATGACCTTCACCAACGATGTGTCTGTGGCGATCGAACGCATCAATCGCCACATGTGTCATAACATGGCCGCTGGTCGTTTTGTGACTTACACGCTGGGCGTCATCGATCTGAAATCGCATCGGATTTCGCTGGCAAATGCCGGACATTACGCGCCGCTGATTCGCCGAGCCAATGGTGAGCTGGAGTCGTTCGGTGCGGACTCCGTCGGGATTCCGATCGGTATCATGGACGACTTTCAGTACGACGTGGTTGAACGTGAGATCGAGCCGGGCGATTTGTTCCTGCTGCGCACGGATGGTGTGGATGAAGCGATGGCACCGGACAACGGCCTCTACACCTCGGAACGGGTTGTCGAGTTTGTGAGGCAGGGGGCCGCTGATGCCGAAGCCCTGGGAAAAGCTCTGCTGGCAGACGTTCGACGGCATGCCAATGGACGGGCACAAAACGACGATATCGCGATCATGACCTTCAGCCGATTGACGAATTCCTGACGTTCAGGATCTGATCGACCTGCGGATAATCATCTGTTCCTGCGGCCTCTCAGTGCGGACGGTACGGCGGCAGCAGCAGATGCACAGTGCTGGCAGCCCCGGGCTATTTTTTCGCTGAGGCATCATTTGCGGCATCAAGTCGTCGATACAGCGGCAGGTGCCGATAATAGATCTCCAGCGTCAGAATGCTCAACGCTGTCTGATAAATGCGACCGCCGGCGTTGCCGTGGGGATCCGTCACGTCCCAGCTGCCAGCGCCGGGGCCCTCACGCAGCTGCGTACTGACCAGCTGGTCACGCATTTTCAGATTCCACTGCTCCCACAATTCACCACCCCAGTGATGCAGCACCTGCGAGGCATAGTAGTTGTGGTAGATGTTCTCGCGGCTGGGGCCAACCCGCGCGAGATGCTCAACGCCCGCTTGCAGTTCCGGTCGATCACGACGCCAGCCGAGGTACATCTGACACAGAAGTCCAACGGCCGACATCGTGTCCGTGGCACCACCCCGAGGCATGTAACTGTACTGGGCACCTTTGTTGACAGAGGCCGATCGGAGAAATTCACGCGCATCCCGCAGCGTGTCGCTGTCCACTGAGATTCGGCAGCTTTTGGCGCTCTGCAACGCCATGATTTGCCAGCCGGTGACGGATGTGTCGCCGGGTTCGTTGGGCTTGTAACGCCAGCCGCCCCCCAGATGATCCTGGGCCTTTTCAATAAAGCGGACGGCCCCGGTGGCTGCCCGTCGCAGCACTCGATCGTCAGGTTCCATCGCCGAGGCTTCACAGAGGCAGATCGTAGCCAGTCCCTGAACATACATGCCGGAGTTTCCCTGAGCCGTTCCGCGCAGGTCAAGCCCTGAGGACGTGACTTCTGCCTTGCTGATCAGGTAGGCCAGACCCTTTGTGATGGTCTCCTGGTAGTCCCCTTTGCTCTTGTGAGTGTGGCCTCCGCCGAGGAAGGTGAGCATCGCCAGCGATGTTGCGCCCATGGTTGTGGCCTGCAGGTTACCAGGTTGGCCTGCCGCACCGACTTCCGCAAAATTCCACGAACCGTCCGGTCGCTGGATCGTCTGCAACCACGTGAGACCAGAGTTGACGGCTCGCTCACTTTCCGCGTTCCCGCCGTATTTTCTGACGGCTGCCTGTCGGCCTGCCGCGGAACGGCCACCGAATTCTCCCTTGATGAAGGGAATATCGGAGACGTCCGTCAGGTCCTCAAGCGGCAGTGTAATGTCCCGCATTTCGGGAGATTCCAGTTGCATGCGGTGCACGCCATTGTCCAGTTCCGCCAGCATCTGCTGCATGGTGCTGTCGACATTCAGGTCCTGCAGGGAATCCGGCTGCACAATTTCTGTCAGTTCCTCAGGACGAATGTCATCAGCAGCGTCGTCCGCAGGGCCGCTGAGCAGAGTCAGCAGATCGTCGCGTGCAGACTCCGGCATCAGCCAGGTCGCGAAACACAGCCCCACAACCACATGCAGCAGAACACTGATCAACAGTGTCAGCATCTCGCGTCGTCGGCTCTTCAGCCCCTGCGGAAGGCGCGTCTGCAGGAAGTTGCGTAATTGCTGCAGTCGCTGAACACACGCAATCGCCCATGCAGGCGGACGTCCCCGGCGAACGCGACGACGCGTTTGCGACTGAACCTGCTCCATGATGGAGCCTGGTTCGGACGCCTGCCGTCCCCGTGTTGCCGCTTGCGGACGAGGCGACGACGGAGCCTGCAGGGACGAATTCGGCAATTCGTCCTGCGTTCGCTGATCAGCAGACAGCTTTGGTGATTCGTCAGACATCCTGCGTCCGTTGAAATTCCATGGTGTCCAGTGGCGATCTGGTGTGCCGACAAAAGCGGGCTGAGTCCATCCGTTCAGACCCTGCTGGGACCTGCGAGACGGTATCGGTTCTCCGGCATCCGTGTCTGCCCGAGATGGCTGAATCCCGTCTCTCGGACACAATTACACCCGCAAACGCCGGAACGAGCAAGTATCCGCGTTCGAGGTTGCAGAAATCCACAGGAAAACGCGTGAGAGACGGATTTGTGTCGCCTGTTTCTGAACGTTCAGGCTGCAACTGGCGGCCACTCCGGGGCCGGGTGGCCCAGCGAAACGGTGTCAGACCAGAAGATAGTCGCGTTTCGCTCCGCCGAAACGTGCGTCCAGCGTTCTCCCACACATCGGCGAGCGGAGGGTGTCAGCCCTCCGGTATGCTTTTTTCGGCGAGCGGAGGGTGTCAGCCCTCCGAGCCGTCGATGTTTGTTGCCGTTCACTTCAACGTTTTGATCTCGGTGGGCTGACAACGCACCGCTCACCATTTGGGGGAGACACTTCGCTGCCATCAGGAAAAAAAGCCCATGAATTCCCAGGTTGACATCGTTTCGCCAATCCATGGCCGGGTGGCCCAGTGGCCGGCCATGATTGATCAGTCCGCAGAAAAGTTCAGAAGCGGTTGTCGCACTGCCCAGGTGGTTAACTGCTCGCGATTGATTTTGACATTATGACGAGTATCCACAGGAAATGCCCGATGAAAAAGCAGATTCCGGATCATGCTCGTCAGCGGGTTGCCCTGCCCCAGCTGCAGAATCTCCCGTCCCAGCCGTTGTGCGTCTGCACTGGATTCCGGGAAATGGCCCGCTTCCGGTTCAATCACGATCACAGGCTGCTGCCGGCCAACGGAACCTGTTCCAATCAGCGCTGACCGATAGACCCTCGGATGCTGATCAAAAATGGCTTCACAGCAGACAGAATACATCGGTCCATGCCCTGCGTGCACAACATGCACCTTGCGGCCACAAAACCACAACCGGTGATCGGAGTCCAGGTAGCCGACGTCCCCCATCCGATGCCAGAAAGACTGACCGTCGGGGATTTTGGCAAGGCCAGTCGCACGCGGGTTGTTGAAGTACTGACGCGTGGCGACCGGACCCCGCACGATAATTTCGCCGATCTCTCCGGCCGGCAGCATCTTCGCCGCCTGAATGTCCGGCAGCGCCTGATCGGTGGCCGCAATGATCCGCACCTCGATTCCTGGAAAGACACGTCCCACGCAGGTGCCTTTGCCCCGGGCTGTCAGCGGAGCCGTCTCGGCCAGCACCTCGCGGCCACCGATCGATGCGACTGGCAGACATTCCGTGGCGCCGTAGGGCGTGAAGATATCGCCGTGTGGCGGCAAGGCTGCCGTCATTCTGCGAAGCACATGCAGCGGGACAGGTGCACCCGCCGACAGGACGCGATTCAACCCCGCGAGGGACAACTGCCGATCTTCGCAGTAACGACCAATTCGATTCCACATCGCCGGCGACCCGTAGGCCTGAGTCACCTTGTGGGCCTGAAATGCACTCAGGATCTTTTCCGGATCCACCGTGGCGGGTCGCGTGGGATCCATTTCCGGAATCACCGTCGTGACCTGCATGGCCAGATTGAACAAGGCAAACAGCGGAAAGCCCGGCAGGTCTGTTTCTCCCGCTCGAATTCCATAGTGTTCACGAATCAAATCGGCCTGCGCATTGAACATGCCGTGCTCAAAGACAACACCTTTCGGCGTTCCCGTGCTGCCGCTGGTAAAAATGATGGCCGCCGAATCAGTTGCCATTGTTGTGGGCAAAACTGCAGCTTCGGATCGTCCGAGGCTTAACAGGCTGGCGTAAGAACAACAGCCCCAGTTCAGTCGACCGGGACGAACAATCACATTGAACCTTGCCCTGCGAAAACGCCAGGGCATCAGGTGTCGCAGCACATGCACCGGTGGAATCGCCACGAAGCCATCAGGTTCCACATTGTCGAGGCACTTCAGGATGCTGCGAGTTCCCATTCCCGGATCAATCAGAACGCACACGGCACCTGCTCTGAAAATTCCAAACGTCAGAGCAATGAATTCAATTGATGGGCGGACCATCAGCACCATTCGGTGACCGGGACGCACACCCAGCTTGTGCAGTCCGCGGGCGATGGCGTCCACCTCCCGATCCAGCTCAGCAAACGAGATTTGCGTCCATGCCGTCCGGCCATTTGGATCGCGGGATTCCGGAGCAACAATGGCACGCTGGTCCGGCACGCGGCTTGCCGACTCGCGAAGTCGATCTGCAATATTGAACACAGTTCTGTCCATCACGAAAAGTTGTTCTGAATGGTATCGAGTGGTTGGTTTTTGGCGATCTCCTGCTGCTGAACCTCGAGGATTATAGCGGCGAACGGCCAGCGTGCATTGCGGTCGCAATCACAAAAGGGGACATTCTACTTTACGCTGGTTTCAGGCACTGTCCGAGCCTGTTGATGCACGGAAAATCGGAACGCGTTTTGTGACGATCGCGGTGTTTGTCGCGGGGATGACCGTCCATTCCTGCATGCGGTGTTGGCCTCAAGTCGACGTCGACTGAACGTGTCGGGAGCAGGAGTCACGACGTCACCGAACACCATTTTGAAACACGTTACTCGCATTCCCGCGAGCACACCTGGGTGGCACTTTGTTCCGTGTTGCGAATCCAATCAGCCTCGCAGTTTGTCCCGTGTGATCGGAACCGCGAGTCTTCCTGTTGGAAGGTGGACTATTCCCCGGGGGCCTGAGGGGACCGCCGTCTGATGACCGATCCTGAATTCCGCTGCGTTGGGCCTTCTGTGAACGAGTTGGAAGCAGCGATGGAATCGAAATCGCAGCCTCGCCGATGTGTTTGCAGCGTTCGCTGTCGTGTGAGTTGCGGGCTGAAAACGATGGGCAACTTCAGACCTGAATCGTGACGGCGAGACAGCGGCGGATCAGAACCGGGGATAAAGTAGAATGTCCCCTTTGTGAGTTCAGGCAGGATAGAGGCGACTTTTCTGATTACAGAATTCAGCGGAGTTCTGCTGGTTGCCTTGAGGGCGGCCACTAGCCGTCGCAAACCGGCGATTATTGCCGAAAGCCCGAAAAAGTTCAGTTGAACATTTGACGATTCTGTTCAGCACGTGCAGGGGTTTTGCTGACGGAGTTGGTGATTCGGTCTGACGCAATCCGTTCCCCCAAGGGCACCGTAGTTCGCCGATTCAGGGGGCCTGGTTCCATGGCCCGTCTGCCGCCACCCACTGGTGATTCGAAATCTCCCCGATGTTGTCATTATTCCGGTAGGGAAGCCGGTTGACGTGTTCATTCAGCTTCGGAATTTCCCGATTCTGCTGTCTTCCTCTCCGGACGGTACTCCTGCAATCGAAGGACTGAGCAGGGCCGTGTTTCTGACAAGGTTTCCCCGAAATGTCGCATGGCCGTCCTTCAGGTGGTGCACGTCACCACAACGCCGCTGCTTTCCTTGCCATCAGTACGTCCGCTTTCATCGCATTTTCCTGTTTTGATCCTGTACCGGCTGGTGAGGATCTGCCCGAGGTCAGGGAATCCCGCGCCGCACTCGTCGATGTGCCCGTTCCTCCAGAGGCTGCCAGTATCGCGAGCGATCCTGCTGCACCGCTGATTCCGAACGAAGGAACTGTCGCCAGCGAACAGGCTCTCTCTGATCAGGAAACAGCTCTGTTCTGCCTGCTGATGCTGGAAGATGGCTCGCGATTTCTTCGCAATCTCAACAGCTACTCGGCGGTCTTTCACAAGCAGGAACGCATTGGTGGCGATCTGAGTGATCTGCAGCAGATTGAATTGAAAGTTCGGCACACGCCATCGTTCGGTGTCTACATGAAGTGGCGCAATGGCGATAAGGGGCGCCAGGTGCTGTTCAATACAGATGATGAAGATCGACGGATGGTAGTTAAGCTGGGCGGGCTGAAAGGTAAGTTTCTCCCGGCTCTGAAACTTGATCCGGAGGGGACGCAGGCGATGAGCGAGGCGCGGTATCCGGTGACGAAGGCCGGGTTGCTGGCGATGGCTGAGCGGATTGTCGAGCTGCGACGTGAGGAACTGAATCAGGGCATTCCAGTCACCTGCCGACGACTTCCGGTGCAGGAAGTCGACGAACGTCAGTGCCACTGCTTCCTGTTCGAGTACCCATCCCGGGACGCCAGCCCACTCTATCGGAAGAGTCTGGTTCTGATCGACAAGACCTACCATGTTCCGATGAAGGTCGTGAATCACACGTGGACCGACGAGCAGGAGGGCCTGACCGCGGAGCAACTGGACGAAAACACGCTGATCGAGAACTATTCCTTCTCGAGTCTGAACTTTGGACGTGAGTTCGTCGCGGAGGACTTCAGCCGCGATAATCCTCAGTATCGCATGTAGCAAGGCCGGGCCGGCTGTTGTCGGCTGGATCAGGTCACACGGTGCTCTGCTCCCGATGCACCTCGTTGAAGCTCAGAGGCACGTCTGAATCCTCAGGATTCGGGCGTGCCTCTTTTGCGTGGCTCAGGCCGCTCGCCGGATTTCAGTGTTCGCCACCAAAGCCGGCTGCGACTGATACCACGTCAGAATGCCTCGCAACTTGGCGGCGTTCTCCGCGTCTCCCACTGTGCTGAGTATCCGGGCGGCCAATGGTCCGGTGTATCGATTCAGCAGCGGTTTGAGCCATCCGTTGACTTCAATCCGCTGGCAGGTTGGTACCTTTTCAAAACCCATCCCGGTCTTGAACTGGTCGAGTGACTGAAGTTCGGCCTGAATGGACTCGTAGCCGTAACACACCTGGGAGATATCACCGGTTCTGAGTCGCTCATACAGGAACCGAAACAACAGTGCATTGTTCGGGAAGGACTCCAGGTGCTTCAGTGAGGAACGAACAATCACGAGGTTGGCGACGTCGTCCATCGTGAAGGAAATCAGATAGGCGGCTAGTTCGTTACCCACAAATGATGCCCACGCTTCAGCACCTTCTGTGGTCGCTGCGGCGTCGTAGTAGCGAGTCCAGTAGGCTGCCAGATTTCCCGGAACTCGCCGCCCCTGGCGGATCAGCGTATCCGCATTCAGTGGAATGGCCTGCTGCTGCAGCGTTGAAAAGTCCACTCGCTCGACACGACAGGCTTCCAGACCGCGGCGCACCTGTGTGCGTGTTCGACTGCGCAGCGCCGGAAAGTCATAGTCACGGCGTGAGCACAGGACTCGAAAACTGTCTATGCCCTGCCCCGCAGGACAACCGAACCGCGCAATCATGCCGTCACGCCGCAGAATCTCCGGTATCTGCACCTCATGCGCATCAATACTGCGGTGAAACGGAAAAGACGAGTACACACCGCGCTGCGAATTGAACCAGTACAGCCCCCCGGACTGCCGCACGCGGTGTCCGATACGCTCCAGAAAACCTGCAAAATGTTCCGGACTGACTGACATGAATGATGCTTTCCGACAAAAACTCCGGGTATTCGCCCGTCCCGGGGGCCGTCGCCAGCCTGAACGTGCTCCCGCAGTTTATGCCGGTTGTCAAATCTGCCTCAAGACCGGTCTGCCGATGCATTCCGATTCCGAATCTGCGTCCCCGCAGAAATCAGTGGCATTCGCACACAAAGAATGCCCCACCTGGGTTGGCGAAATGATGAAAAGATGGGATTTTTGGGTAATTTGGCTTGATTTTGGGGAGATGTTTGTTCTCTGATTTCGCGTGGCACTATCCAAGGTGATCGTTTCCCGCTTGATGGAAGCGAGGCGTCCTGCAAACAGGCGAGCGGTGCGGTGTCAGCCCACCGAGATGCAAACTTTGAAGTGAACATCAACAAACGCAGACGTCCTCGAGGGTAGTCACCCCTCCGCTCGCCGGTGTGCCGGAGAACGCTGGACGCACGTTTCGTCGGAGCGAAACGCGACTATCTGAGCGCTTAACACCTTTTGCCATCGCAGCCCCCGGCCACCCGGGGAAAACGGCAGATGAGGCTCTGGGTTGAAGCCCGGTTTGTGTTACTGGGCGTCGATGTCCTTCAAGACCTGACTGTAAACGGATTTTGCATGGTCGTACGCCGCTCGGGCTGCCTCACGCTCGTTCTCACGAATGTTATTCTTTTTCGCCTCCCAGCAAACGTCCACCGCCTTCAGGCACCACTCGGCGCTCCGTCGATTTGCACGGATGGGCTGCTGATTCACGTGGACAAAGATGGGATTGGTGTGAACCGACGGAAGAATTCGAACGGCAACCCACGCGGATTGTTTCAGTTCGAGGGGAATCGAGAAGGACTCGATGTGTCCGTCGGCCAGCAATTCCTGAGTCGCAACCACTTCGCCGTTCACAATGATTTCCACCGGTACCCGGCGTGTGTTTCCCAGTCGACTTCGTTCCAGATGCCAGTACGGCTTTTCGTCCAGACGTTTTCGTCGAATCGATTCTGTGAGTTCCGTTGGTTGCTCTTCCAGGAGTGCTGCGGCGTCGAAAGTCACCGTCACCTTTCCGGGGGCGGCGATGTCCAGACGACTGACACCTGCCGGCGTCCGTTCGCCAACGCCAAGGCCGTCGATCCGAAAATCCAGCACATGGCTCAGACCATCGCCGCAGTAGCTGCGACCATCCCGCAGTCCTTCAACCCACGCATCGTACGTGAGTTCCTGTTCATTCGGCAGACCAACATAGATTCGACCAAGTCCCACGCGGTCTCCGTAAATGCAGGGAAAGTCCGTTTCGCCGCTGATTCGCGTCGTCATTCCGCAGTTCAGTGTGTGATACCAGACGTTGAGTTCCCAGATCGCGGGTGTATCCACTGCGGAAATAAAGTCGCAGATTCCGTGAGTCGTGGTGACTACGAACTCATTTGCCCCGATGCCATCAAACCGCGGCATGGCGTAGTCCGGCAAAGTTGAGGCGGCTTTCCCCTGCCATCCCTGTGGTGCTCCGCCCCATGGCTGTCCATGAAATTCCCGCTGCCCATTCGGCATCTGGTCAGGCAATGCCAGCCCCCAGCCACTGTGACTGTATCCCACGACTCCGCCCTGCTCCCGCCCCCATTGCAGGACTGGCAGCGTCCAGCTGGGCCACTGCTCGAGCCGAGTCGTTCCGGGGTAGTCGTCTTCCTGAAGCTTCAGCAGACACAGGTGCCCGGCATGCGATGACGGAAAGCCGCTCACTTCGATGTCATAACGCATCAGTGATCCGTTGCGCGAAAGCTGAGAAACACCGCCTTCGAAAAACTGCTTCTGTGTGTACCAGCACGGACCCCAACTCAAAACACAGCCGACGTTCAGGTCCTCGCCCAGAATGTGCCGCAGCATGTCTTCCGGTCCAACACCTTCTGTCGGGCTGTCATAGTGAGCACATCCGGCGGCATGCACGTGATGGTCACCGGAATACCAACCGCGTCGGGCAATGTGGATCCAGCGATTCAGCTGAAAGGACAGCAAATGCTCTGTGGCGTCCGGAATTGTGACCTGCAGAGACTGCGGCAGATACTCCGGACCCCGGTTGACAACAATCCTGTAGTCGCCAGGAGGAAGCTGTACGCTCTCGCCGTCCGCGCGATAAACCTGTTCGTGAAAAAAGAAGTCCGGAGCAAGTCGACGCGATGGCAGCGGATACAGTCGTCCAGCGCTGTCCCGAATGATGAAGTTGGCCGTCGTGGGAGTTCCGTCCACATCGCGAATCTGCAGCTTGACCTGCACGGCAGAGCGACACTGAAACAGCACGGGAATTCCACTGCGAAAACCAAGATCCTGTGTCCCGGCACCAATGTGGAAAGACAAAGTGGCTTCCCGTGGACCGGCGTCGCGACTGTACAGCAGCACAATCTGATACTCAGCCAGCAACCCCGATAAGGTTGGTTTCATGGGCTCTCGGTTGAGAACCGAAACATCCAGAAAACGGTCCCTGACCTCGTCCGGGTTGACCAGACGTTCACGGGTTCGAGGCTCTTCACGCGCCCCCTTGCCCTGCTGATAGACTGGCAAGGCATTCGGGCTCTCTATCTGCAGTGGTGGGTTGATCCCCGCTTCGTTGTGGACTTTGACAAGAAACGCGCGCCAACCCTGTTGCATCAGTTCTTTTGCAACAGGGCCCTCCTGGACACGTACGCGACTTTCCGGATTGATGTGAACGAACGCCAGACAGAGTGGATCCAGAAGCTCCTGGATCGCCCGAACAGCCTGCCGGTCATCGTCCAGTTTTGACGCGCGCTCAAGTCCCGCGACGATCTCCGGGGACAGTGGGGCGCCCGCATAACTGAGTGCTTCAGTGACTCGACGTGTTGCCGCCACAAATGGCTGCCG
>JBDKIW010000504.1:0-16635 GCA_039796955.1 Planctomycetota bacterium
GAATCCGCTGTGGTCTCAGGGCCAACGGTCTACTCCGGGACGATTTATCGACTCGCGACTTTCGGTGGGCTTGAACTGTCTTTGGATTACTACATCGACAGCCTCACGCTGGTGATGTTCACGATGGTCACCTTCATTGCGACCTGTATTCATTTGTTTGCTATTGGATATATGTCGGAGGAGTTGACCGAAGAGTACGTTGACCATCATGCGCATCTGAGGAATGGTCATCACGTTCACCGGCCGGGACGCTTTTACCGGTTTTTTGCCTTCCTGTCGCTGTTCTGCTTCTCGATGCTGGGCCTTGTACTGGCCGGGAACATCTTCCAGATCTTTGTGTTCTGGGAATTGGTCGGTATTTGCAGCTTCCTGTTGATCGGGTTTTACACAGAGCGAAAGTCTGCCAGCAACGCAGCCAACAAAGCGTTCATCATGAACCGCGTTGGTGACTTCGGATTTCTGATCGGACTGATGGTGGTGTGGACGTTCTTCGGAACTTTCCGGTTCGCCGATACGGTTGATGCAGACGGGCATGTGGTTCAGGCTGGGTTGTTTCACATGCTGCCGCGTGGTGAAGACGGCAATGTGACGCGGGACGCAGCAACTGGGGACGTGGTGATTGGATCTGCAGAAGCATCCAATCCGCTCAATGGGCGGAAGACCATCCCGTACTACCTGCTGGTCGTTGCGGGCCTTGGTGTATTTGCCGGGTGCATCGGAAAGAGTGCTCAGTTTCCTTTGCAGACCTGGTTGCCGGACGCGATGGAAGGCCCGACACCGGTCAGTGCATTGGTGCACTCCGCGACGATGGTCGCGGCCGGGGTTTACCTCGTGGGACGGTTCTACCCGATGTTTGTGCAGGAGGTCCTGCTGACCATTGCCTATGTGGGTTGCATCACGGCCTTTGTGGCTGCGACGATCGCTATTGTTGCGACGGACATCAAGAAGGTACTGGCGTATTCCACGATCAGCCAGTTGGGCTACATGATGCTGGGACTGGGGGTCTTCGGTTGGGGTGCTGGGTTATTCCACCTGGTGACTCATGCATTCTTCAAGTCGCTGATGTTCCTGTGCTCGGGCAGCGTGATTTATGGCTGTCACCATGAGCAGGAGATGCCCAAAATGGGTGGTCTCTGGAGGAAGATGCCCATCACGGCACTGACGATGCTTGTCGGAGTGATCGCGATCAGCGGTCTGGCGGTGCCAGGACTGATCGGGATGTCCAGCCTGTTCGCATTTTCCGGGTTTCATTCGAAAGACGCTGTGGTCGCGACTGCACTCGCCTTTGTGCAGGCAAACCCGGCCCACTTTCTGCTGTTCATTCTTCCGTTGATCACGGCGGGTATCACGGCGTTCTACATGTTCCGACTGTGGTTCTACACCTTCGCCGGAACACCTCGCGACGCGCATGTATATGATCACTGCCATGAAACCCCTGCAATCATGACGACGCCATTGTTGGTGTTGTCTTTGCTGGCGGCCTATTGTGCATGGGGTGGCGAAAAGGGAGTACTGTACTTATTAATTACTGGTGACCAGCCTGCTCATGTGGCACATGGTATCGCTGGTCAATCCGGAGGCTTGACGCTGCCTGGTCATGACGCGGTACATGCGGTGCACGCCGATGCTGGCAAGTTCGCTTTGATCGCGGCCTTCGCTGGAACATTTATGGCTTGGTTGTTCTACGGATCCGGCAAGGTGAACGTGGGTGAGATTAAACGACAGTTGTCCGGTGTGCATGGATTTCTGGCGAACAAATGGCATTTTGATGAGTTGTATGACGGGTTGTTCATGCGACCAACTCATGTGATCGGAAAATTCTGTGCCTGGTTTGATCGGACGATTTTCGATGGCATTTTGCACACGGCGGCCAAAGTAACTTTGATTGTCTCTCGCTGGGATCGGATGTTTGATGAGGCCGTCGTGGATGGACTGGTGAATGTCATCGGTAACTCAACATTTGCCGTGGGTAATTCGTTGAAAGTGATTCAGACCGGCCGTTTACGGCAATATGTGATGTTTATCATTTTGGGCGTGGTGGCTTTGTTTGCGATTCTGCTGACGACGTTTCCACGGTAATGCGGTAGGGTGTGGGCGGTTGGAGCTTTCCAGTTCCCAGGCTTGTACTGCGAACAGAGAATTGTGTTGGTTGATTGGTTGAAGGCAGCAGGATTCCTTGTTGTGAATTCTACTGCGACAGGGAAGTCTGTCTCGATCGTCACAATCCGGCGTCATAGTCAACGATTGTGCGAGTGGGATTGATTTCCGGGGTTGAGGTTTTGCACTGGTCCGGGTGTGGGTCCCGGAGGGTGTTGGATCTTTTTCGTTGTGCACAGAGTCATCGGGCAGCAGGCCCTTTGTGTTCTGTGCTGTTCATCAGGCTGCGATGCGATCATGAATCTTCTCTTTCTGCTTTCAATACTGATCTTCCTTCCGTTGGTCGGGGCAGCGTTGCTGCTGATTTTTGATGAGCGGAACGCGGATGCCATGCGGTTCTGGTCACTCGGGGTCACCCTGATGACCTTCGTATTTTCCATTGTACTGTGGTGCCAGTACAACCCCGCGGACGGGATGGCGGTGGCCCAGGTGAAGGATTGGATTCCGTCGTGGAATGTGTATTACCGACTCGGCGTTGACGGGATCAGCCTGCCGCTGGTCGTCCTCACCGGACTGGTAAGCTCACTGGCTATGGCGGCCAGCTGGAGCATCACGAAGCATGTTCGAGGTTACCTGATTCTGTTTCTGATGCTGGAATCCGGAATGATGGGCGTGTTCCTGTCACTGGACTTCTTCCTGTTCTACGTGTTCTGGGAAGTGATGCTGCTTCCGATGTACTTCCTGATCGGCGTCTGGGGCGGACCGCGCAAAGAGTATGCTGCGATCAAGTTCTTCCTGTACACGCTGGCGGGCAGCGTTCTGATGCTGATCGCGATGTTGATGTTCTACTTCAACAGTGGAGCTCAGGCAGATAGTTTCAATCTGGTTGCTTTGGCTCAGGCCGCAGCAAAGGGTAGCCTGATGGCTCCGGGGATGCAGATCACGGCATTCATCCTGCTGTTCATTGGATTTGCGATCAAGTTGCCGGCCTTCCCGGTTCACACCTGGCTGCCTGACGCTCACGTGGAAGCACCAACGCCGATCAGTATGATTCTGGCGGGTGTTCTGCTGAAGATGGGCGGCTACGGCATCATCCGTATTGCATTTCCGTTGTGCCCGTACGGTGCGCAATATTGTGCATGGGGGTTGGTCGCAATTGGTGTGGTGAGCATTATTTACGGAGCGTTTGCGGCCCTGGCCCAGACGGACTTCAAGCGACTGGTTGCGTACAGTTCAGTCAGTCACATGGGATACGTACTGCTCGGGCTGGCGATCTGGAAGATCAACGAGACCACCGGTGAAACGCTGAACTCCGATTACTGGCAGATGGGGCTGAACGGGGCGATGTTCCAGATGATCGCTCACGGAATTTCCTCGACCGGCATGTTCTTCATGGTAGGTGTGGTTTATGACCGAGTGCACCATCGTGATCTGAACAAGTTCGGTGGTTTGATGGGTCTGATGCCGATGTACAGTGGCCTGGCCGCGGGCTTGTTCTTTGCGGGACTGGGACTGCCGGGTCTGTGTGGATTCATCGGTGAAGTGTTTGTGGTGATCAGCACCTGGAGTTTCAGTCCGATGCTGGCGATTATTTCTGCGTCCGGCGTGATTCTTACCGCAGGCTACATTCTCTGGGCGCTGCAGCGAGTTTACCTTGGTGCTGAGTACCGTGGACCACACCCGGAAGCATTGACGCCGAGCAACGGTCGAGAGAATGCCGTGGGAGCAATTCTGCTGGCGCTCGCCATTGTGCTGGGTGTCTATCCCGCACTGTTGTTTGATGTGATGGAGCCTTCGATTCGTTCGATGGCAACAGCGGCTCAGGATGGCTGCAAGGCCTCCATTGGTCAGCTGGAACAGGCTCAGGCCGCAGTTGCTCTGCGGAAGTAGTCTGAATTCGTCGTTTAGTTGTGTGATTTCTCCGACCCCTGTCTGTAAGTGCTGCAATGCTGTTTTCCCAGCTCATCCAGAGGCTCATCCAGGACACGACAGAGAAGTCGCTGCCACTTTTCAGCGTCGAGTTGTGTCTGTGTGTCACGATCGTACTGATGCTGCTTGTGCGGCTGTTCAGCGTAGATCGGTTTTTGCCGGCCTGCGTTGTTGCAGTCATCGGAGCGGCTGCAGCTCTGGCCTGTTCGTGGCTGCAGTACCGACAGATTTTTGGTATTCCGGACGCTGAGCCGTCGAAGCTGTTCACCGGCCTGTTGATTCACGACTCATTCACGGTGTATTTCAGGGCATTTTTGAGTTTGTTCCTGCTGCTCACGGTGGCGTTGACCAGCCTGACGGGAATCCCGGATGACGAAGACAGCCCGGACTTCTACTCGCTGCTGTTTGGAGCAACGATTGGCATGATGTTGATGGCGAGTGCCAACAGCCTGCTGATGTTGTTTGTGGCTGTGGAAATGGCGAGTGTGCCGAGTTACGCGATGGTCGGATTCCTCAAAGGCCGCAAGGCCTCCAGTGAGGCCGCTCTGAAATATGTCGTCTACGGTGCTGGTGCAGCGGGTGTGATGCTGTACGGAATCAGTTTGTTGTGTGGAGTGCTGGGTACGGCAGATATGTCGCTGTTGGCGACACGGTTTGCGGAAGCGGCAGCGGGTGGCAGTGGTGGACTGGCGGATCCCGAGTTGCGAACAGCGACCCTGGGGATTCTGTTAATCATGGTCGGGCTGGCATTCAAGCTGTCTCTGGTGCCATTTCACTTCTGGTGTCCGGATGCTTTTGAAGGTGCGTCTGCCGAAGTGGCTGGTTTTCTCTCGATTGCATCAAAGGCCGGTGCCTTCGCGTTGCTGGTGCGACTCTGCGTGGCCCTGCTGGGGGCTCCCGGTACAGAGTCTCTGATGACATCGTTCGGAACCGGGCTTGGTCTGATTGCGTGTCTGACGATGACACTTGGCAATCTGGCTGCCTACGGCCAGTCCAATCTGAAACGCATGCTGGCCTATTCGACAATTGCTCATGCTGGCTACATGGTGATGTCTGTGTCCGCGTTGCTGGTCATGTCCAGTAGTGCGGATTCAGCGACGTTGAAGAGCGACATTGCACATGCAATGGAAGGTCTGCTGTATTATCTGTTCGTTTACATGTTCATGAATCTCGGGGCGTTTGCTGTGATTGCCCTGGTGCGGAACTACACGTTCGGTGAGACGATTGACGACGTGCGTGGGCTGATCAGCCAGAGTCCGGTGTTGTGTGTGGTCATGTTGATCTGCATGTTCAGTCTGGTCGGCTTGCCTCCGTTTGGTGGCTTTGTCGGTAAGCTGTTCATCTTTGCGTCAACGTACAAGGCGGGCGACGTCCACAAGTTCATGTATGTGGTGCTTGCCTTTGGGGCGTTGAACACAGTGTTCAGTCTGTTTTACTACATGCGGGTTCTGCGAGTGATGTTCCTGGAGCAGCGGCCTGTTGAGGCGAGTCCTGTTCCGGTGCGGTTTGCGTCCTGGGAGTCAGCATTTGTTCTGACACTGGCTTTGTTTGTGTTGTTGCTGGGCGTAGCCCCTTATGTGATGAGTTCAACAGCGAATACTGCGGCACAATCTCTGGCGTTGTTCCGCTGAGATTTCTCTGTGTGGACCGGGATTAGGACTGTTTCAGGTTGCTCGAATCGATGAAGACGGACACGGGCATGGTACGCCAGAAAACAAATCAATTGCTGAATTCGGTTTTGATTTCAATGTCTCGCAGTTTTCTGCAGTACGTCTCCGAGTCCTCTCCGTGGGTCCGCGGGGATGCGGCATCGGTGGGGCGAGAGGTGGAAGTGCTGGCAGCCCGTCAGCGGCAGGACGTGGCTGCGATTGCCCAGTTTCTGGATCAGCGTGAGTCCTTCGTGGACTTTGGGTCCTTCCCGACCGAATACACCGACCTGCAGTTTCTGGCGTTGAACTCGCTGTTAGCGGGCCTTGTGCGCAGCCAGCGTGGGAACTGCGAGAATCTTCAGCGGGCGTTGCTGAACGAGGCGATTACTGAGGATGCCGAGGCTGAGCGTCTGCTGACTCAGGTTCTGGGATACGAACAGGACCTGTTGAAGAGTCTGGGCGACCTCGCTGCCGCCAACGCAGCCTGATCAGTTCCCAGGGGCGGCCTGCTCCGGCGGCAAACGGTCTGTGGCTCGCCTGGGATTGTCCAACGTGCAGGCGTCGGTTGGTCTGCGACTTCATCTGCTGCGATTGTCGGCCATAGTTTGTATTGGCGCATGACTGCGGACCTGTGGTGCGGCTTGTTCTTCCCCTGGCGTTTCAATGTCTCCGGGCAGGAACTCGCAATCTACGAGGGTGGTGACTCCATGGCCCGAATCCAGGTGCACGCCCTTGCGAATCTGGATTCTCCAGCGGTAGGCTCTGACAGCCATAGTCTCAGCGGGCCTGGCAGCGGAGGCGACCCAGGTGATGAGTTCCTCCCCGGGGCCCAGAACCTTTCCGGCATTCTGCCCCGTCAGTAGGAAGTTGCTGTCCGGGTGTTGCAGAAAGTTCAGAATGCGCTGCGGAGGCGACTCGGAATCAGGAAACGCCAGCAGAAATGTGTTTGAGTGTGTGGAGTCGTCGGTTCCGTATTCCGGAGATCGATGCGCGAGGAGGGCCGCATCGAGAGGTGGAAAAGCATAATCCGTGGACACATTTTTCAGATGCAGCCAAAGCTTGAGGACAGGTTCCGTCTTCAGGGCTGGCACTGGCTGCCTGCTGTCAAAGTGTTCAAAACAAAGCGATTCGACGGTGACGCTGAGGGGCGTCACAACGACATCTCCAAAGCGTCTGGATTCCGCAGGTTTCAGTACGTGCCCCTCAGGCAGAGGGAGATCCTGCGGCACAATTTTGAACTCGTTTGGGGCCAATGGGCGCAGATCAGGAAGACTTTCGAGTGGATGATTGCTTCTGATGTGTATTCGTTCAGTCAGCAGCAGGAAGAGCAGCAGTAGCGTCAGAGCGGTCGCATACCCCGCTAACCACGGTCTCGGCATCCGCGGTGTTGTCTGGGGATTGGCAGCGGAATGCAGACTCGGTTGAGCGTAAGACTGAGGTATGCTGGCCACGTTCTCGGGCATCGGACGCGTGCGAGCACCCAGCGAGGGATTCTCAGAGGCGACGGTGGGCAGCGAAGCCGATGTCACAGATTGAATTTCGGGGAAGCACGTCTCGTCCGAAGCCGTGGATGTTGTCCGGGGTTCGCCTGCATCATTCAGAAAGCTGAAATCCCGGGATTCGGGGGACTTATCGGCAGGCCTTTCGGTCATTGGATTTCCTCCACGCCGTTTGAATCGGGGACCAGATCGGGACATCCCAACGCTGCCAGTCCGGTATTCCTGCCGCCGTTACGCTTTAGCTGCCGGTTGAGTTTCGAACACTGGCAGGGGTGGGACCGGGGGGCAAATCACAGGTTGAAACTTCGGGGGCGCATGAAAATGGGGGGCAGAATTACTGCCCCCCATTCGTTATGACTTACAGATGTGTTGCAAACTACTGAGCTGCGGTTTGAGCCGGCACTGCACAGGTTGGATCACCGCAGTTGTCGCCACAGGGGTCAGCACACACCTGAACCGGACGACAAACGACGCGAGGAACGCAGCGGGTCATTGTCACGCACACCTGACGTGGTACGCAGCGAGTGCGACTGACATGGCGAGTTTCGCAGACCTGGCGGCAGACGGTGTAGGGCACTTTTCGAGTGCAGACCTGCTGCTGCATGTGGCAGACAGTGTAGGGCACCTGTTTGGTGCAGGTCTGAGAGACCATGCGGCAGGTGGTATACGGCACACGACGGGTAATGCACTCTTCGGTCCATGTGCAGGTTGTGTAAGGGACTTTCCGAGTGCAGGTCTGGTAAGTCATTGAGCAGGTGGTGTACGGGACCTGCTTCTGGCAGGTTTCCGTCACGAAGCTGCAGGTCGTGTACGGAACCTTCGTCACGCAGTGAACCGGCACCTGACGGCAGACAGTGTAAGGGACCTTCTTGTGGCAGACTTCAGGCACCATTTTTGTGCAGGTGATGGTCTTCTGAACAATTTTGGGAACCCACTTGCGGCAGCACACGGTGCGGCCGGGGCACTGTACTCGAACCTTTTTGCAGCAGCAGGGGTTACAGGGGTCGCAAACGCACTTTTCAACTACGGGTCCTGGGATATGGTGGGTTTCCGTGACCCACTCTCCGCAGCATTCATCCACGGTTCGGCATTCTGTCACGGGACGCATGACCGTGTAGCAGACATCCTTGTAGCAAGTCTGAGTCTCTGTCTTCCATGAGGTGGTGCAGACGTCTTTGTAGCAAGTCTGGTAGACGGGCTTGCAGACGTTGTAGCAGACAGTGCGGTAGCACGTCTGGTACACGGGCTTGCAGACCGTATAGGAGCAATCGCGGTAGCAGGTCTGGTAGACGGGCTTTCGAATGCGGCAGGTGACATCTCGATAGCAGGTTTGGTAGACCGGCTTGCAAACCGTGTAGGTGCAGGTTTTGAAGCAGGTCTGGTAGACCGGCTTACAGACCGTGTAGCACTCATCACGGTAGCAGGTTTCGTAGACGTTGCGTGTACAGGTCACCGGGATTGTTTCGGTGCACTGATCGTAGACAGTTTTGGTGCAGGTGTACTGCTCTGTCTCCCAGACCACTTCCTGTTGAACACCGCAGTTCTGCGGCTCGGCGCCACATCGCGCTGCAACAAAATCTCCACAGGGAGAGCAGGCGGCTGTTGGAAGGCCGAGAAATCCACCCTGTCCGAGCAGTCCGGCCATCAAAATTCCGCTGTTCAGCAGCACGGCAACTGCAGCAGCGGCTCCCAGCATGAGCCTTTTCATTGCCTTACCTCAACTAATTCTGATGAGTGAAACGTGAACCACGCAAAGTCACGGAGTCCTGTCGGTACTTTCGTCGTTCACATTTGCACGACTTGATTATCGGAAGTGATGTGCATCACGGTTATCCGAGAAGCACAATCTGCCGTTGAATAATCCGGAGGACCGAAACAAGCGAGAAACTCATTGCTCATGGGTTTCCTGCAGATTGCGGCGCGGAAGATTCAACCATGCTGTCAGGTGACGGATTTCAGTCGACCGGCGTCGAAGGCGACGACACCGGGTTGAAGCCGTCCTCTGGCAGACTTCTCCGTTCGAGAATACTCGAAATGGCCGCCGAATTGCTCGACTGAAATGCGGGATCTGGCACTTATTCCGTGGGTGTCCGGGGTAGAGTGGTCACTTCCTCGGCAAATTGCGCCGGGTCAGTTGTTGACCCGGCGGATTTTGCTATACTTCCTCAAGACAGGGCGTCAGGATGACGAAAACAAGCTTCGTCAAAGTGATGCACTTTGTTCGGCAGAATTTGCCAGTTTGGCGGCGTAGCTCAGTTGGTTAGAGCAGCGGAATCATAATCCGCGTGTCGGGGGTTCAACTCCCTCCGCCGCTACTTATGTGTTTCAGGCGATGGGCCGGGATAGTCATTGCAGTGAATGCTGCATGACCATCCCGGCCCATTCTCGTTGCTGCAACAGCAACGATCGAAAACTGTCATGGCCTGCTTTCGATTCCGGATCCCTCCTGCGGCAATTTCTGCTGGTGATTGATCCGCAGGCCATCTACTGTCGCTCCGCTTTCGCTGAGTCGGCATCTGGCCTTTACCCCGGCCCCAGCTGGGTGTCCGCTCCGGTTTCCCGAATTTCTCTGGCTCGATGACCACTGCCTGGCGGCGTTCCCGCGGAGATTCCTGTCGCTTTGCTGCCAATACCGCGTCAGGTGTTTATTCGGCCAGAGCCTTCCGAAAGGCGGCTTCCGGAAGAGCTTTTCCGGTCAGCAACTGAAACGTGATCTTCAGTTGCTCAACAAAGACCGACGTGGGATCAAGATACCTCGCCCCTCGCAAAGCCGCCTCGCGGGCAAATTCTGACCCGGTGAGTCCCACGCTCAGATCGACAATCGTCTGGCGTTCTCGAATGATTGAGGGATTCAGCTGTCCTTTTCCGAGGCCGCAGGCTGTGCCGAAGTCTGCGATCACGACCGTATCCGCCCTCAGATCAAACACCGCATTCCATTGCACATGACGAACCCCTGCCTGGCGGGCAATGGTGGCGGCGGAGTTGTCCGAGAAACCGGCAATGCTGACCGCAGCGCCTTTTCCGGCAAAGAATCTGGCAAGGTCGAGCGCAGACTGAGATTGTCCAAGAATGGTCACGGCTCCGCGGCCAGTCCAGTCGTCTGCTCCCGTGACTGCTCTGCCGACGATGTCAATCGCCTGACAGGCAGTGCTGACGCCTTTCCAGCCCTGGGACGTCTCCATGAGGACATCGGGACGGCCGCCACCTGCATCTGCGGTCGCTGGAACTGTGATCATGGACGTCAGGTCTCCCCGCCATGCCGGGTCAACGATCAGAGCATTGATCTTCAGCTTCTGCAGCATTCCGGGGAATTTTTCAATCGCGCCGGGAAGCAGCGGCAGGCAGCGAATTGGTTTGTCCATCTCCTGAAACGCCGCATTGAAGACACGAGCGGTTATATTCTCTGACATTCCACTGCCGACAATTCCCAGAAATCGTGTCTTGCCACTGATTTCATCCCAGTGATAGTCCTCTTTCAGCTGCCAGACGGTGGGTTGATTGTCAAATGACTCCATCCCGCGTTCCAGTGCCGCATAGATCCATGGCGACCCATACTTGCGACCGAGGAGCGAGAACGTCAAGCCGGACTGACCGACGCCGATTCCCACGATAGGAAGATCACGTGGCTGCGTGACCGCGGCGAGGAGTGGCCATGTGGCGTCGAGATCTTCCGTCAGCCACGTGAACTTGACCGCATCCGCCTTTGCATTGCGACATTCTTCGAAAATGCTGTCGATCCGTGAGAGTGGACGATTCAGGCTTGAATACGACACGACTCGCTTTGTCTGACCAAACCTCGGAATAGTTTGTGCCGCTTCGAGATCCAGCTCGATCCACGCGGGTCCCGCCACGATGGCTTCCCGGAGCAGCTGAATCCGTTCCTGTTCGGTGCCTTTCCACTGACCACCATCTCGCACGCTGCGGCAGGACACAAGGATTGGTTTATCGACAATTCGCAGCAAGTCACCGACGTTGGGTTCAGCGATGAAGTGATCCAGGCAGAGTTCAATCAGATCACACCGCCGGCTGGCATTCAGAAGATCTGCGGGGGCGAGGGTTCGGGATGTGGGAGTGACGGTGATACAGATCACTTGAAATCTCCGTAACAGTCTCAGTGAAACAGTCGGCCATGCTCCTTTGAGCAGATCGGGCTAAAAAAAAACGCCTGCGGCGAGCAGGCGTTGCTGAGTCATCAGGGGCCCCTGGCCTTACTCCTGAGTATTCGTATTCTTGTAGAGTGCACTGGTGGCCCCGGTTGAGGGCATCGGTTTCCGGGACCGACCACTGACGGCACCGGAGATCGCTGCTGAACTCTGGCGGGACCCGAAGGTTGCGTTTACTGAGGTGCTTTTTGCCCCATTGGGGAGGTTTGCCGGAAATGGTTTTGTCGGACTCCAGGCGAGACTTTTTCGAGAATAACCGATGTAGTCAAGGAACCGCGAGAGGCTGAGCACGTAAACACCGTTGTCCGTCGCAGCCTGCTCCATCTTCACCTTGATGGCCCGAATCTTGTTATTCAGTTCTTTCTGCACAGTGTCCTGAGTGTTTTCGTCGCCGAGATCAGCGACAAGGACAAACCGGGTGCTGGAGGTGATGTTGTTATAGATATCGCTCTCGCTCAGTTGCTCGCCCTCGCGCCCCAGAATCCGTGCTTCGTCGTTGACTTCCAGAGAAATGCTGGCTCCGTTGGCTGCAACAATCCGGCGAAACTCTTCGCGATCACTTCCCGGGTTACCATCGAAGTCCAGACCACCCACAACGGCGATTTCCAGCGGCTGGCCGGGAGAGAAGATCGGCGAATAAGCGGGATCACCGATCGCCATTGGCTCGCCCAGTTTGGGATCAACAATGTCTGCACGAGACAGACCTGGTCCGAGGATTTCGGTGATGACAATTTTTCCCTTCAGGTCTTTGTCGCTCTGGGGAAGCCCAACACCCCCATTGACCTGGCTGTAGATTGAGAACGTCGTTCCCACCCGCAGTTTGTCGCGACTGCCGATGTCCACGAAGGCAGTTTGAGTGTTCTGATCAATAAATGTCAGGCGACCGGCTGGGCGTTCAAAGTTGAGGTTTTCCAGACTGAACTTGGCGGCACGCAGTTTTTTCAGGGTATCACGCTGCAGGCTGATTTCCTCTCTCAGCGTCGTGATCTCTCGTTCCTTCTCTTCCCTGAAATCTGAAAACTCGGTCTGCACTGTGGTGAGTTGTGTCTTCAGCTCATCGATCTGATCTTCGCGTTGTTTCAGTTGTTCGCCGTGTGTTTTTTCCTGCTCTGAAAGTTTGGCATCCTTCTGATTGAGGGCGTCTTCCAGCGACTTCAGTGAGTTCTGATGGTTGGCAACCGCCTGATTCAGCTCAGCAATTTTGGTATTCAGCTGAACCAATCGTTCCTGAGCTGAGGCCTTTTCCGTATCGCGGGCATCCGCGTTGGTGACCATGGCAGATTCAAGAGTATCGGGTACTGTCGTTCCGTTTCCGGCACGTTTCGCAATTTCCAGCTTGGCATTGGAAACGATGTCATCGACTTCCGGTTCCGGCCGGCCAATTGTGGTTTTCAGGCTGGTGAGGTCCTGATTGAGGCCGTTGATGACGCCCTTCGCATCGGACTCGGATTTTTTCGCGGCGGCCAGATCACGAGTCAGATCTGTGTTATGGGCCCAGGTCATGTACCACGCAACCGAGAGTCCGACCGTGAGCAGAACAAACACGGACAGGGAGATCACCAGGCCGTTGTTGTCTTTTGACGCCATGACTGAACCTCATTCCAGACAGCCGATAACGGCCGTTCAATGTCATCCCCAGGGGGACAAACCAGCGAACTTCTTCGGGAAAGATTCCAGAAGAGTGTTCGCGACAAACACTCGGGATCCGGCGGCGATTTCAGAATTGCGGAGGAGCAGAATCCGAAATCGATTGCCGGGGGTCGACGGGAGGCCTGCAGCCATGCAGTAACCAGTCGGAGACCTGAACCACGCACAGAACGGGGCGAGCCCATAGTCCATGTGCACCCCGGAGTCCTTCCCTGAGGCACTGATATGCAGCCAGATTCTCTTCGCTGCGACCGAATTCCGGGTAAAACAAGGAAAAACGGGCGACTTTTGATGAAGATAACGGTGCTGCGAGTGTAGTCAAGAAGTTCTTTTCCTCGGAAGAACTTCCGACCCTTTTTTTAAGCCACTGAGTAATATTGCGATGCACGCCCTGCAAGCGGATTTCGGATCGGGCGCGACTGCATTCTCACGTATCTGTGTTCGGACCGGCGGGAAATGCAAGTTTGAAGAGTTTTTCAGAGATCCATTTGCAGCAGCCGTAGGAAGAAAAACGGCCATTCCTGCCAATCCGGATGTAACGACTGTCACACCACTGGCCCCCGATAAGGAATTGCGGTCGGGCTGTTTCAGTGCGTGCAAACAGGCACATCGGGCATTTTGAGCAGTTTTTAACGAGTATTTGTCGCAGAATTCCGCTGTATTGCACCCCGAATTCCATGGATATTGCAGACTTTTCCGGGTGAATAGCAGAGCGATTGGGGCAGTTCCTTGACCACGGGCGAGACCTCCTGAATAATCAGCCGCTACCGCAGGGCTTGTGTTCCCTGCGTCCAGCCCCCATTCGGAGTCAATCTGGAAATGAAGCCTGAAGAACTCAGTGAGTTCCGGACGCTGCTTAAACTGTTGCGTGCGAGAATTCGAGGTGATGTGGAGCAGCTCAAGGAAGAGGCCTTTTCGGGATCTGAGTCCGGCAACGATCAGCGGTCGTCAAACCACATGGCGGAAATGGGGTCCGACGCGTGGGATCTGGAATTCTCGCTGCAACTGGTGGAAAGCGACGAGGGAGTACTCGACGAAATCAACCACGCGTTGAAAAAACTGGATGACGGGACCTATGGACTCTGCGAAACGTGCAGTGAACAGGGAAAACCAGAGGCCCGTTCGCGCATCCCACGTGCCAGGCTGCAGGTTATTCCCTACGCTCGCAACTGCATCGAGTGCGAGCGTGAGAAGGAAAAGCGTCGCTGATGGAACGCTATCCTCGCAGCCGCATCGTCATTTTTTCATTACTGACGGCCGTCTGCCTGGGAATCGACCTGGGCAGCAAAACCCTTGTGTTTGAACGCATGGGAGGGCCATTTCAGAGAACCGGTTGGTTGCTGGACACGTGGGTCCGCTTTGAATTGCACACCAGTTTGAATCGCGGAGCCCTTTGGGGGCTTGGTCAGGGATTTGCGCTCTGGTTCGCAGCACTGAGTGTGCTGGCCTTCGTGGGCATCATTTACTGGCTGTTCATCCATGGAGCTGCCCGAAGTCTGTGGCTGACGGTAGCTCTCGGTCAGGTCGCCGGAGGCACTCTGGGAAATCTGTACGACCGACTTGGTTTACACGGTGTCTCGTTTCCCGGAGAGGATCGCCCAGCCCTGGCTGTTCGGGATTTCCTGCACTTCACATTCGGTTCGTTCGACTGGGCCATTTTCAATCTTGCCGATTCATTCCTTGTCATCGGTGCTGCCATGCTGTTTGTGCAGTCGTTCCAGGACGACCGAGACGCACAGAAGAACGCCGAAACACCCGCTTGATTCTGCCAAAGTTCGTGAGAGTCAGCATGATCGCTGACAGCACCACACAGGCAGATGTTTCAGAACCGCTGATCGTCGACCTACGGCGCAGGAACGGTGGTTAGAAAGCGGCAGGCGTTCAACAGCATCCGACGAAATGCCGGCTGCTCAAAGTCACCGGTGTGCCCCAGTGAGGTATAAAACGTCAGCCCACCGTCGCTGCGTCGGTTCAGCCACGCCACCGGTTCCGGAGATTTCTCGGGGATCTGCCCGATAAGCAGGGGAACAGTTGAATCGGCAAGTGGACTCACCTGATACAGAGAGCCCATGCCCTTGAGGCTGTTGACATCCACATCCTGAAGAATCGGATGTCGTGATGCCGTGTCACTGGCCACAGAGAGTGTCGTCGTCGGGCCCGCGCCGTGATGATTGGTGTAATGACCACCGTTGACGTCGTTGTCAAATTCTGGCCAGTCCACACGCCCCTCGGGCGGATTCTGATTTCGCAGATGAAAGGGATGGCTGGCCGTACGGATCCCCACCACTGGTTTGCCGGATGCAATAAAGTCCCTGACGATTTCCAGCTGATCCGGCGGCAGTGTTCTTCGACGCGTACTAAGCAGCAGCAAGTCAGCAGTCTTCAGAACATCAAGTCCGGGCAGCAGGCTTCCGTCCATGCTGTCTCCGTAAACCATAGAGACACGAAAGTCCTTCCAGAGTTCTCTTTCAAAACTGGTGAGCGAGACTTCAGTGCGATACTCAGGTTCAGAAGTAACAATCACCACGTGGGGGCGCCGATCCTCAGCAAATCGGAAGGGAGCCTTGCCCGTGATATCAGTGCTGAGAACCGTCGGGCACCAGAACTGTTCGATGTGGCGAACCACCAGATCAGTTCCTCCGAAGTGAGAGGCGTGGGGAGAGCGGGGCGGATTATACATGGAGTCTGTCATGTCTCTCATCAGGACAACATTCTGCCCCTGCAGGACCATTTGGCGGATCGAAAATGGTCGGCCAAGGACGCACATGTTGGTGTGCACTCCCATGACGATCACATTCCGGATGCCTCGTTGTTTCATGAGGTAAAAGGCTTCGGCGCTGTCAGTGATTGCATCCTCATCATGAATTTCGAGCGCCGGATGCTGACGAGTCCACGCGCGGTGACTACTAACCGGAGGATCGCAATCACAACCTCCGTCGCTGTCATCGATGGGCAGTGCGTTTCCTTCTCGTTCCGGAATCAGTCTAACCCAGCGTTCAAGCGGCTTTTCAGTGGGAAACACAGGAGCCGCCTGAGCTCGTTTTCTCTGCGGTGTATCTTTGTAAAAGTCCATAGTATCGCTCGGGCAATGCAGAATCAGGACGCCCCGCTGGCGAGCGGTATGGAGGACTTCATTCATATGTGGAGCGAGTTCGGCCACACGAGCCGCTGAGGGCTTACACCAGTGGTCATCCCACATATCGCAGACAACGATGCAGGTCTCTGCCGGCTTCCATGTCAGCGACTGCAACGTGGTGTGCCACAAACCTGCGCCCGGTGAAACTTCCGTGCGGACACGGCCCGTAAGCTGCAGCAGGTCATCCGTGGCCAGTGCCGCTACGCCGTTAAAGACCAGAAAACAGCTCAGCAGAATTTGTCGCATGCGAGCGAGCGGCGGTCGAGTCATAGTGACGGAGCTTTGAAAACGGTGTGCAGAACGAGACTGAAGTGATGAATCCTCAGTGCGCATGTTCCCTCCTGATGTCGCGCCTGTCAAAGCCGACCGGACGCGGAATGACTGAATCAGGGCAGCGCCGGTGGCGTCAACGAATCCGCCCCGGAATCAGAAACCGGGGCATCCTGCAGCATTCCTCGATCACGCATGGATCGCACCAGCTCCCGAGCCAGGGGGCCCGCGGCACGCCCACCGGA
>JBDKIW010000505.1:0-22243 GCA_039796955.1 Planctomycetota bacterium
CGCCCTGATTCTGCGTTCTGCCGCCTGAAAATTTCCCGCCGTTTTCCGTTGTCCTGAAGGTGCCGCATGTTACGTATCGCCTGTGGTCCGCGATCCCGCTACTGTGATGGATATTCGCGGCGGAGCTTTGTGCAGATTGGTGCGACGGGGTTGTTCACCGCGGGTCTGGCGAACATTCTGGCCGCACGATCAGCGGGTGCGGAGCAGCAGTTATCTCCCCGGGACACCTCAGTGATTCTGCTCTGGCTGGACGGTGGCCCCGGCCATATGGATACCTACGACCTGAAGCCGGAGGCACCGGCGGAGTACCGGGGCATCTGGAAACCGATTGCGACGAACGTCCCCGGGATGGAAGTGACGGAGTTATTTCCGTTACAGGCAAAGATCGCGGATCGTTTTTCGGTGATCAGGTCAATGCACCACGACAGTGGCGACCACTTTACTGGTGGTCACTGGATGCTGACGGGACGCGGTGAAGGGGTGAGTGGAGCGAATACGCGCAGCAAGTATCCGTTTATCGGAGCGGTCGCGACCAAGCTGGCCGGGGCACGGCGTCCCGGGATGCCGGCGAATGTCGCGATTCCCTATGGCATGAGCATTGGTTTGCGGCCGGGTTATTTTGGCGGTCACTATCTGGGGGTGCATCACAATCCGTTTGAAACGGACGGTGACCCGAATGCGGACAACTTTCAGGTGCGGAACATCGGGTTGTCACCGGAACTGACGATTGATCGGCTGAACGACCGTCGAACTCTGCTGACAAGTTTTGATCGCATGCGTCGTGCTGCTGATACGTCCGGCGCGTTTGAATCACTGGAGCGTTTTGATCGTACGGCGTTTGAAATGGTGACGGGTGCGGGAACGCGGGAGGCCTTTGATCTGACGCGGGAGACATCGGAAACCCGGGAGCGGTACGGGCGAAATTCGTGGGGTCAGAGCACGTTGCTGGCGCGTCGTCTTGTGGAAGCGGGAGCAACGTTTGTCACCTGCCACTTTGGTGGCTGGGACCATCACTGGGACCTGAAGTCGGGGATGGAAAACTATCTCCCGAAAATTGATCAGCTGGTTTACGGGCTGCTGACGGACCTCAGCGATCGCGGGATCCTCGATCGGACTCTGGTGGTACTGTGTGGCGAGTTCAGCAGGACGCCTCGGATGAACGACGGCGGCAATGGTGGACCGCCATTAAGCAAAGGCACCCCGGGACGCGATCACTGGGGTGGGGCCATGTCCTGTTTCGTGGCCGGTGGCGGCATTCGGGGAGGACAATTGATTGGTTCCACGGATCGACTGGGCGAAGCGCCGAAAGAGCGTCCGTTGCGTCCCGGCGATCTGCATCACACGATGTTCCGCGTCCTCGGGATTGACTCGCACGCCCATTTTCCGGATCACTCCGGTCGCCCGATCGTGGCCATTGACCACGGTGCTGTGATTGACGAGTTATTCTGAGTCGGGTGGAGCTGTGTTCCTGCGACGGTGGGCGGTGCGCGGTAGAAATCGGACCGCGGGGCTGATTACTTTGAATCTGCTGCTGCCTGTTTGCCATCAGCGTGGGGCCGTCGGGTGTGTCTCTGCCCAGACGGTATCAAGCCTGAACGTGATAACGGCCGGGCTTGAGTGCCCGGCCGTGTCCTTGTGCCCCTGCTATTTCCATCAACAGGGCTGGTTCAGCGAACCCGCGGCACCTCGATGATTTCCGGCGTGCCGTCGAAGACCCACGAATCCTGAGGCAGCTGTCCGGGTTTTGTGATGCGTGGGATTGAGAAGGATTCACCAACGAGCACATCTTCACCGGTGCGGGGATTGCGGGTTGGCTTGCCACAGAACTGATTGATCAAGGGGCGAATGCGGGGGTCATCACGACTATCGAATGAACCTACGGTCACGACGGACTTGTAGCGATCGTGCAGCACCCAGGCTTCGATGTCTGCATCATAGCCATACTTTGTGGCCGTTCGCATTTTCTCTGTCAGGTCCATGGCGCGTTGAGCACACTCATCCAGACTTTTGCCGAAGTGCCGTTCAAAGAATCCGAGGGCGCGTGAGGAATCTGTGCCGTTCACCTGCACAACACTGCCACCATGAAACGTGGCGACGACCAGTGAGTAGCGCTTCTTGTTCTGCAGCAGCGAGTACTTCTGGCCGGCATTCAGTTCGACCATGAACGAATCTTTTTCTTCATCGCGAATTTCGCCTTCGTAGAGTGGATTGGCGGTCATGAAGGCGCGACTGAGAGGAGCTGGTCGGCCGGGAGTCTTCGGCAGAATTCCGCCGTTTTTAGCGTCGGATAGAAAAGCCGGCTTGAACTTCGTCTTGATGTACTGCAGCACGCGTTTGGCTTCCGGGTCGTTGTTGGACGGGAAGTTGCCGGCGAGTACGGAGATGTAGCCATGCTGGGCGACGTAACGGCGGGAATTGTTCTGCTGTGGTGATGAGATCTGTTCCATCTTTTCATCGATGGAATAGGTGTAAGCGGGAATGCCCTGTTTGCGAAGTTCGTAGACCAGTTCATCGGCCGCTTCCGACGCGGTCAGGCCATCACTGATTCGACGTTCTTCTTCCACATCGCGAATCGCCGCGACCATCACCATCCATGGGCCATGTTTTCGGGTCAGCGAGTACTTCTTGCCTTTGACGGCTTCGACGTCACCGAAGGCGTTCATGGAAATGAGCAGCATCAGAATGCTGGTGGTGAGCAGTGTCTGCAGGGATTTCATGTTGCGGTCCTCTGGCGATAAGAGATCCGGAGCAGTGCTTCTGCGTCGTCCGAATGCGTGGCATTCGGGAACAGAAGACTGTCGGTCTGTGGCACAGTGCCGGCGGGAGTATGATTGGCGGGACTGATTTCGTTCAGGTTTTTTTTGCAAAACCGCAGGAATGCGATCCTGAGGGCTCTTTGTTTTTCGGGAACTTCGGCATCAATTGCTGATTCAGCACTGGTTCGCAAAAAACTGCAGATTTTCAGGAATGCAGCAGGGCGGCTGGGGGGTGAGTGATGAGGGCCGCCGGTGCGAGATGGTGGCCCTGACGGAAGACACGGTGGAACGTTCGGAACATGGTCCGGGCGCTTGATCATTGCCCCGGGATTAGCGACGATTACTGGCGGCATGCGTGCTGACAATTGATCTGTCTGTGTGAAAAGTCGGATGGCGACTGTCTCTGATCGGCGGGGTCGTGAGCGATTCTGCGTCAGGGAACCGTCGATCAACCTTGTCAGTGGTGGGATGGCTCACCAGTCCCGACGCTGCTGTGGTGTCCTGCCATCTCTTCGGATGGTTGTGTCTCTCAATTACCGCGGGCCCAAAAGGCCTGCAGCAGGCCTGTGATGTCACGGGTCAGGAGGAAGGTTCGTGTTTCCGAGATTTCTGCGTTCCTCATTACTGACAGCCCTTCTGCTGCAGTTTGTTCGTGTTGTCTGTGCATCTGATGGACCATTTGAGGGCGCTCAGTCGGCACCGGCGGAGTACCAGCAGGGGCTGGCAGCGGTCACGGAACAGCAGTCCCGTGAGCTGCTGACCACGCTGGTGGAAGGTGACATGGCCGGGCGGGGAACGGGACAGGAAGGTTATCTGGCGGCGGCTCGGTGGTTTGCCAGCCAACTGGAATCCTGCGGGTTTCAGCCGGCCGGTGACAACGGGACATGGTTTCAGAATATGCCATTCATCCGGATGAATACGGTTCCGGACGAATGCCGACTGCAGGTGGGCGACCGTGACGGTGTCACCGGGGCACAGTTGGGGATCAGCACTTGGAGCGGACGGTATACGGGGACGTTACCGGTTACCTTTGCGGTGCTGGGTGAGAAGGCTCCGGAGATTGCTGAGGGAGCGTTTGCGGGGCAGTTGCTGGTGGTACAGGGGCGAGGCCGATTCGCTCCGGACGACGCGTGGATTCTGCGAGGCAAGCCGGCCTGTCTGTTGCTGGTGCAGGCAGACGCACGTGTGCGGAACGAGTCGGTGAATCAGAGTGAAACGGCGCCAGGCGCCATTCCGGCCGCAACGGTCCTTCGCAGTGCTGCCAATGTGCTGGCCGGACTGTGTGGGGCGTCTTCTGAGTTGTTTCCGGAGGGGGACAGCGCGGAGAGCCTGCTGATTTCTTCGACACGCGCGGTGACCTGCCAGTTGACCCTGGAGCGGGAAGCGATTGACGTTCCGAACGTTGTGGGCTGGTATCCTGGGGCTGACGAGGCGGTTCGTCATGAGCACATTTGTGTTGGAGCGCACCTGGATCATCTGGGTGTGCAGCGTGGTGAGGTGTATCCGGGGGCGGACGACAATGGGTCAGGTTCGGCCGCGATTCTGCAGATTGCTCGTGCCCTGCATGCGAACCCGGTCAAGCCTCGACGCAGCGTTCTGCTGATGGCCTTCTGTGCCGAAGAACGCGGTTTGCTCGGATCCAAGTATTATGTCGCCAATCCTCTGAAGCCGCTGGCAGACATGATCTGCATGCTGAATATCGACATGATTGGTCGAGACGAAGAAAAGGACAACGAGCCGGCTGCGGAAAACCGCAACACGATTCATCTGGTCGGCAGTCGCCTCGAGTCCAATGAACTGCATGGAATGATTGAAAAAGCCAATCAGCATGTCGGGTTTGTGTTTGAGTACGACGAAGAAACGACAGTTGCGTATCGCAGTGACCAGGCATCATTTGCAGAAAAGGGCATTCCGGTTTCGTTTCTGTTTGGCGGATTCAATCCATTTTACCACAAGACAACGGACACGTTGGAAGGGATCAACTTTTCCAAGATTGCCAACGCGGCCCGACTGAATTATCTGGTGCTGATGATGGCCGCCGAGCATGGTCGATTTGCGAAGGACGTGAAGCAGGAAGCACCGAAGCCCTGAGTCCCTGAGGGATCGGAGCGGAAAATTCGGTGTTATTCTGCGGTGGCCAGTCCGGCGTGGACGAGATGGCCCTGTGCCGAGTGTTGCTGCCGGCGTGGCATCGGACAGTGGTCTTCGAAATACGGCGGGTGGCGGGATTGGTTTAAGGACACAGGACATGTCGTTTCCCCGGGTCTCGTCGTTGAAAACGGCGGAGTTATTTCGTCGGCGTCTGGATGAACTGGGACTGGCGCTGCCGTTTGACGAGACTGTTCAGACGGGCCCGGCAGCGCCACTGTCGCAGCCTTTATCTTCTGTGTGCGGGCGCATCGGCAATCGCTGGTGCATTCTGCCGATGGAGGGTTGGGATGGAACCGAAGACGGTCGACCGACCGACCTGACGCGTCGTCGCTGGAAGAATTTCGGGTTGAGTGGTGCGAAGCTGATGTGGGGTTGCGAAGCGGTCGCGGTTCGTGCCGACGGCCGTGCCAATCCCAACCAGCTGGTGCTGCATGAAGGCAATCTCGGAGACTTCGTGGAGCTCCGGGAACTGCTGGAGGGGGCGCATCGGCAGCAGTTCGGGACTACGGACGATCTGCTGGTGGGATTGCAGCTGACGCATTCGGGACGATTTGCCCGTCCGTATGATAAGCGTCGTATGGAGCCGGCGGCGGCATATCGACATCCGCTTCTGGACAGTCGTTTTGGTGTGACGACGGACGACAACCTGTTGAGTGATGATGCGTTGCTGCGGCTGATTGAGGACTTTGTGGCGGCCGCCCGAAGGGCTCAGCGGGCAGGATTCCGCTGGGTCGACATCAAGCATTGTCACGGCTATCTGGGCCACGAACTGCTGTCGGCCTATGACCGCCCCGGCCAGTTTGGTGGCACTTTTGAGAATCGCACCCGGTTTCTGCGGAATATTGTGGCAGGAATTCGTGCTGAGGCGCCTGGACTTGGCATCGGAGTTCGGCTCAGCGTGTTTGATTTCGCGCCCTTTCAGCCAGGTGCAGAGGGAACTGGTATTCCTTCTGTGACGGGTCAGTATGCGCTGGCTTTTGGGGGAGATGGGACGGGGTTGGGGATTGATCTGGCTGAGCCTGTTCAGTTCCTGGACCTGCTGCAGCACCTGGGAATTGATCTGTTGTGTTCGACGTGTGGCAGTCCTTATTACAACCCGCATATTCAGCGACCGGCGCTCTTTCCGCCTTCGGACGGATATCAGCCGCCCGAGGATCCTCTGGTCGGAGTGTGTCGACAGATTCAGGCGACGGCCGCCTTGAAGGCGCGTTGCCCGGGCGTGCTGATTGTGGGTTCGGGATACTCATATCTGCAGGAATGGCTGCCGGCCGTGGGGCAGGCCGTGGTGCGGCTGGGAATGGCTGATGCCATTGGTCTGGGACGCATGGTGCTCTCGTACCCTGAATTGCCTGCAGACAGTCTGGCGGGTGTGGAGTTGCGTCGAAAGAAGATCTGTCGGACGTTCAGTGATTGCACGACCGGTCCTCGAAATGGTTTGATCTCCGGATGTTTTCCGCTGGATCCTTTTTACAGGGATCGTCCTGAACGTCAGACGCTCCTGGCATTGAAATCGCCGTCTGATGCCGCCGATTGACGGGACTATGCAGAACTGTGAGTGACCCTTGCGGTGGGCTGGCTGGTGGATGTGGGTGGCCTGTGGTCATCGGTCTCGGGCAGAAGGGGAGTGAAGAGATGACGGGGCGGGAATCAGACTGGAATGATCGCGTTCAGGCATGGTTCGGTACCCTGCTGATGTTGCTGGCTTCGGTCTTTGCGGTGTTGATCTTCTGTGATCGCACAGGGGCGGCCATGCCGTCCATGCCCTCCATCTGGTACTCCAGCCGCGGGGTGCATCTGGTGTCGTGTGGTTGTTTGTTTCTGATGGCGGCCGTGCTGCTGATGTCGCCTGGTGCGTCACAGGGGTCTGAGTCCTCCGGGCGTGCGTTATTTCAGACCTGTCGGTTGCTGACGCGTCGGGACTGCCATTTGTGTGACCAGGCCATGGAAGTGCTGCTGGATTTTCAGGACGCATTGCCGCCGATTGAAGTGGTGGACATTGATGAGGATCCGGAGTTGGTGCGTCAGTTTGGCGAGTCGATCCCGGTGGTGGAAATCGATGGGCGTGTTCGATTTCGCGGAATTGTTTCGGCGGAATTACTGGGGCGACTGATCGAAGCGGCAGAGCTGGAGAGTCGCACTCGTTTGAGTGAGTTATCCGACGACGAGCGTTAAGCCTGCTGACCTGCCGCCTGGTGCCGGGCGTGAGGGGACGTGGCACAACCGGGGTGCGAGCCTGTCGCCGGGGTTAGTCTTTCAGAGGAGGCGTCTCTGCCGGAGTCGAGGACGAGTCGGCAGGTTCTTTCGGTGCGGAAGACTCAGGGGACGTTGCCGGGGTTCCGTCGGACTTTGAGTTGGGGCGAACCCATGTGCCTTTGAGGATGTCCTGGATCGTCGTCTGCAGTTCTTCTGCGGATCCCGGTCGATATCCCACATGGACATCTTCGACGACGTGTCCCGGTCCGATCACTACGGTGTGTGGAATTCCGGAGACGCGGTATTTCTGCCCGGCGCTGCCATCGGTATCCAGAGTGACATTCGCGGTGAGTTGTCTGGCTTCCAGAAAATTCCGAATCTGATCCGCGGATTCCTGCTGATTGACGGCGATGAACAGGACCTTTGACGAATCAAACTTACTGACGGCGCTGAGGTATTCGGGAAGCGCGGCTACGCAGGGACCGCACCAGGTGGCCCAGAAATCGAGGATAATGACCTTATCCTGATGGTCACTGAGTCGGAATGTGCCGCCATCAAGTTGCGTAAGTTGGAAGTCCGGGGCGGTCGAGCCGATCAGCGACGCGGCTTCAGAGTTGCCGCCGTCCGACTGCGGAATATCCCAATCCGGTTCTTTGGCGGGCTGAGCGATCCATTTCTGGAAGGCGATGGCGACCGGGGTATCTTCAGGATTACCGATGCGAATTTCCCGGATGGTGGCAGGGGGTAGACGCAGCTGTCCAAGTTCGGCTGAGGAGCAGGTCAGAAAATCGGAATCCAGTCCCGCAGGGGTGGCAGTGATTCGGTAACCGTCGGCCAGCGTGAGCTGAACTGGAAGTGCGCTGGGTTCGTCCGGCCCGGTGATGAATCCATCGCCATCGTCGGTTGTTTCTGTTGTGGAAGCCGGCTGGGGGGCTTCCAGTCGAACAATGGCGGCCAGTCGACTGCGACTGATCCGCAGCGGTTCAAGTCGCGATTCAAACTGGACGTCTTCCGCGGTCAGCGACAGGAGGTTTCCACGGAGGACGTCTCCATTGGTGGCGATGAGTGCATGTGTGGGCGGGTTATTTCGACGAAAGCGGGGGATCGTCAGTGTGGTCTGCCGGACTTCCTCTTCGATGAACTGACGGATGGAGCCCCCGGCGAGATTGTCAATTTCAAAGCCGGAGACCTCGATGCCTGCACCTTCCTGAACACGGCCATCGACCACGGTCTGTCCGGCAGCGCTGACGTTGCTGTGAAATCCGACGCTGCGTTTCTGAGCACCCGCGGCATTCAGCCGAATGGAGCGGACTTCCTGGTCATTGACTGAGACGAGCACTTTTCCATCCCGAATAATCAGCTGGACGGTGGCTTTTCGCTGCGGGACTCGGACGACGTCTTTCTGGTTCTGCATATTGAACCCGAAGAATCCCTGTTGCTGTCGGGGTGAAATCGGCTGATCATGAACCTGCAGAGAATTCTCCATGATGGAGAAGACCACGGGAGTGGCCGTACTTTCTGAGCGACCGGAGCCACCGTAGAGGGAGATCATCATGTGTCCGTAGCACTGGGGCGGCCACTGCATCTGAAATCGCACGGTATCTCCGGTGAGGATCGAGGGATGCACATAGCTGACATTGCCGCGGAATCGGAGTGACTTTTTGTCTTCTGATCGGGCGACGCGGCCTTGCCATTCGGGTGACGAGAAATCGCGCTGATGAATCCGATCCACGACACCCAGTTCAACAGCCCGGAGAGACGTGGCTGGCAGAGTGGTCACGCTGGCCAGTGGCGATGTGAAACGGACGCCCTGTTCATCCCATGTGTCGATACGGCAGGGCAGGACGTCATTGCTGGTGAGGTACAGGACATCCGGGTAGCCCTTCAGAAGATCGGGGGTTTCAGAAAAGTGAACGACCGTGGTGCCTCGCAGAATCCGAGCGTTGCTGCCTGGCTGGAAGGCCACCGACTGACTGGCTCCTGTTGCGAGCCAGCGGAGTGGTGTTGTAGCGGGGCCATCAAACGAAACCTGGCCCTGCAGAACGCCATGGGCATGCAGCAGGCGATCGTCGGTCGCAGGGGCAGGGGCAGGGGCCTCGGAACGGGGAAAGGTCATTGCGGAGAGGGCGTCGATGCGGCAGAGCACGGGAGTTGTGGCCCACGAGGTCTGCAGTTCGGCCTGACCATCGCGGACGGAAATCAGGGATCCCGAGATGGCAGCTCCGTCGGGCCAGCTGAGCTGGATCTTTCCCGGTGTGGTGGTCTGCTGTTCCGAAGGAAAAATGATGGCGCCAAGTTCCCGGAGGTTCAGATCACGGGATTTTTCACCGGCCTGAACTGTCAGAAGATCAGCTTGAGTGGAGTGGGGGCGCAGGTCTCCGAACAGGACCTCCCCGTTGAGTGTTTCGACGCGAGTCCCGGAACCGGTGATTTCCTGAGGCGCTTGTCCATTCCATTCGCTGATGCGGAGTCGGCGAATGGTCAGGCTTGACGAGCCGTTGCGGAACAGCAGCCCGAAGCGTCCCTGCTGGCTGGCTTCGAGGATTTCGGGAGTCTGTGACGATTCGTCGAAGCCACCCGGATTGCCGGCGGTCTGTTCTTCGAGGACCAGTTCACCGAGTTTTTCTCCGCTGGCGAGATGGACGCTGGCTTTTCGGGAGGGAATGTCGACGAACCACTGCAGGTGCAGAGTCTGTTCCTTGCCGTCCAGCGTCATGAGTGGTGTGAAGCGTTCGGCGTGTGCCAGCACCAGTGAGTCGCTCCAGGATTCGAGCCGCAGTCCGCGTCTGCCATCGCGTCCGAGAGACATCAGGAAATCGGGACGATTGCGGAAGGACAGCTGCACTTCAATCTGAATTTTCTGAGGCAGGACGAGGGGCAGAAACAGGCCGGCATCCTGGCGCGATGTGCTGATCGCACCGTCCGGGTTCGCCGTCCAGCGATCTGTTCCGGCGTTCGCATCCTGACGTGCGGCGTCCTGCTGGTTCTGGTCTGCCACGTTCTGCATGCGGATCTGTCGCATCTGCTGCAGTTGGCGTTCTTCGTCGCTGGATCGTCGCATCGCCCCCTGCCAGCCGCGCAGGCCGAGGGGGCCATTGAAGACAACGCCGTTGGACAGCTGCAGACGCTGCAGCATGCGTACTTCGCTGCGTTGAATCTGAGTTTGTCCGGTGCGGGCACTTTCAAGAGTCAGTGTGTCATCTGTCAGTGAGGCGAGGGAGCCGTAGAACATGTCGCCATTTCGCAGCAGCACACGAAACACGTCTGTATTGGCGGTGGATTCTTCGGGAACGGTGGGGAACGTGATGGACGACAGAGCCTCCTGTCGCAGGTGCAGGGGCTGGGTGAACAGCGGCGCGTTGAACGTCAGTGTCTGCGCGTCGGCTGACACAAGCTGACCCGCGAGGCGGTCACCGGTCTGCCATTGAAGAGTGGTTTGGCTGGAAGTGGCGACACCGGACGCCGCTTCTGATGGTGTGGACTGGCCAGACGCTGCCGTGAGCGGAAGCATGAGCAGTCCGAGGAGCGAAAACAGGAACATTCTGGAAATTCTGGAATGCATGCCTGCCAGCCATTTGTAAATGGGAACGTTTTGCCGTGGCGAGCAGCCTGAGTTCCCGGTCATCAAAGGATACAGAAGAAATCGGGGATTCTGTGCCGCTGGAAATTCAACGGTTGGGCGGACCACAAAACGCGATACAGGGTACCCGACAACAACGCAGAACAATACGTGCGAACGGCAAATTTTGTGTTTGGACGCAGAGAAACCGGTGGAAGAGAATTGTTTACCGAGGGGCAACAGCAGAGAATTCGCAGAGATGGCGGCCTGTCCATCGGGGAACTGATGCGGATTGGGGGTAACGTCGGCTGAATGGTTTTGCCTGTGGTTTCACCCTGGCCGATCGTGCTTGCCCTAAGAAAACTCCTGAGTGGCCCGCGCAAAAGCAGTCAAAGAAGTGGGGAGCGGAAGTGATGAAGCGAAGTAAAATCTCGGGGGCTGGGGCCTGTGTCAGGCTGGTGATAGCCGGACTCGCGTTGCTGTGGATGCCTGGGCAGGGCCATGTCGCTGCTGCGGACGAAGCTAAGGCAGGAACAGCGACGACCGCCCTGTTTGATGGAAAGACACTGAACGGGTGGGACGGTGACCGGGAATGGTTTCGGGTCGAAGACGGAGCCATTGTCGGTGGCAAACTGAATCAGAAGATCCCGCACAACTTCTTTCTGTCCACGCAGCAGTCCTATTCGGACTTCGAGCTGACGCTGGAGTTTCGGCTGACGGGTGGGGGAACGAACGCTGGTGTGCAGATTCGCAGTCAGCGTATTCCCGATCATCATGAGATGATTGGTTACCAGGCGGATCTTGGAGAGAATTACTGGGGGGCTTTATATGATGAATCTCGTCGCAACCGGGTCCTTGCGTCGCCTTCCCGAGAGGCTCTTGCAAAAGTGCTGAAGCTGGAAGACTGGAACACCTATCGCATTCGCTGTGAAGGTCGCAGAATTCAGTTGTGGATCAACGATCTGCAGACGGTCGACTATATGGAGACGGATGAGTCACTGGAGCAGCGTGGACTTATTGCGTTGCAGATTCATGGGGGGCCTCCGGGAGAGGCTCGTTATCGCAAATTGCAGATCCGATCGCTGGGGAAGAACTGATTTGCGACGTCGCGTGTGAAATGGTCTGAAAGTTGGCTTCAGTTGTGGGCACAGTTTGTCATGAGTTCCTTTTCCGGTGAGTCTGGTGGTTTTCCGTGGACCCGTATGCGTCGTAATCGGCAGACGGACTGGTCGCGACGACTTGTGCGTGAGCACCGTTTGTCGGTCAATGATCTGATCTGGCCGGTGTTTGTGGTGGAAGGTGCGGGGCAGCGGATTCCGGTGGCATCGATGCCGGGAGTCGTTCGCTATTCTGTGGACGTGTTTGTGGAGGAGGCTGCCAGGGCTCAGGAGCTTGGGATTCCTGCGATTGCGATTTTTCCGGTGACGCCGAGTGATCGGAAATCGCCGGACGGAGAGGAATCCTGCAATCCGGAGAATCTGATGTGTCGAGCTCTGCGGGCCATTCGTCAGGCGGGACTGACCATTGGTCTGATCGCAGATGTGGCCCTCGACCCCTACACGACTCATGGACAGGATGGGCTGGTTCGCAACAACTATGTGGTGAATGACGAGACGTTGCAGGCGCTGTGTCGTCAGGCAATCAATCAGGCGAATGCGGGTTGCGATATTATTGCCCCGTCAGACATGATGGATGGCCGGGTGCGAGTGATTCGCGAGGCGCTGGATGCTGCTGGTCACAGCATGGTGCAGATCATGTCCTATTCCGCCAAGTATGCGTCGGCGTTTTACGGTCCCTTTCGGGATGCTGTCGGGTCGGCAAAGAATCTTGGCGGGGGAGACAAGAAGACGTATCAGATGGACCCGGCGAATACGGACGAGGCCATTCGGGAGACGGCGCTGGATATCCGGGAAGGTGCTGATATGGTGATGGTGAAGCCGGGCATGCCGTATCTGGACATTGTGCGCCGCGTCAAACAGGAGCTGCAAGTGCCTACGTTTGCCTATCAGGTCAGCGGCGAGTACGCGATGATTGCAGCAGCGGCGGCCAATGGCTGGCTGAATCGTGAAGCGGCGATGCTGGAAAGCCTGATGTGCTTTCGCAGAGCCGGGGCGGATGGCGTGCTGACCTATTTCGCAAGAGAAGCCGCGGCCATACTGAAATCCGAAAACTGAAAACCGGTAGCTGCTCAGGTTGTACCACAGTACGGCGTCACACGTCCTGCGTTGTGGAAGCCGCTTGACGGCCGGTGACGGCGCGTTCGTGATCTTTTCCCGTGTGCAACTCGTTGCCGAATTATGCAGGTACCGTAGTGATTTGTCCGGGGTTGCGCGCTGCGATGTGCTCAATGTGCACAGTCGGAGCATTCGCTATCTCAGGCTCAACAGGCGCTGCAGGTCTTCACGGGAAGGACAGGCACCGGATGGAATGTTCCGGTTCCGCTTCCGGAAAAAGTCCTGAGCGCTTTGGGGGGAACTTTCGATACTCCGGGTGTTCGCAGTTTGGAAATACTGCCGCAGAGAAGCGCCTGCGTCTTTGTATCTGTCATGGATGCGGTCTTTAAAGCCTGCTGCTGAGTCCTGCTGTTGACGGACTGGTCTGAGTCAGTCAGCCGGGTTCAGGTTCGGTAATTTGTCAGGGTTACCCGATGTCCATTGAAGAACTGCTTGAACAGATGGAGCAGTATCGATTACGCAGGGAGCAGCGAGATTATCGACCAGGCTGGCTCAGGCAGTTTGTCGAGCTGGCCGCTGGCCTGTTTGAACCACTGACCAATGTTGGTCGGGTGGGTTACGACTGCCAGGTGGATGAACGCGGGTGGACGATCTGCTTGTATCTCGGAACGACAGAGATCATCGGGGGACCGCGGGATGGTCAGATCGACCACGCCAGCTTCTGCATCGATGTTCTGCAGCTGCAGAAACTTTTTGAAAACATAGACCGTCTGGAATGGTTCTCGGTGTCGTCCAGCGGCGCTGAGTCTGGTCCGTCGTCGATCCGGTCCCTGCTGTCTGTGCATGGTAAAGTTCCGGGTGGGGGACTTGTGCGGCTTGAGTTGCTGGGCATGCCCCCGAATGTGGTGAAGCCGGGGCTGCATCTGCGCACTGATGGTGTGTTGTACGAGACATTGTGACGGAAGTCTGAAAGAGCGGTCCGGTCCTGCGAAGAAAGGACTGGGCGGGCGTGTCTTCCTTCCTGTGAATGGATTTGGTCCCCGGCGGGCTGTTTTGTCCGGGGCGCTGAAGAATCGGGTGTGGCTCCGGCACTCCGGCGGAACTTCTCAACTCCGCCGGAGTGCCGTACCTGTTTTGCCCTGGAGTAACGGCAAGCTATTTGGGGAGGTCGAAGTGGCTTGCGGCTTGGCAGGAGCCGCGCCCTCCCGGTGGCGGCCGTGTCGTGAGTTTGGGGAGGGCGAAGTTCCACCTGAGCCGCAAACTTTGGGCGTCGGCAGAAAAGGGGTCAGGAACCAATAGTGCGGAGTATCCTGCGGGCCTTTGGGCTATTGGTTCCCGACCCCTTTTCTGCCCGCTGATTCAGGAATTTTACGCGTGGTGAATGTGGCTTGCGGCTTGGCAGGAGCCGCGCCCTCCCGGTGGCGGCCGTGTCGTGTGTTCGGTCAGGGCGAATGAGGTGAAACGGTGGTGAGCGAGATTCCGGCGTCCATACTGACCCGAAAAGGGGCCCGAACGACGGCTCAGGTGCCGCCGCTTGTCCGTCAACTGCTCGACGGTGGTCGGATTGAGACCAGGAATCTTTGTGAGTGGCTGATAGTTGATCACTATTCCCTCGCGCAGGCGGTCTTTGCGGGTTCGGAGTGGGTGGCGCTGCGGAGCAAACTGCAGCGAAGTGGTGCCCAGAGCGGCGGAAAGACGGCGCTGGGGCGGATTCAGGACATCGGGGGCTTACTGGCGGACTATGAGTGCGAAGAGCAAACGGGCCGGATCCTGACGCTTGTGGGTGAGCATCCTTCGGATTGTGTTCGAGCGTGGGGTTGTTATGTGGCGGTCCGGTGTGGTTCACCGGAATTCGCCGGGATTCTGGAGCGGATTCACCGATTTGCTGCGGACGAGCACAGCAGCGTTCGGGAGATCGCGTGGCTGGCGGTGCGTCCTCAGGTGGTGGAATCACCGGAACTGGCGGTGCAGGAACTGCTGAGCTGGGTGTGTTCTCCGGACGAACGGATCCGTCGTTTTGCCAGCGAACTGACGAGGCCGCGGGGGGTCTGGTGTCGCAGGATTCCCGTGTTGTGTGATCGGCCAGTGCTGGGGTTACCGCTGCTGACTCCGCTGCGGTCAGACAAGTCGGCCTATGTTCGCATTTCCGTGGGAAACTGGCTGAATGATGCATCGAAGTCCGCTCCTGAATTTGTGCAGGAAGTAGTTCGGCGCTGGCAGGACGAGTCGGATACGAGTGAGACGCGAGACATTGTTCGGCGCGCCTTGCGGACGTTGAAAAAACGCGTCAACTCAGAGACCTGACGTGGAACGGCGCTTGTGCAGACGGCTGCGAACGTTGGGCAGCTCGCCAGGTCGCTGCCCCGTGGGGACGAGGCTGGGGACGGGGCGACAGCCGCAGAGGCGTTGAAGTTCTGTTTCTGCAGAATCTGCGATTCGCGGCAGTGAACGGCCGGCGTTGAGCGGTGCGAGTGATTCTTTCTGCCGACTGTTCTTCGTGGGTTCGGTGAAAAATGCCGAACCCATTGATTCGGCTTCGAAACTGCGGAAAACAGGGTTTCATCTGTATGGACATTGCGATCGGGGCTTCGGTATCAACCCGACCGCATCGAAGCCGGCACCTGAACCTGACGGGGAAGAGGTCGCGACAATCGATGACGTGGAGACATGGGCGTCAGGGAAGACTCCGATGACTCTGCGGCAACCAATGGGCTCTGTCTGAACCCTGAAAGCAGCGGTCAAACACCGTTGATGATGGGGGAGGTTGTTCGTGAGAGGCGTGCATCCGCGGGATTCGGCAGTAATTGCTGAAAGGATGTGCATCAGGATCGGACAGGCTCTGGTCAGAGCAGGCGTAAGAAGCAGTAAAGGAAGAACCGAACAACACTGCGGTGTGCGTATTCGAATGGAAGTCTTCGGTGACTAAGGCGTGAAGTGGCCTGCTGGAAAGACCACCGCGGCGAGCGGAGGTTCGGGTAAAGACGGCCGGGACTTTGCGTATTGTGCTGATTGTACTGATGTTCGGAGCGGACTGTGCCGATACTGGCTGATACGAGTCTTTATCGCTGCAGTCGCACTTGCTGTTCGTCATGGAGGATTGAATGGCTACAAAGGTCAGTGAAGATGTTTCTGAAGTCTGGATTGAATACAAAAAAGACCAGACGAATCAGGAACTGCGGAACCGCCTGATGGAGCGGTATCTGCCGCTGGTCAGATACAACGCGGAAAGGGTGTGGTCAAAACTCCCTGAAGGCGTTGACCTGAACGATTTGATGTCAGCCGGAGTTTTCGGGCTGATGGACGCGATCGAAGCGTTCGACATGGATCGGGGCGTGAAATTCGAGACCTACTGTGTTCCTCGAATTCGCGGTGCGATGCTTGACGAACTTCGAACGATGGACTGGGTGCCGCGACTTGTTCGCAGCAAGGCCAGCAAGGTCGAAGCTGCCCGCAAGGCGGTTGAGGCACGAGTTGGGCGTCCACCAACCGAATCGGAAATCGCTGAGCAGATGAGTCTTTCGATTCAGGAATTTGAAAGACTGCGTTCTGAGGCCAGCGCCGTAAATCTGGTGAGTCTCGAAAAGAAATGGTACGAGACAGACAGTTACAAGGATGTTCGCGAGGTGGACGTTGTCGAAGACGTGCGCTGCGAGGATCCGACGGATGGTATTCAGAAAACGGATCTGATGAAGCTCGTCACCAAAGGGCTGAACAGAAACGAACGACTGATCATCATTCTGTATTATTATGAAGAGCTGACGATGAAGGAAATCGGCAATACGCTTGGCTTGTCAGAGTCACGCGTCAGCCAGATGCATTCCAGCATCGTTGCTCGACTGAAGGAGCAACTGGATCGCCGCCGGCCCGAGTTTGGCTAGTCGGCACGGTCAAAGTTACATTCCGAAAAGACCTCTGCCCCTGGCAGGGGTTTTTTTATGCCCTGACAGCAGCAGGGCGTGACCTGAGGATCCGTCTCTGGTGAAAACAGCCTGTGGGCTCTGAGTTCGGCAGTCGACGAATCGTGCGCATGAAGCCAGGCAGCGTGAGGGATTGCCGGCTGCAGGGGCCGACTTTCGGACTCCGTTGTTGATACGGCCCGCCGGATTTGAGATACTGCGGGGCTGCCTTCTCTTCTGCAAAGTGCCTGTTTGGCAGATTTGCATCCGGCCCCGCCATTCCGGAGTTTGTCATGCTGGTTGTCCCTGCCGTTTCCACGCCCCTGTGTACCGGATCCAGTCGTCGGGAAGCTCTGCGTGTCGGTGGGCTGTCTGCACTGGGACTGTCGCTTCCCGGGTTGATGGCCTCGGTCGCAAGGGCCCAGCCAAATCGGGCGTTGCCATCTGACCAGTCTCCGGGATTTGGTCGCGCGAAGTCCGTTATTCTGGTCTGGTTACTTGGTGGGCCTCCGCAGCATGAGACGTGGGACCCCAAGCCAGGGGCACCTCGGGAAATCCGCGGGGAATTCGGCCAGATCGAATCGGTCGTGCCCGGGATTCATGTGGGTGAGTTGATGCCGAAAACCGCGCTGCATACGGACAAGCTGTCTGTCCTGCGGGCCGTTGTCACCAAAGACCAGGCGCATTCTTCCAGTGGGTATCAGATGTTGACGGGAGTTCCCCATCAGCCACTGAGTCAGGAAAACGTAACCAGCAAGGCTCCGAATCTGTCGCCTTCGCATGCGGCCATGATGCGGATGCTGCGTCCGGATCTGGATGGATTGCCGTCGTCCATCGTGCTGCCGTATCATATCGCCAACGACGGTGAGATTCTCTGGCCGGGTCAGAACGCCGGGATCCTTGGGCGTCAGTTTGATCCATGGCTGATCCCCTGCGATCCCTCCAGAGCTGATTTTCGGATCCCCGATCTGTCCCTCCCGGATGAGATCAGTCGACAGCGGCTGACATCGCGCCGGCACCTGCTGTCGGCACTGGATGCGGCAGGGCAGCCTGTGGCCAGGACACCCGGCATCGGAAGTTTCGGGCATCACAGTCAGAAGGCCTTCGAACTTCTGGCAGGTCAGTCAGCGCGGCGGGCCTTCGAGCTGTCTGAGGAATCGGACGCTGTTCGTGATCGCTATGGGCGTAATCGTTTTGGGCAGTCGATGCTGCTGGCCCGGCGACTGACCGAAGCCGGTGTGTCGCTCGTGCAGGTCAACTGGACAAAGGTGGAAGAGGTGAAGAACAACGGTTCGTGGGATACGCACAAGAACCATTTCTCCGACCTCCGGGATCACCTGATGCCCCGGATGGATCTGGCCTACTCCGCACTTCTGGAGGATTTGGAGCAGCGAAACCTGCTCGACGAAACTCTGGTGGTCTGGCTGGGCGAATTCGGGCATACTCCGCGGGTGAATGGCGAAGCTGGTCGTGATCACTGGGGCAACTGTTTTTCCATAGCCCTGGCAGGTGCCGGAATCAAACGCGGGTTTGTCCACGGAGAATCTGACGCTCATGCCGCCTTCCCGTTGTCGGGGGCTGTTTCACCCGCTGATGTCACGGCTACGATCTTTCATTGTCTGGGCTACGAGCCCGAGACATTGCTGCATGATCAGACCGGTCGCCCATTTCCATTGACTCGCGGGGAGGTCATCCGCGAGATTCTGGCCTGATGCCGGTCTGTTAGTCCCTTGCGATGAATGCAGAGGAATGGAATCGAATCGCCCCGAGCCTCGTCGCCGAAAGTCCGGCAGTAAACCACAATTCACGCGAATTGTGTGGACTGTAGTTCTCTGTTCCGTCGCGGTGCTGGGGATCAATCACCTGCTGGGGCAGCCCCTGTACTGTCGATGCGGTTCACTGGATCTCTGGTCTGTTCGAGTGTTTTCCAGCCACAATTCGCAGCACCTGCTGGATCCCTACTCGCTGACACATGTCATGCATGGCGTCCTGCTGTCAGCATTTCTGGCGGTGATTCCCATCGCTCGACTGCAGTCCTGGAGATTTCAGGTGGTGATGGTTCTTGAATCGCTCTGGGAAGTGCTGGAAAACTCGCCACTGATCATCCATCGTTATCGTACAGCGACCGTCTCACTGGACTACCTTGGTGATTCACTGGGGAATTCGCTGGGAGATCTTCTGTCGTGCTGTGCGGGCTACCTGCTGCTGCAGGTGCTGGGATTTCGGAAATCCGCAGCGATTTTTCTTGCATAGGAATTGCTGCTTGTTCTCACCATTCGCGACTGTCTGCTGCTGAACATTCTGATGCTGGCGTGGCCGATCGATGCGGTCCGGCAGTGGCAGCTTCAGGCGGCGTTCTAAGACCGTGTGTGTCCGTCAGCAGTCTGTAGTCGAACCTCAGTAATCGCTGCACATCCATGTTTCCGCACGCAGCGTGTCTCCGGTATCAGCGTCTGTCAGAGTCACCTTCCATTGCAGAACTCCCAGCGGTCGCTGGTCACAGAACAGCACGTCCACGCGTTCGATGCATGGCCCGAATCCGGGGACGTCGAAAGCAACGCGAATGGCCCCGCGTTCCACCTTCAACGCCGTGTCAGGTTGCCTGACGGAGGGAATCCATGTGGTCCCGCCGGACAGGAAGGGGCGACCGGAACGCAGCGTTCCGAAGATCTGCTGCAGTCGGTAGGTGATTCGTTGCTGATCCGTGGCGTGTTCGATGTTCAGGCGGGACGCAGGAGGAAGTCCGGGAGTCGGCAGGGAAAGACCATCGGCACCGAATTCGCCGGGCAGGATCTGAACGCCATCCAGAATGGCCATCGGGACCGTCACGGTCGTTGACTTGCTGCCGGATGTTGTGACAGCCTTCAGGGTCACCCGGTCCCCTCGGCTGTTCACAAAGGTGTCGCTTGCGGCCGTACCTGGTTGTGGCAGCAGGACCGAGAACCGCGGGGGATCAAAGGGTGGGCGTGGGGTCCGATATTGAATCCAGCCGGCGGCTTCCATGCGTTCGTAGACCCACGACGGTTTCCATGGTCGATTCAGTGACCAGGCAACCGTGCCGCTGGAGAGCAGCAGAAGCACTGCGGCGAATGTCAGCATCCGTCTGCCGGAAACCTCCAGCAGCGGCACCATGGCCAGCCACCAGAAAGGAGTCAGCCAGAGCATCCATCGCAGGCCGAAGGAGTTGCCTCCGTAGTTGTAGTTTTCGGTACGCGACAGATAAAAGCCCAGCGTGATCAGCGTCATACCGCCACCCAGGATGATCAGCCGACTGATGCCTTTGCGGGCGGAAAGCAGTGAGTCCGGCGGGGCCGGCTGAGCTTCAGTGTCCAGCGGGCTGCGGGCCTGACTTCGAAATCTCTTCACAAACACGGGACCAGCCAGCGAAAGCAGCAGGACGGGTGTCAGCAAAAGCAGACCATGGTGGCCCAGTGTGCAGTGAAACAGATACACCAGCGGCGATTCAGTGTTGGCATCAAGATCCTGAGGGTTTGACCAGTAGCTGGGGATGCCCCGGTATACGTACACATACGTTTCGGTTCCATAGGTGGCATAAAAGGGCTTCAGACCACCTGTTGCCGACCAGTTTGTGGCGAAGAAAAACAGCAGGGGAATGATGGCCGCCGGAACAAACCAACGTAGCGTCTGCCTGAGGGACACACCAGTTGCAATCGCCAGAGCCGCAACTCCCAGTTGAGCTGCGGGCAATTCGAAGCACGAGGTCATGGCAGCGAAGAATCCAAGTGCCACGAAATCACGACGACGAGGCTGCAGAGACAGACGCAGGGCCGCGGAAATCGTCAACATTGCACATGCCACGGCCGGCGTATGATTGTTGAGTGTCGTGAGATAGGGGTTCAGCAGTGAACCGAACCCGGCGGTGAGCAGGACGAAGGTGCGAGTGGTCAGGGCTGTCCCCAGTTGCTGCAGCGTTCGTTGCAGGCAGAACAGGGTCAGACAGAACGGCACCACGTTGACGATCAGCAGCAGAAGGCGAGTGACGAAGGCGGTGTGGTTAAACAGTCCATAGCCTGTCAGGCTGCGCACGACCGCGTAGAGTCCGGCAACGATGGTGGACAGGAACGGGGGCTTGGACGAATAGAAGTGCCAGGGTTCCTGAGGTGACGTACGCGAACGAACTTTGTCAATCGTCGACCAGCGAGGCCACGCATCGATTTCGTCAATCTGCCATGTGCCACGTTCCACAAGAGACCAGACCGTGGCCCAGCGCGAACGATCATTCGCGCTCTGCAATGGCTCGGCCTGCAGCACGGCCACGGCCACAAGTGTGGTTGCGACCAGAATCAACAGTGTTTCCACGAAAGAACGCGGCACGCTCGGTGCCGGGGCTGTGGGGATGGATGTGGACATAAACAGGTTCACCGAAGACCAGCGGTCATGAAATTGCCGGGGCAGGGCAGGGCCAATGTACCTGCGTAGCATATCGCCTGAGGTGTGCGGACGTTACTGAAAGGCTGCATGAGAACAATGGAATCAATGGGACAAATAGGACTGATGGGACGGATGGGACTCTTGATTGGTGGTGGAGGGCGGATCTTGTGTGGGCTGGCGTACGTGTTTGCGTTGCTGCCGACGGCGACGGGCTGTCAGTGGTTCGTGATCCCGTCGCAGCGTCGTGGAATTGTGGAACGGGAATTGGGGAACCGGCCACTGATACGGTTTCACTCATGAGCTGTGTGTGGCCTCCGAGCGGATTGTGCAGTTTTCAGCGAGTCTCGCTTGAGACTGGGGGGTGTTTGCTGTCAGACTATCTGATCCGGGACCGAAGGTGGAAAATTCACCGGTCTACAACAAGTGGTCCGGGACCCTGCAGCAAATGGATGTGTGGAATGGCAGACGAGGAAAAGAATACGATTCGACAGCTGACCCGACTTCAGCGACGTGTTCTCGGTACCCTGATGGAAAAGGGTTTTACAACCCCTGATCAGTACCCCATGACAGTGAAAGGTGTCGTTGCCGGAAGCAATCAGAAAAGTAATCGCGATCCAGTGACTGAGTATTCCGAGGCCGAAGCTGCGGATGCTCTGGAACAGCTGCGACAACTGGGGCTGGTTGCGGAAGTCTTCACAGATGGCGGCCGAACAACCCGGTACCGCCACTACATGCGACATAAGTTCGATTTCAGTGAGGCTCAGTACGCCATCATCTGCGAACTGTTGCTGCGCGGACGGCAACAGCCCGGTGAACTTCGGACGCGCGCCAGTCGCATGATCCGCATCGAAAGCCAGGAACAGCTGAAGTCTGAACTGCAGAGCCTGGTGGACAAAGGTTTCGTCCAGACAAACGGCAGTCTCGAACGCCGCGGTGTTGAAGTGGACCATACCTTCTATCTGCAGAAGGAAAACATGCAGCTGAAGGCACTGTCCGGCAGTGACGAAGAACCCGCGGCCGATCACGGGCGGGCGGAAGCGCGGCCGATGTCCGTGGCACCCGTCGCACAGTCCGACTCGGTCCTGCTCGAACTGCAAACTCAGTTTGCTGCCCTGCAAAAGC
>JBDKIW010000506.1:0-2789 GCA_039796955.1 Planctomycetota bacterium
TTTGAAAGGGGGCCTTTCGCTGCTGGTCGCTATTGCCTGGGATGGTGGATCAACGCCACCCCGGGCTGCAAGAGCTGGTATGCGGCGTGGCTGGAGCCGCGTCCTGGGCTGTGTTTTGTGAGCGGCGACGCGTTAGCGGCCGGTTGCGATTCAGCTCTGGAACGCGGGTCTTACGCGAGTCGGTTTCAGTGACAGGCTTGGTTTTTTAGAACCACGGATGGACACGGGATAACACGGATGGACTGGGGTTGTTGTGTTGCGGGGAGCGCGAAGATCCATGTGAGCCGCAAGTCAGGATGCGAATCATTGCGGATGGAATTTGTGCCGGGCTTGTGGTTTGGCGAGTACGAGTACGAGCACGAGCACGAGTTGCGCGGGGTTTTTCAACCACGGATGGACACGAGATAACACGGATGGCGTGGAAAGACTGGGAGGGCGAAGTTCCATCTGAGCCGAGACAGAATTGCGGCTTGGCAGGAGCCGCGCCCTCCCGAGCAACAGCGGCCTCCCGAAGATTGTTGGCTGCGTGTGAGTTTGAAACCACGGATGGACACGGAAGACGCGGATAGCGTGGGGTGGTGATTTGTGTGGAATGAATGAGCGGCCGTGAGTGCCGCCTTATCAGCCGGCACGCGTGAGCGTCCGGCTTTTTTGTTGGGATAGCGCCGGTTGATGTCGTGTGGCAGGCGGCGAAGCATCCTTCAGGAACTCATCGGCTCAGATGGAACCCTGGCCTGCCTGAAAGTGGACGCGGGCACCTGAGGTGAAACGGGGGGGCATTCGGGTAAGACTGTCAAACCGGGATCAAAGGGCCCGCAGGACGGCAGCAGCGCTCTGCCCCATGGCCGTACGGTTGACGGTAATGGCTGTACGGTTGTTGAGTCGCTGAGCTTCACCGCGAGCGACGTTGAGTCGGCAGCGCGGGTCCGGGACTTCGTAGTTGAGCGTCGCGGGGACGTAGCCATTCTTCAGGGACAGCAGAGTACCAGCCAGTTCGACAGCACCGGCGCCGGCATCAAAGTGTCCGATGTAGCTTTTGAGTGCTGTGACGGGAATTTTCAGAGCGAGATCACCGAAGACACGGTGGTAAGCCCGCGATTCCACGATGTCGTCCGGCTGCGTGCTTTTGCCCTGTGCGTTGATGTGGCCAAGATCCTGAGGGGTGATGCCGGAGGCACTGATGGCGGATTCCATGGCTCGGACCAGCCCCAGACCGGCGGATTCATTTGCCACGCCACGGCCATCGCAGCCAGCGCCGGTACCCAGCACTTCCGCGTAGATCTCTGCACCACGGCGGACGGCGTGTTCGTAGCTTTCCACGATGAACGACGCGGCGCCTTCACCGACAACGGTACCATCGCGTTCGAAATCGAAGGGGCGGCAAGCGCGGGACGGATCATCCGCCCGGCGTGAGAGCCCTTCGAAGTTATGGAACTTGGCGATGTCGACGGGGTGAATGTTGGAACTGCCGGCGCCAACGATCATGGCATCCGCGCGATCCGCCTGAATGACTCGAACGGCTTCTGCCAGGGCGAGCAGAGCTGACGCATCGCGGCAGGTGATGGTGTTGTTGGGCCCGCAGGCGTTGTGATCGATGGAAACGTGGCTGGCTGGCATATTGGGAAGCTGACGCAGCAGCCAGAGAGGTGCGATTCGCCCAACGGCTTCGGAACCCCATTTGTCCGGGTCAAATCCATCGGCACTGCGGCAGACTTCAACGATTGCTGCCAGTTCCTGCGGGTGACAGGTCATGCGACCGGCACCGAAGACGACGCCGAAACGTTCGGGATCAAACAGGCCGTTGGAAATTCGGGCGTCCTTCACCGCCAGCGATGAAGAGGCGACGCCGAGCTGAATGTCGCGGCACATCACCTTGACGAATTTTCGATCCCGCAGAAATTCCACAGGGTTAAAGTCGCGGACTTCTGCGCCAAATGCAGACGGGAGCCCTTCAGTCGGAATCGACTGCAGGAAATCAATCCCGGATTGGTTGCGCAGCAGGCTCTGCCAAAAGCGATCGTTGCCGATCCCTATCGGAGACACCACGCCGACACCGGTGATGACCACACGGGTTTGCTTGTGCCCAGCCATGGAATAGCCCCAACAAGGCCTGCAGATGACGGCTTCCTGATCTGCAAACCTGACCCAGTTTCGAGATCGAAGTATCCCTTCGACCTGAGATCACTGATCATTGCCGGACGTTCCCCACGAACCAGCAACGACACTTTTCGAAAATGCCACAATCCCTGATTCTGTAATCGGCGTTCCGCCCCCGCGGAACTCCATGGAACAGGGATTACGACTTGCTTTCCTGAATCGAGAGGCCGAAAAATGGACTACCCCAGTCCCCTGATCAGCCCTGATTCAAAGATGATTACACGCTTGTGGACTTTGTCTGTCAAGTGGACTAGAGGTTAACGCACCTGAGCGGGAGAATTTCCAGGGTTTGAATACTGAACGTTTGTTTAGTTGGTCGGAATGCGTAATTCCTGTCCATCGATGCAGAATTCAGCTCGTTGTTTACAGCATGCGCAATGGCGAGTGTGGTTTCAAAGCAACAACCGGTCAAATACGGCAGAATCGCTGCATTGGTTTTCTGCAGACCGACCAGGTTGTTGATTTGCCGGGATTGGACGCCCTGGTGCGCAGGATTATCGTTGGGCCTGACATGACCGGTTGGTTCATCGCGAACTGGCAGATATAGCGAACCGGCGGGGACACAGCGCGTGGATTGCGAACGGATGGCTGAGTGTGGTGGAGAGCCTTGGTTGTTCGTGGCGGCTGTTGGG
>JBDKIW010000507.1:0-6800 GCA_039796955.1 Planctomycetota bacterium
ATCAACTCATATTCAGTTGCAGGAAACTCCACACGAGTCCCGTCGACAAGTGTCATCACCACCTTTTCTGAAGCGCACAATGCCGGACTCACTCCGGGAAGAATCTGAACAAATCCAGGAACCGGACGATCCTGTGCCTGGTACCGGGCCGAGGGTTGACGCGGAGTCATCTCAGAACCAGCCGCAAGCTTCTTCCGCCAGAGATAAAACGCCGCCGGGGAAACGCCTTCCCACTCACAAAACGCCGCGACGGTCAGATTTGTCTGCTGATACCGCTGCAACCGATCTCGCCACGCCTCCCACATCGCAGCACTCTTCAAACGCACCATTCGCCGAGCCTCCACATCCTGAAGAGACAGAAACAGGAAAGCTGCTATGGTACGACCATCGTCAACTATGGTTGTGGTGTACGCTTACCTGCGATCGGCCAGAATCAGAGCGCGAACAGGAGCTGGTAGTCCTTCGATGGTTTTCGAGTGATCCTGTGGACTGAGGAAGTTTTCCAGCGATTCAAAGGTCATCCATGGGGTGCTGCGTTGTTCTGCGACGGTGGTGCGTGAAAGATCCGCGAGTCGAAGGTTGGTGTAGCCTGTGCGACGGAGCCAGAGCAGGAGCATGTCGACGGTGGGGATGAACCACACGTTGCGCATTTTGGCATAGCGGTCCTCGGGAACCAGCACATGCTGTCCTGGTTCATCGAGGACGAGTGTTTCGAGGATCAGTGTGCCGCGGGGGGCGAGAGTTTGTCTGAGGGACTGCAGGTGTTCGATGGGGCTGGAGCGATGGTAGAGGACGCCCATGGACAGGGTGATGTCGAAGTGCCCCGGAGTTTTGGGGAGTGCGGCATCGGACAAGGGCAGTATAAAGTGGGGCGTCTCGGGGGCTGCAAATTTCTTCAGGAACTCGAACTGCATCACGTACAGCAGAAAGGGGTCCAGTCCGAGTACAAGTGAAGCGCCGGCGTTGAGCATACGCCAGCCGTAGTAACCATTTCCGCACCCCACATCCAGGACTGTGCGACCATGAAAATTCACATGAGGGGCAAGTCGATCCCATTTGAGGCATGAGCGCCATTCGGTATCAATGGGAACTCCGAAGAATTCGAACGGTCCTTTTCGCCACGGGTGCAGTGATTGCAGGCAGGTCGTGAGGATCTGACGATTGTGGTCACTGAGAGTGCCGGAGACAGTGACGGCATCGCTGTGCGCCGTGATCTGTGCATCCGGGCAGTGTGGCAGGTTTTGCCATGCGGTGGTCCAGAGATTGAGATGTCCGTTGGTGACTGGATCTGTGGCCGCCTGAAGTTGCTGGCGCAGATGTTGAGACCATGCTTCCTGGTGCTGCAGTTCCAGTTGCCGGAAGAGGGGTTCGTAGTGGAACAGAGTGTGTGTCATGGCGGAGGGTTCTGTGGAACGCACGAACAGCATTGTCTCAGGCGAAGCTGAGCTGGGGATCAGATGCCGCCCAGTTCTGTCGCGCGGCTGACACGTCCGATGGCAAGGATATACGCGGCGGTTCGGAGAGAGACGTGTCGTTCGGCCGCAATGGTCCAGACTCGGTGGAATGCGCGAGTCATATATTTTTCGAGTTCTTCGCGGACACGGCTGATGTCCCAGCGGAAATACTGTTGATTCTGCACCCATTCAAAATAGCTGACCGTGACACCTCCGGCATTGGCGAGGATATCGGGCAGCACGGGGATTTCGCGTTGGCGGAAGATGGCATCGGCCTCGGGCGTGGTCGGGCCATTGGCGGCTTCGATGATGTAGCGAGCGCGGACGTCTCCGGCATTCTGTTCAGTCAGCACATTTCCCAGTGCGGCGGGAATCAGTACATCGACATCGATGCTGAGGACCGTTTCATTGGAGACGGGTTGACCTCCTGGAAATCCTGCGAGTGACTTATTGACGGCGACGTATTCGAGTGCAGCGGGGATATCAATTCCATCGCGATTCAGGATTCCGCCGCTGACGTCTGAGATCGCGATCACTTTACCGCCGGCCTGATGGAGATAGGAGGCGGTGAAGGAGCCGACATTGCCGAAGCCCTGGATGGCGACGGTTGAGTTTTCGATGGAGCGTCCGAATTTTCGGAGGAACGCCAGGGTCAGGGTTCCGACTCCGCGTCCGGTGGCTTCTTCGCGTCCCTCGGCGCCGTACAGCTCGACGGGTTTTCCGGTGACGCATGCGGGGGCAAATCCATGAAATTTTTCGTACTGATTCATGATCCACGCCATGGTTTGCGCATTGGTGCCCATATCGGGGGCCGGGATATCCTTGTCGGGGCCGAACAGGTCGTGGATCTCGTCGACGAAGCGGCGTGTCAGACGTTCGAGTTCGTCGGTGGATAGATCTTTTGTGTTGACACTGATACCGCCCTTGGCACCTCCGTAAGGAATGTCCACCACTGCTGTTTTCCAGGTCATCAGCGAGGCGAGTGCGAGGACTTCGTCGGCATTGACCTCATGATGGTAACGAAGCCCGCCTTTCATGGGACCGCGGGCACTGTTGTGTTGCATGCGGTATCCGATAAAGGTGGCGATTTGCCCATTGTCTCGTTTGATAGGGACCTGAACTTTGATTTCCCGTTCGGGGGTAACGAGCAGATCGCGAAGGCTGTCGGACAGGCCGATCACGGAGGCCGCTTCTTCAAAGTAGAACTGAGCGGCTTCAAAGGCGGATTTCATGATGGAAGTTCCCCGGCAACTGCAACGGTTAATCGCGGACGCCCTGGTCAGAGCATCGGCCACTCTGTCAGCCGAAATGCCCGGAGGGCGTGTTACTGGCGGCAGTATCCCAGTTTTTGCGAGATTGTCACGAGTGCCCGCGAGGTGGAGAAATGGTGTTAAGCCCGCCGTTAGTCGCGTTTCGCTCCGTCGAAACGAACCGCCAGTTTATTCACTGCCGAACCCGACACTCAAATCCTTTTGCCCTATTCAAGCTGAATACGCCCCGGAACTCACAGATTGCCTCCGTTTCGCTATCCCAGTGCCCGCGAGGTGGAGGGCCGGATTGAGAGGTGAGTTCTGATGGTGATTCTGTGTTCCGGGGCTGGAATTCGCTTTGTTTGGGGAGAGTTGTCGCATCCGGGCTGAATCCCGGCTAAGATTTTGGGGTGAGCAGGCAGGCCGTGCCGCAACCTGTCGACAAGCCACCGAGTTCGCTGGAGAAGTAGGAATGTCACGTGTCACACTCATCGGCCTGCTGATTCTAATGTCTGCATTGCAGTTACACGCGCAGACGTTGTCGGTTGAGTCGCCTGACGAAACTGTTGCTGACAAGTCGTTGTCGGGGGCGGTGATTGCGCTTCGGTTGACTCCTGAACGCGTTCTGCTGGATGGGCCGGAAGCATCGGACCAGATCCTTGTGACGGGAACAACCACGGACGGGCAGTCTGTGGATCTGACGGGAATTGCGACGTATGACCCGCCGGCAGCGGAACTTGTGGAGGTAAATGCGACGGGGCGTTTGTCGGCCGTTCGGGATGGGGCTGGGGAAATCATCGTTCGTTACGGGGATTTGCAGCACAGGTTACCGGTGCAGGTGGTTGGAGTTCAGACGCCGGTTCCGGTGTCATTTCGTCGGGAGATTCTGCCGTTGCTGACCAAAGCCGGTTGCAATTCCGGGGGGTGCCATGGCAAGGCGGAGGGGCAGAATGGCTTCAAATTAAGTGTGTTTGGGTATGACGCCGCAGCTGATCACGCGGCGATCGTTTCGGAAGGGCGTGGCCGTCGAGTTTTTGCTGCGATTCCTGAGCAGAGTTTGTTATTGCGGAAAGCGACGGCCGGGATGCCGCATGGAGGAGGTCAGAAGTTCGCTGAAGGTTCTCGCTGGCATCGAATGCTGAGCCGCTGGATTTCCGAGGGGATGGTCCTGGACCCTGAGAAGCAGGAGGGACTGGTTGAGTTGCGTGTTGAGCCGTCGGCAGTGAGTCTGACGGCGCGGGGACGTCAGCAATTGCGGGTGACGGCGAAGTCGGCCGACGGCACCGAGCGATTTGTGACGGCGGAAGCGGAGTTCCAGTCCAATCAGGATGGGATAGCAGCCGTGGACCGGAGTGGATTGATTCAGGCCACGGATGTGCCTGGTGAAGCGGCGGTGCTGGTGCGGTATTCCGGGTTAGTGGCCGTGTGCCGCGTGACGCGGCCGCGAGAGGCGGTGGAGTTTGTTCGTCCACCGGAGCACAATTTCATCGACACACTGGTGTGGGACAAATTGCAGCAGCTGCGGATTGCCCCCAGTCCGGGTGTGGATGATGCGACATTTCTGCGCAGGGTGTCGCTGGACACGATTGGAACTCTGCCGACGGTCCAGGAGGCTCGGGCTTTTCTGGCAGACACGTCACCGGACAAGCGTGCGCGACTGGTGCAGTCGCTGTTGCAGCGTCCGGAGTATTCTGATTACTGGGCACAGCGGTGGTCTGATTTGCTGCAGGTGGATCGGGACATTGTGGGCACCGAGGGTGCTGTGGCAATGACGCGCTGGATTCGCAGACAGATCGACCGCAATGTGCCATTTGACCAGTTTGTACGCTCCGTGCTCACCGTGCAGGGGGCAACGCTGGTGGAATCACCGGCGGCCTTTTATCAGGTGCAGGAGAATCCGGAGAAGCTGGCCCGGTCAGTCAGTCAACTGTTTCTGGGGGTTCGCCTGGAGTGTGCGCAGTGTCACCATCACCCATTTGAGCGGTGGGATCAGGCGGACTACTTTGCGTTTGCAGGAATGTTTACGGGGGTGCAGCGCAAGCCGGATCCGCGCGGGGGGCTGAAGATTATCGGGCGTCCGGGAACGCCCCTCAAACATCCTCGGACAGGTCAGGACATCGTGCCGACGGTTCCCGGAGTTCCGGCTTCCGGATTACCGACGACGGAGGACTGGCGAACGGCGGTCGCGATATGGATGACGGCACCAGAGAATCCCTGGTTCGCTCGGACTCTGGCCAACAGAATCTGGGCGCATTATTTCGGACGGGGGCTGGTGGAGCCGCTTGACGATCTGCGGGCGACCAACCCGGCGACGAACGAAAAGCTGCTGGACGCACTGGCACAGCATCTGGTGGATCTGAAGTTCGATGTGCGGCAATTCACGGCCACACTACTTGGATCGTACGCGTATCAGTTGAGTGTTCAGGTGAATGAGTCGAATCGACTGGATGAGCAGAATTATTCGCATGCCAGCTGGAAACCATTGCCGGCTGAAGTCTTGCTGGATGCGGTGTCTCAGGTGACTGGCGTGGCGGAATCCTTCAATGGCTGGCCTGCAGGGTATCGAGCCATACAAATCTGGGACAATAAGCTGCCGTCACAGTTTCTGGAGGTGTTTGGTCGTCCGACTCGTCAGACGGTGTGTGCGTGTGAACGGGGGACTGAGCCCAGTATCGCACAGGCGCTGCATCTGATGAATTCGACGCGCACGATGGATAAGGTACAAAGTCGTCAGGGACGAGCAGCTCAGTTGGTGCAGGCGGGGCTGAGTCCGGAGGAGATTCTGGATGAGCTGTACCTGAGTGCATTAAGTCGGCTGCCTTCGGAGGTCGAAAAACAACGAATGCTGCAGGCTTTTCAGGAGGTGGGTGACAACGGGGCGGCAACGCAGGATGTGCTTTGGGTGCTGCTGAATCTGCGGGAATTTGTGTTCAATCATTGAGTCATCGGGGCTGAGTGGCTGACGAGACGGATGTTGGATTCAGCCGTCGTGAGGACGTGTGGCGAAATGATGTCTGTCAGTCGGCTGTCTGGGCTGAGGGACTACGTCGAGTACCTGGGAAACGAAGACAACTGCTGTGAGGGGATCTCTGATGAGTCGAAAAGCAGGATCGAAATTTGTGGATGAGGATCGACTGCTGACTCGTCGGCGCATGCTGCGTTTTGGCGGGACCGGATTTCTGAGCGGGCTCTCACTGCCGTTGATGCTGCAATTGCAGGCTCAGGCTGCCACGGTTCGGCCAGCGCGGGCGAAGGCGTGTATCTTCTTTATGCTGGAAGGTGGCCCAAGTCATATCGACATGTGGGATCTGAAACCGGACGCACCCGCAGAGATTCGGGGGCCGTTTCGCCCGGTGTCCACGGTGGTTCCGGGGACTCAGATCAGCGAGCTGTTGCCGCTGTCGGCAGGGATTGTGGACAAGTTGACCATTCTGCGGTCGCACAGCCATGCGGACAATGCGCATCAGACAGGTCGACACTGGTTGCTGACAGGGTATCCTCCTGCGTTTGCGGATGGGCAGGCAAAAGGGGTACCGTTTAACGAGTTGTATCCATCGATTGGTTCGATCATTTCCCGGGAGTTGGGCCCGCGAGGTGCTGTGCCGCCTTATGTGGAGATCCCGAACGCACTGGGTCCCGGCGGACCGGGATTTTATGGGGCTCAATACGGTCCGTTCACAATTGACAATGATCCCGTGCAGGCGGATTTTCGGGTGCGTGATCTGGATGTTCCGGATGCGATCAGTCACGAGCGTTTTGCTCGTCGGCAGAAGATGCTTGCGGATGCTGAGCGGTTGGGGGCCGGGGCGCTGGCCACGGGGCGAGCTGAAACGCTGCGGGCGTACTATGAGAAGGCCGTGGATCTGGTGACTTCACCGGAGGCTCGTCGGGCCTTTGATCTGCAGTCCGAAGTTCATGAGGTGCGTGAACGCTATGGCTTTTCATCGATCGGTCAATGTGCGTTGATGGCACGGCGGTTGGTCGAAGCGGGCTGCCGATTTATCGGGATCGAGCATGGCAGCTGGGATACTCACTTCGACAACTTCACCAGTCATGAAAAAACGCTGGTTCCGCCCACAGATCGGGCGCTGGCAGC
>JBDKIW010000508.1:0-2744 GCA_039796955.1 Planctomycetota bacterium
GCGGCAGCGGTCGGACGCGTGGTGCCGCTTTTTTAGAGAGAGTTGGTGGAGGGTGGTGGATTTCGGCAGGGTGTTTCAGCCGGAATTGACATCTGCAAGCCGGTCATTGAGGGTGAGAGGAATTCTGCCATGCTGAATCTGACAGGCCGGGGAAAAGCGCACACCTGTGACGGCACGACTCGCCGGGATTTTCTGCAGGTTGGTACACTGGGGGTGAGTGGGCTTTCGCTGGTGGATTACCTTGAGGCGAAGGAGCAGGGGCAGGTTTCCGAGGGCCATGATGAGCGATCCTGCATCATGCTGTTCAACCTGGGGGCCCCCAGTCAGCTGGATACCTTTGACATGAAGCCAGAGGCACCGCTGGAGGTGCGTGGGCCGTTCAAGCCGATTGCCACCAGCAGTGGCGCGTATCAGTTATCGGAGATTCTGCCGCGGCATGCGGCGATTTCAGAGCATGTGGCTTTGGTTCGGAGTTGCCATCACACGGGGGCGGCTGTTCATGATGCTGGCTGGCAGATGATGCAGACCGGGCGTCAGTTTCAGGGCGGCGTGAATACTCCGCATGCAGGTTCGGTTCTGAGTTATCTGCGTGGGCGTCGTTCGGATCTTCCGCCGTTTGTGGTTTTGCCGGAGACGATGGGGCGTGGGGGTGGAAACCTGCCGAATGGTCAGGCTGGCGGTTTTCTGGGGAAGGCTCACGATCCGTTTGCGTTGATGGCAGATCCCTCGCGTCCGGACTTCCGGGTTCCGGACCTGTTACCACCAGCGACGCTGGGTGAGGTTCGGTTGTCGCGTCGTCGTCGCCTGCGCGACCTCGTGGATTCGACGGTGAAGGATTTCGAATCCACAGAAAATGCGGGAATGATGGGGAAGAATTTCGAAGCCGCCTATCGTCTGATGTCCAGCCCTCAGGCTCGTCAGGCTTTTGATCTGTCCCAGGAATCCTCATCCGTTCGTGACCGTTACGGGATGAATCGTTTCGGGCAGTGTTGTCTGCTGGCTCGTCGTCTGGTGGAGGCGGGTGTCCGGTTTGTTACAGTCAATACGTTCCTGACCGTGTTTGATGAGATCACCTGGGACATTCACGGATCAAAGCCATTCACCTCGATCGAAGGCATGCGGGACATCGTGGCGCCGATGTATGACCAGGGATATTCGGCGCTGATCGAGGATCTGCATCAGCGAGGCTTGCTGGGCAATACGCTTGTCTGCAACCTTGCCGAATTCGGTCGCACTCCGAAAGTGAATCCCGCTGGCGGGCGAGATCACTGGCCTCAGTGCTTTACAGTCGGTTTTGCGGGAGGCGGTGTGAAGGGGGGACAGGTTGTGGGGGCGAGTGATCCGATTGGAGGTGTTCCGGCGGATCGACCTGTACAGCCCGGGGACGTGATTGCCACGATCTTCCACAGCCTGGGACTGAAGCTGGATTCACATCTGCCCGGTCCAGCGGGGCGTCCGTTTCCGCTGGTGGACTTCGGATATCGGGAAATTCACGAATTATTCTGACTGTCCGCATCCCTGCGTCGTGGCTGTTGTTCTGTGCGTCCGCGGATTGTGGCCGGATTTTCGTGGACGTCGCTGGGTAAGACTCCTGAAGATGATAGGATCAATGCTGGCGAGTAGATCAGTGTCGATCATCTCGCAAACATGTCTTCAGGAATAGTTGAGCGATGGGACACTGTCATGGACGGCTCAGGATATCGATCCTGAGTTTATTGCTGGTTTGCATGCAGATGTCGGGTGCCCGTGGCCAGGCTGTTTTACCTGCGAAGTCAGCAGCTGTGTTGCCCGGTCGGCATCCACTGACTCCCGTTCAGGAAGGACAACTGCTGATCTCGGAATTGAGCTGTCGTGCATGTCACGTGGTGGACGCAGCGTTGTCGGGACCGCTGGCGGATTTTAAGGCTCCTGACCTGCGGGTTTCAGTGAAGGGTTTGTCGCCAGACTATCTGCGTCGCTTTCTGGCGGATCCTGAGTCCGCGCATCCCGGTACGAAAATGCCGGACCTGTTCGGGGAACGCGATGCTGAGGAGCGTCAGGCGATTGCTGAAGCGCTGACACATTTTCTGGTGTCGCAGGCGGTCAGCGCACCGGGAGACGAGGCGTGGAGCACTGCGAAAGTTCGTGATGACCTGTCGGCAGGTCGCCAGCTGTACCATTCCGTTGGTTGTGTGGCCTGTCACGGGGTGCGTGAGGCGATTGCAGAGTCTGGGGTGGCAGCACCGGTCCCTGAAGAGGATGACGCTGAAGAGCAGGGGCAGGATGCGGCGAAGGCGATGGAATTGGTTCGCCCTGTGCTCACAGAGCTGGGGCATATTCCCGGCAAATACAGGCTGGAAGGTCTGAGCAGTTTTCTGTTTCAGCCCCTGCGTTTTCGCAGTTCAGGTCGCATGCCGGACATGAAGTTAACGCGTGAAGAATCCCGGGCCCTGGCGGAATATCTGATGGGTGAGCAAAACCGGCAGGCTGTGGTGGAAGAACTGCGACCGGACGCACCTCTTGTGCAGCAGGGACAGCGTTATTTTGAGCAGTTCAGATGTGCGACCTGTCATATGGCTGAAGAAGCTCGGGCAGCGTCATCGGCCGTATCACTGAGGGACGCGGCGACCGATCGGGGCTGCTTATCTGAACAGCCGGGTCAGCATCCGGATTTTCACCTGTCGGCAGCAGAACGGAGCGTGATTCGTGCGGCTCTGGCGGAGGTTCCGTCACCGGACACTGATCGCGATCTGATCGCGAAAACG
>JBDKIW010000509.1:0-4172 GCA_039796955.1 Planctomycetota bacterium
GGTTCGACGTGGATCAGGACGCCGGTGAGTGCGGGGATTTCGGATCTGAGTCGGGCTTTGACTTTGCCGGCCAGCGCGTGGGCGTGGTTCAGGCTGAGTTCCGGATCGAGTTGCAGGTGCATGTCGGCATGATGTCCGGCTCCGCTTTTTCGCACGGCCACTTTTTCCACACACAGGACGCCGTCGATGGATTCGGCGATTTGACGGATGTGCTGTTCCAGTTCGGGCGAGGTGGCGTCGAGGAGTTCGTGCAGGGCGGGTTGGATCAGATGCCAGGCCGTCAACAGGATGACTCCGCTGGCCAGAATCGCCGCTGCTTCATCGGCGACCACCAGCGTGGGCAGGTCCCACCACTTCGGGCCCCAGATGGCGAGACTGACACCCAGCAGAGCAGCGGTGGACGTGATGGCGTCGGAGCGATGATGCCATGCGTCCGCGCGGGCGGCATCGGATTCAAACGCGTCGGCTCCGCGGATCACAATCCGAAACAGGAACTCTTTCACCGCGATCACCGCCAGCAGGACCAGCAGCGTCCAGGGTTCCGGGGGCTGGTGGGGGATCAGGATTTCGTGGATGGACTGCACAGTGATCAGCAGGGCGGCGCCTACCAGCAGGACTCCGACCAGCAGCGAGGCGACCGCTTCAGCGCGTCCGTAACCCCACGGATGTTTTTCATCCGGTGGGCGCGAGGCGACGCGCAGGGCCTGCCAGACCAGGACGGAACCGAGCGTGTCGGCGAAGGATTCCATGGAATCGGCGATGAGTGCGGTGGAATGCCCGACGATTCCCGCAACGAGTTTCACGATCGACAGCAGGATGCTGGCCGCAAAACCAATGATTGTGTTTCGTTGCAGGGTTTGACGCGACATGGCGATTAGTGGGTAGTGGGTAGAGAGTAGAGAGTAGGGGAGAGGAACGAGGGACTGGGAACGAGGAACGAGGGGAGAGGGACTGGGAACGGGGAATCAGGAACGACCGAACACCGAGCACTGAAAACTGAAAACTGAACACTTGGAACCGAACACCGAACACCGAACACCGAAAACTGAAAACTGAAAACTGAAAACTGAAAACTGACCACTGCGTCTGGCTTTTGGTCGGCGGCATTTCTTCTCAGCCGTCGCTCTGTTATCATAGCGGCCTACCGTGTTGCGCAGTCGACGGAAAACGCCGCGGGTTTTTTGAAATCCGCAATTTTCCCCGCATTTCTACTCCATCCTGCTCTGTCCCTTCAGGAATCGGTCCTGGCGGCTGAGCTTTGACTGTCGAGACCATTCATGTCGGAATCCGCTGAGTCTAACCTGTCGACGCAATCGGTTGATCTGCTGCACTCGGCTTACGTCAGGTTGCAGGAACAGATTCGCAAGGTGATTGTGGGGCAGGACGACGTGATTGAGCAGCTGCTGATTGCGTTGTTCAGTCAGGGGCATGTGTTGCTGGAGGGTGTTCCGGGGTTGGCGAAGACCCTGATGGTCAGCACGGTGGCTCGCAGTTTGTCCATGACCTTTTCCCGCATCCAGTTTACTCCGGACCTGATGCCGGCGGACATCACCGGGACCGACATTCTGCAGGAGAATCGCAGCACGGGGCAGCGGGAATTTCGCTTCATTCAGGGGCCCTTGTTTCACAACGTGGTACTGGCGGACGAAATCAACCGCACCCCCCCGAAGACTCAGGCGGCCCTTCTGGAAGCCATGCAGGAACGTCAGGTGACAGTGGGTCAGACCATCCACAAGCTCAGCAGTCCGTTTTTCGTACTGGCGACTCAGAACCCGATTGAGCAGGAAGGCACGTACACTCTGCCTGAAGCGCAGCAGGACCGCTTCATGTTCAAGGTGTTTGTGCGGTATCCGACGTTTGACGAAGAGCGTCAGATTGCTCGCCAGACCACATCCAATTTCCGTCCGGAAGTTCAGCCCGTGTTATCGGGGGAACAGGTGCTGGAGATTCAGAGCACTGTGCGGCAGGTGCCGGTGTCGGATCATGTGATCAACTACAGCCTCGCGCTCGTCCGCAGTACTCGGGTGCGTGAACCCGGGACACCGCAGTGGGTGAATGACTGGCTGGGTTGGGGAGCTGGCCCGCGAGCGGTTCAGAATCTGCTGTTGGGTGCCAAAGCGCGTGCGTTGCTGAATGGTCGGAATTCGGTGTCGGTTGAAGACATCCAGAAACTGGCCGCCCCGGTTCTGCGTCATCGAATTGTGCCCAACTTTACTGCGGAGAGTGAAGGGATCACTTCCGACAAGGTGATCGAGCGTCTGATCCAGGAAACTCCAACCCGGGAAAGCGAACTGAGCCGTGACCCAGCCCTTGGAAAGATCTTTGCGACCTGAAGAGCTGGCGAGGATTTCGCGGCTGGAGTTGCGAGCCCGTCAGGTGGTCGAGGGATTTGTCTCCGGCCTGCATCGCAGTCCGTACTTTGGCCAGTCGCTGGAATTTGCGCAGCACCGGGAATACGTCGCGGGGGATGATCTGCGGCGGATCGACTGGAAGCTCTGGTCACGTTCCGATCGTTACTACCTGAAGCAGTTTGAAGAAGACACCAACGTACGAGTGGTGCTGGTGGTGGACGGCAGCGAATCGATGCAGTTCGGATCCGGCGCGATGAACAAGTTTGAATACGCGCGGACGGTGGCAGCGGCCATCAGTCTGCTGGTGCTGAAGCAGCATGATTCGGTGGGCTTGAGTATTTTTGATGGGTCGATCCGCAGTCAGATTCCGGCCAGCAGTCGCAACAATCAGTTGCAGGCGATTCTGGCGGGCCTGGACGTGCAGACGGCTGGGGGCAAGACGGACATCCTGGGCGTACTGCGTAAGGTCAACGAATCGCTGACGCGTCGCAGCATTGTGGTGTTGTTATCGGACCTGTTCTGTCCGCGGGAAGATTTGTTCCGGGGTCTGCAGTTATTGCGTCAGCGTAAGCATGAAGTGATCGCGTTGCATGTGATGGACGATGAGGAGCTGGAGTTTCGTTATTCCGGCACGATGCGATTTGAGGGATTGGAAGGCGCAGGCAAGCTGACCTGCGACCCGGCGGCGCTGCGAGTGGGTTATCTGAAAGCGTTGGAGAGTTTTCTGGACGTGATTCGTCGTCGCTGTGCGGGCAGCGGCATTGACTACCGCCTGATCCGCACCTCAGAAAACCTCGACGCCGCCCTGGCTCAGGTCCTGATGCAGCGCATGAAGTGACCGTTCCCGTTTGATCGCGCATCGCTTGCGTTTTCCGGGAGGGCGAGGTTCCACCCGAGCCGCTGCGCTTCGTGAATCTGTGGTCGAATTAGAACCACGGATGAGCACGGATCAACACGGATGGTTGGAGATGTTGATTGTGAGCCACGAGGCGCTAGCCGTGGGTTCGCGCGCAACCTGCGTAGACGTGTTTTTCAGGGAGGGCGAGGTTCCCCCCGAGCCGCTGCGCTTCGTGAATCTGTGGTCGTGTTGGAACCACGGATGAACACGGATCAACACGGATGGTTGGGGATGTCTGTGAGCCACGACGCGCTCGCCGTGGGTTTGCGCGCCAGCGATGGATGAACACGGATGGATGGGGGTGTTTTTTGAACCACGAAAGACACGAAACACACGAAACGAAGGTATGTTTTGTGGTAGGGCGAGGTTCCATTCGAGTCGGTGTGCGTTTGATCCGGTAGTCGTATTAGGACCACGGAAAGACACGGAAAACACTGAAGGCGTTGTCGCGGGCAGGGCGAGGTTCCGCCCGAGCCGCGTGCGATGGTGGATTCGTTTTGGAACCACGGATGGGCACTGATGGGAAGACGCGAGGGGGTAGGAACGAGGGATTAGGGATTAGGGGTTTGCGGCTCAGGTGGAACTTCGCCCTCCCGTTGAATCGCCCGCTCGGTGAATTGGGGTGATGGGGGTGTGAATAGCGTAGGTCTGGTGTGGTTTACCGGCCTCTATTGCGTTGCCGCTCACTGGGGGTTAGGGGTGGAGGATGATTTTGGTGTCGAGGACTTCCACGGATTGGACGTGGTCTTTGAACAGTGCCGGGAAGAATTCACTGCCGGGGAGTTTGCGGGAGGCCTGGTCGAGGGGGATCAGGGTTTTCAGTCGCTTCTGGATCTCCGGGGTCATTTCACCAGGAATCTCAATCGGGACGCCGTTGCTGCGGAAGGATTCCACGACGGCGGCCAGGGTGGCGCGTTCGGCTT
>JBDKIW010000510.1:0-2606 GCA_039796955.1 Planctomycetota bacterium
GTCCCAAATCACACCGTTGCGAGCGGTAAGCAGCTTTAGGAAAAACGAAATCTGACTGCGGGGTGATGGTGGTGGAACAGAACGTAAATGGGCCGAGCGAGTGGCTCGATTGACTGACTGCCGGCGAATCTGTCAGACTTTCCCACCGGACTTGTCGTTCGGGTTTTGCACAAGTGCCGTTTACTTTCCGGGGCTTACGGTGCGGAATTTCTGCCTGCTGTTGTGTGTTGCTCTGACGGTTGATTGTGGCGGTACTGTCGTGGCGCAGCCGGTTGAAACGCAGCGTGGTTCGCCTGCCGCAACGCCTCCGCTGCCAAATCTCACTGCAAAAAACGCCGTGAGAAACTCGCCCGACTAAGAATCAATCCCAACAAAATCAAATCTCTTCACCATAACAAAACACAGTGAATCGCTACACTATTTCCAATGAACCTCGCGCTGTCCAATTAAGTCGCCCGACGCTTGGGTCGGGCGACTTAATTGGCGATGTTACACCTCACCTGAGATCCTCCCTGTGGCGGTGCAATTCGGACTGCTGTTCACACCCGAATGACACATTTTGGAAGGAAATTCTCGGCCTTTTTTGACGAGTCCCGAAAGAATCCCACGCAAAATCGCTTGTTTGAGGAGTCGTGGACATTGGCGACGATCTTTCTGTAACCGCCGAGCTCCAGTACACTTTTCAGCCCGTGAGACGAAAATCAGCAAAACAAAGACTGGCCATCCTATGGAAGGTCCCTCGCCCCGTTCGCTGAGCCCGAGCGGAGCTATTAAAAGCCCCGTTTTACCCACAGATTCTGGTGGAGAACCCTTCAGAATAACGCTCGAAGGGTCCGTTATGGAACGACCCAATCGGTTCCCCGCACATCACCACAAAGAACTTAAAAGGACAGAACATGCGGCTGCTGCTCAGGAATCCCGACAGATCGCACCCTCGCGTCATCTCCGTTGCCCTGTTGCTGTTTTGTCTGCCTTTCGCAGCAACAACTCTGCTGGCACAGGTCAGTCCACCCGCCACCGAATGGACAACCGTGTTTGGCACGCCGGAGTATGAGAATGATGGCGAGCTTGCCATCGACTCGAGCAGAAACCTGTTTGCTGTTGGCAGCACATTTGGATCCTATCCCGGCCAGACCAGTTCCGGCAAATCAGATGCCACGTTGGTGAAGTTTGATTCCGGAGGGCGTCAGCTGTGGGTCCGGCAATGGGGCGGGGACCAGTCGGACATGGCTGTCGGTGTGGATACGGATGTTTTTGGCAACGCCTACGTGACCGGCCTGTCTCGGGACTTCACAACAGGTGCAGGAGCAGGGTTTCTGCGGATGTTCAATGCCAGTGGCGACTGCGGCTGGTCCCGCAAGCTTGTCGTCGCGGTTAGTGCGTCCGGGGATGACGTGACCGTCTGGAGAAATCGCTTCGTTTACGTCTGTGGGACGGCCGGCCGGCCATCGCGGCCTGGCGGTAATCCGTTTGGCTTCATTTCAAAATACGATGTTCTTGGACGTCATTACTGGACGAAGACCATCGGCGATCCACGGTCCTCAACTCTGGTTCGTCCCAGTTCCCTTGTCACTGATGCCGTCGGCAACATCTACGTCACCGGTGACACCAATGGCGAGCTGAATGGACAACCCGTTGTGAAATGGAGCGATGCCTTTGTCGTCAAATATGACACCAGCGGTCGAGAATGCTGGACACGGACCTGGGGCACCGACGCTTCTGAAGGGACGCGTGGAATCTGCCTCGATTGCGCCGGAAACATTTACCTGACTGGCGGAGCGCGAAAGGGGAGCAATCCTTCAATGCAGCCACCCGTTGATCGTGATGACCGCACGCAGCTTGAAGCACTCCGCACTGAAATAGACGAGTACTGGGCCTTCGTTGTTCAACTGGATTCTCAGGGAACGTTTCAGTGGGAGTCACGCATCAATCGCACTGACAATGCCATCAATGTGGCCGTTGACCGATGCGGAAGATTGTACCTTAGTGGTTTTGGGTTCGCCGCAAGGATGTCCGGCAGCCCGGCTCAACTGGACTGGAAAATCAGAGCTCCCACGTTCACCCATGGTCTGGTACTGGATCCCGCCGGTGCCGTGTACCTGCACGGTGCTACCGACGTCCCATGGAATGGCCGGCCGCTGATCGGGCGACGGGATGGCGTGTTGATTAAGCTGCGTCAGACGCCGTGAAATGCCTTTCGTCGATTTGCTGGGCTGTTTCTCACTGTCAGCCGCGTCACGGCAACGCATGGCTTAGTCGCCGGGCGACAGCAGGCAGGCAAGCCCCGGACCCAAAGCCATTACCCCAAAAGGCTCTGCTTCCTATACGGTGCGCAGTGTTTCACGTGTATTGAAACGAGGAATTTGGATATCGGTCCCCCTCAATTACCACTCAGGCTGGAACAACTCCCTCGATCAGGCCTCGCTGCATGAAGATGCTGCATGAGTAAACACGTTTGGCGGTGCCAACGCACTGAAACCTCAGTCCGCAGGGCGCACACCTTCGGTGCGAAAAGCAGATTGGGGCGACGCCCCTCGGTTGATGCTGCAAGGCGGTGTTGGTGGGGAGGGGAGGACCTGTTGAATTGAATCGGCACTCGTGGCGAG
>JBDKIW010000511.1:0-10232 GCA_039796955.1 Planctomycetota bacterium
ACGGCACGATGGACCTGCTGACTGTGTTGACTCATGAACTGGGCCACGTGCTGGGGCTGAGCGACCTGGATGGTCAGCAGACACCGGACCGGATCATGGCGGGCACACTGCAACCCGGCCAACGCCGCAGCGTCAGTGTGGCCGACCTGCTGACCGGCGACCAGCCGATCCATGAAAACGCGGCACCGGCCGTCGGTGGGCGGGCGGCGATTGACGATCTGTGTGCCAATGGCGACTCGGCAGCTGCCGAGGAAACGACCGCGGCAACTCGAATCGCCCTCGACGCTGACGCAATCGTGCTTCAGCCTGCCATGGGGACGCGAGGCCAGGCGACGAACAAGTTGCCGAAGCAGGCACAGGTTGCAGAGCAGGGCACAGTGATTCCGGTGAAGAGCCAGCAGGAACTGGACTTGCTGGATGACCTGTTCACCAACGAAATCGCAAAAGGGGACATTCTACTTTTCCCATCCACTGACCGGTAAATCGCTCATTCCGATCATTCAGCAGCAGATGTAAGTGAGCCAAAAAGCAACAACCGTGGGTGAGTGCGACCATACAAAACCGGGGTGGTTACAGGTCGCTCGCGGTGCGTCTGCAGTTGCCGTCTTATGGTTTCGTCGGGTGTTTGAGTCGCTTCACCGTGGGTTGACACCCACGACTAATGTCTGTCACTGCTTCACGGCGGAGTCGCAATGGTGAGGCCCGCGCGAGTCGCAATCGCGTTATCGCTCATAGTGCGGCACGGAAAACGCTATTTCCCACACTCTGACTGATGGCATCCGCAGAGAGTCTCAGAAACGACAGGATCTATTTAATGCGGGAAAATGCCCGCGGGAAGATCTTGCAGGGCGACTGTCGTTGCCGTGGATGTGGTCATGTGGATCGCCTTGCCTGACGAAGAAAAGAACTGGCAGAATTGTGCCGGACGCCTACTCCGGACCTGCTATTGAGAGGGTCACGCAAGGATGGCGTGACAGGTTTTCGAGGGAGCGAGCGGCGTGAATATCGACGATGATGCGGACGTGTCCGCGCAATGGGTTCGGAACGCAGGTTGGTGGAAATCGGTATGGCGGCAGCGTGTCCGTGAACGTGTTCGCCTCGCCGTATGGATTCTGGCAGGACTACTCGGGAATTCAGCAGCTGCGCAAGTGTCAGGACGGTCAACTGCTGATCTGGTTGATGTGACCGGTGAGACTACGGCGATGCGGTCAGATTCGCCGCTGTTTGGACGCGCTGGGCAGGCAAAGGGGGATCCCTCCGGATACGCTATTCCGCTGCCACCTGTGGACAGCCGTGAACCTGGGCAGGCCGAGTTTCTGATTCCTGAAAAACCCCAGGCGCTGAATGATCTGGTGGACGCCGTTTACAGCACTGATGGCAGTCTGGAAGTCGTGCTGGGGCAGGGGCGACTTCTGACGTTGAAGCAGCGACTGGCAACTGAGGATCAGGATGGAGCGATCGTGGCACTTGGGGATCCATCCATCGTCGAGTTTGAGGTCCTTGGACTATCACGAATCCGACTGATCGGACTGCGGATCGGGACGACAGATCTTTCTGTCACAACGGCAGACGGACTGAGTCGATCGATTGAGGTGCACGTAGTTGCGGATTTGCGCACGCTGCGTGCACAATTGGCAGCCGTTTATCCGGATTCCTCTGTGACTGTGACTCAGATTGCAGATCATCTCATCCTGCAGGGGCAGGCACGTAGCGCGACTCAGGCTGCCGCAATTTATCAGACGACAGAGGCGTGGTTGAAGTCGGTTGAGAGCAGCCAGACTCGACGGGTTACGACGGGAGCCGGAGGTGGTGCCACAGCCGCGAACTCTGGTGTGCCCGCTGGCGGTAATGCGTCATCCACAGAGAGTGTGCGCACTGTAGAACCTGAGCTGCAGGTCTCCACGACGGTGGTCAGTGGGCAGATTGTCAATCTGCTGACCGTCCCGGGGTCACAGCAGGTGATGCTGAAGGTCCAGATTGCAGAGTTGAATCGGACGGCCCTGCGTCGACTGGGAGCCAGTTTTCTGTTTACCGATGGAGCATCGGCAATCGGATCGAACATCGGTGGTTCCAGCCCGGGTTTTCCATTTTTCGGGACCCCCAGTGCCACATCGACGGTGGGTGGAGTGATTGTGGATGGTGGTGGATCGCTGGCTTACATCATTGATGCCATGCGAAAAAATGCGGTGCTGAAAATACTTGCGGAACCGACTCTGGTGTCATACAGCGGGCATGAAGCGACATTCCTTGCCGGGGGTGAGTTTCCAATCCCGGTCCCGCAGAATTCCGGTTCGACAGCGAACACAGTGACCGTGCAGTTCAAGGAATTCGGGGTGAAACTGGGGTTTCTTCCGAACATTCTGGACGGGGATCGTATTCGCCTGACGGTAACCCCCGAAGTCAGCACGATTGACCGAGCGCTTGGAACTGTACTTGTCTCAGGGGGAACGCCGGTCCCGGGGCTGAATACTCGCCGGTCCACCACCACGATGGAGATGATGCCAGGGCAGACACTGGCCATGGCGGGACTGCTGCAACTGACTCTGAATAACGAAACCCGGAGAATTCCGGGGCTGGGCGATCTGCCTGTGCTGGGGCCATTCTTCAGCAATAACACCGGTGAACGCACGGAAAAAGAACTGATCGTGATGGTGACACCCTACCTTGTGGAGCCGGTAGAGGAATTTGAAACCGGGCTGTTACCGGGCGAAGAGGTGCAGGAGCCAAATGATCTGGAGTTCTTCCTGCTGGGACGAGTCGAGGGACGCACAGGCGAAGACTTTCGTTCAACGACGAACTGGGATGACCCGGCAGACCTTGTCGGCAGGATGAAGCTTCACCGACGCTACCTGTCTGGTCCCTCAGGGTATTCAAAATAACGCGGCTCAACGTGTTTTTCTAAATCGGCCTTTCGCTGTTGCGAGGTTTTCTGATGAGTTTACAACGTTTATTGATCGTGGCGGTGGAGCGGAGTTCAGGAATCAGCGAGTCAGCATCGACACCAGGTGTCGGTCGCATGATTGCGATGTGGCTGCGGTGTAACCACTTCAATGGGCTCGTGCCTGGTCTTGTCTGGTCGCTACCGCTGTCGTGTCTGATGTCAATTCTCTCCCCGGCGGCCTCTGCCGGGGGCCCTGACGAATTGCCGGTGGCAGATTCCGAGCAGAAAGCATTCGCTGAGCCTGCCGAGGAATTGGTGGCGGAAACGCCTGTTCTAGTGTACGACGACGCCATCGTGACAGCACCTGCTGCCGTGCCACTCCAGCATAAAGCAGGACACGGGAACTGTCAGTGTCGTCACTGTATCGGGCATGAGGAGTCTTTCTGGTCAGGCTATAAGCGTCGGAAGCAGGAGCAGTATTGGGGTTACCCTGAGTACTTTCATGAGGCCGCATTTGGCGCGTTGTCAACAGATCTGATTCGACCACAGGTGCTGCGTGGTGAGGCCGCCCGGCTGACCATCTATGACTATGATTTCTTCCCGGGCACGACGCAGTTAAATGCTCGCGGGGTTCGCAGAGTTCGGCAAATGGCCCACATGGCGTGCAGTAGCGGACAGACAATTGTGGTGGAATGGATGGGATCGGAGCTGGACGATGCCCGGTATCAGCAGGTCGTCGCTCTTGCAGCGGCCGAGCATCTGCCTGCAACTCAGGTTGTCGCCGGTCAACCGCTGGCTGCGGGTCTGGGGGCCGAGGAAGCGTTGATTCATCGCCGGACCGGTCTCGAAAACGCTCGTCGCTTCGGTGTGAGGCAGTTTCAGTTTAGTGCAGGAGCCGGGGGCTTCAGCACATCTGGCTTTTCGACGTCCGGCAGCAGCAACAGTGGTAGCACGTCCAACAGCAGCAACTGACAGACGTCCGTCGACCGTCTTTGGCGAGCAGTCGAACGAATCGTGTGTGCATCAGTGCACATAGCTGGCTGAACACGATTGAAGCAGATTGGTTTCATGGAAGGTGACTGGCAACATCAGGAGAAGGATCCATGTGTTTCAGACAACGAATGCTGGTCGTACTGCTCAGTTGCAGTCTGCTGGCGGGATGCGGTGGTGGTCTGTCCGGGAAGAAGTTTTCGACAACGGCATTCACGAGGGTACTGCAGCCCGGGAGACATGTTTCGGAAGAAGATCGGGCCCGTTCGGACTTTGCCGCAGCAAATTCCCGCGTTGCCGAGGAACGTGGAGAACTGCAGAACGCGGAAGACATGTATCAGGAAGCCATTCGCATCAATCCGGAAAATGCAGATGCACTGTGGCGACTGGCTCTGCTGCATGTCCGTCAGGAGAAATTCGGAGAAGCCACGAAGGCTTTTGAGCGAGCCAGTGCGCTTGATGGAAAAAATCCCGCACTTTGTGCCGACTTCGGCTATCACCTCTATCTCGCAGGCGATCTGCAGCGCGCCGAGGAGTGCCTTCGTCAAACTCGACGCCTGAGCCCGAGTGACAAACGAGCATGTAATAACCTCGGCCTTGTGCTGGCAGCACAGGGCAGAGACGAAGAATCACTGGCCGCATTTCTGGACGCAGGCTGTACCGAAGCGGAGGCTCGGGGAAACCTCGCGATCGCTCAGTTGATGCGTCTGGATACGTTCGCCGCTGCCGACTCCCTGCAGGCATCCCTCGCAATTGACCCTCAGAATCCTCAGGCGCTTTCTGCCCGGCAGCAGTTGGCTGCATGGGAACAAGGTGAACGTCTGACAGCTGCGGCTGACAGTGGATATGCCACCAACCAGTAGGCCGAATCTCCCGGCGTCGGCTCTGTCATGCGAACCATTTTCTGCGGGAACGTCGAACTGGCCTCAGAATTGGTGCATCCATATCGGCCGGGTAACTCTAACACAACGGATGGTTCGATCAGCGATGTCGATTCCAGGCGACAGCAAGCGGGGCGGCAGCAAACGGGAGCAGCGCCATAGCGAGTAATGCCAGCAAAGTCGCGTAGACCAGCAAGGGCAGACCGGCAGGTGTTAACCACCATATCACCAGAAGCAGCCCGGCGGCTGAGATCAGCAGGTGTCGCAGAGTGTTCGTCTCCAGCAACTGTCGACGATGCGCCAGGAAAAAGGCTGTCATTGTGCCCGTCACGATCAACAAATCGGCGGTTACCAGAAGACTGCGGATGAGCAGGTTTCGGCTGTCTTCCATCAGAACCATCTGAGCTGCAACGTCCGCGCTAACGAGCAGCATGAACGCCGCGACCAGCGCTGAGAGGAGGTAGACGAAGCGTCCTGTGAGTGTCATCAGGGTCGTGATCATCATCGCGACCCACGTTCCCACCAGCGTCAATGGCAGATACCAGTGCCAGCAGGAGGCGGGTGAAAAGGGGTGTTGAATGACACTGTTGGTACCTGCAGCGGCGAAGACCACAAGCAGCAGCGCGACGAGCCAGATCAGCCATGCCGAGATCACGCTTTTAGCCGCATTGCGAAGTACGCATTTCGCCATGGTCAGATCGGTCAGCGGGCGCGTTGCCGGAAAATGTCCCATCTGATCGAAATTTCCGGAGCCTGTCATGTCGCGCAGCGCTGGGTTGTGGTGACGGATCTGAACCCCGGTGGCGGTGCTACCCGCCAGCATGCCCGTCAACGCTGCCAGCAGCGCCAGAAGCCCACCGCCGAAGATCAGTCCTTCGTACAGCAGCGGCAGTTTTGATGTCACATCCTGTGTCTGCAGCAGACGCAGGAGCAGGATGCACCCCGCAATACTGAGCGTCAGCAGTGTTCCAAGGGGCAACGCCAGTCCTCGATATCGCCACTCATACCAGAGCTGGGCCTCTATCGGACTGCGAAATGGACTCACGACCGTTCCGCGGAAATTTCGAAAATTCAGTATTCGATTCCACAGCGAATAGAGCCGTGATGAGTGGGACAATTCTCCGCATCGATCGCGTGCCACAGCGTGGCAGGTCAGCCCGAAAGACACTGCTACGGCCGCCATCATGAACAGCAGCTCCGTCCATCGCACTTCTGTCCAGTAATGAACCGGTTGCGAAAACCAGTCACCAAAACGGGATTGAAGCCAGAGAAACATGAGCATGCAGGGGATTGCAGAACGCAGAAATCTGAAGACAGTCCGCTGCGGGACAGAGATGAGTGTCTGGGCCGATGCCCATGCAGCGAAAGCAAACAGAGACGGGCCGACGACGACAAGTTCCCGATGGAACAGTTGTCGCTGAACTTCGAGTGCCACAGCAACTTCAAGAGCCATCAGGGCTGCTCCAGGGAACATGTGCCATGCCACCAATGACGCTGTGGAAATGGGTGCCGTGTACAATCTGGCGAGTGAACCCTGAGCCGCCATGATGCCCACGCCAAACTGGAACATCATGATCGGCAGGAATGCCGTGTAGACAATCAGACAGGCCTGCTCGCTCGGGTCCAGCCCTTCTCTCTGGAGAGCACTGAAGACCAGCAGGGGAAACACATTCCCCAGCAGAAAGAATCCGGGGATCTGTAATCGGCCACGTTCCCACAGTTCCCAGAAAAGTGCCTGAGCAATTGATCGCATTCTGCAACTCCCTGCTATTGCTCTGATCGCTGACGACCCACACGTAACAGAAAAATCTCATCCAGTGTCAGAGTGGATTCGTTGAGGATCCTCGCCTGAATGGATTCGGTGGCCTGTCGCAACTGGTCAGGGGCCCCCGAGCACCAGTAAGTCCACTCGGTTCCGGATCCTTTCCGATCAAGCATCCCGTGCAGCGGCGGTGGGTCATTTGTGGAGTTGCGGAACTGCAGAACCAGTCGCCGATGAGATTCGCGAAGCTGTTCCATCGCAGATGTCAGCAGGATGCGGCCCTCATGAATAATGGCGACACGATCGGCCACACGTTCCACTTCATCCAGCAGGTGAGAGGAGAAGAGCACCGTTCGACCATCGTCCGCTACCGTGCGAATAATGGACCCCAGAATATCGCGTCGGACGACCGGATCGAGCCCCGACGAGGGCTCGTCCAGCACCAGCAGCTCGGGACGGTGTGCCAGCGCAATCAACAACCCGGCACGTGCTCGCTGACCACGGGACAGTGACTTAACGCGAACAGTCGGATTCAGATCGAAGTTCTGTCGCAGCTCTTCAGCGTATGCCGAATCCCAGGCCGGATAGAACGCCTGCGTATATCTCAGCAGGTCCTGCAGCCGCATCCAGTTCGGCAGGTCCCGATCCTCGGACAGATATCCGACTCGCCCCAGTACGGCCGCGGGGGCCGCAACGGGGTCGAGGTCGAACACGCGCACGGAACCCTGCTGAGCTTTGAGCATCCCCAGCAGATGTCGAATCAGTGTGGTTTTACCGGCACCATTTCCACCGATGAGTCCGAAGACGCCACCGCGGGGAACGGTCAATGACAGATTGTGCAGTGCCTGCCGGTCATCAAAGCTGCGAGAAAGATTCTGAATCTCGATGATTGCTGGCGCTGCACTTGTAACCTGTTCAGTCATTGCCCGGCCTCTTTCCGGTTGGGTTTCCGCAGGACTTTGTGACGGACATTCAGTAAACGGATTACATCACGCAGGTCGAAATCCAGTTGCCGGGCTTCGGCCAGCAACTGATCAATTCTTTCGACCAGAATGCGCCTTCGCTCACGACGAGCCAGCGGTGAGCGTCGGGCCGTGATATAGGTGCCAACAGTTCGCCGTTTTTCGACGATCCCCGCCTGCTCCAGTTCTTTGTAGGCACGAGCAACCGTATTGGGATTGATCAGTAAGGACTCGGCCAGAGTACGGATTGGCGGGAGCTCCTGGCCGGGCTTCAATCGAGCAGACGCCAGCTGATACTTGATCTGATTGACAATCTGCTGATAGATCGGAATACCATCCTGAGCATGGATATGAATCTGCACAGAGTCACCTTTATCACAGAAGATTGTTGTATTAGTACATTAATACAAGGTGACAGATTTGTCAATATCGATTTCACTCGATTGTTCGGGGGGGTGATCAGGCCGACACGACTGACGCTTTGCCGAGGATCATCGCCAACGATCGCTGAAGGCTGAGTGAGACCTGGGTTGGCAGCAACCAACTCTCAGAAGCCGGCGGTCGTCAACAGCCACCAGAGCAGACCAGCTCGGAGTCGATCCAACACGGGCGACGGCGTTGCCGGTTCGCGACAGGCAGTGCGGAATACGGCGGCAAAGTCCCCTCTGTCTGCCTGAACTCTGTGTATTTCCCCTGGAATTCGATGATCCGGCACGGAATTTTCGCGTTTTCCAAAGAGCTGGCCAGGAATCCCACCCGGTAGGCGAATCACCAAAACCTTTGGATTCTGCACAGCGACAACCGTAAAATGCGAGAAAGTTCTGTCAGAATAGCGGCGGCACTCCCAATTGTTCCGGGAAGTGCCGCTTCCTGAGGTGGCGATGGCGAGCTGAATTGGTGGACAGTGTGGGTCGGTGCCTGGTCAGCAGCGTGAGCTCCGGGGCACGAATTCCGGTTCCCGCAGCGAAATTCCGTAGTTTGTAAAGGGTGCTGCATGCGACGAATTTCGTCACATGGATTTGTTGTTTCAGTCTTCCGGACGCTTGCCGTTGTGTTCGCGATCTTCCCGAACCACATCGCCTGCGCGCAGGAATCCGACATAAAGGCTCCCCTCGGTCAGTTTCTGACCGTGAAAGCCCCTCTTTCTGACGCAGCACTGAGTCAGATTCGGAATACGGCACTGGAGCTGAAGGCAGCGGCGGCCAGGGAATCCCGGACCGGAATACTGATTCTGGAACTGGAGTCCGGGTCCAGCCGATTCGGTCAGATCCGGGATCTGGCAGGGCTGCTGGCGTCAGCCGAATTGTCAACGTTGCGGACCGTCGCGTGGATTCCGGATTCCCTGCGAGGAAACCATGTGGTCGCGGCACTGGCCTGCCAGGATCTGGTGATGAACCCCGAGGCGGAGATCGGGGACATCGGCCGTGGTTCCCCGATAGATCCAGCGGATGCGGAGTTCATCCAGTCACTGGGGCAGCGTCGGCGAAATCCGCGATTGTCCTTCGGAATTGTGGCCGCAATGCTCAGTAGCGAAACATCCCTGCATCGAGTCACGGTCAGGGGCGACGATGGTCGGGAGCAGCAGCAATTCCTGACGTCCGATGAGCTTCGTCAGCTTCAGCAGCAGGGACTGGAGATTCCGCGTGTGGAGGTGATTCGGGAGCCAGGGGCAGCACCCGTGTTTGTGGCCGCAGATGCTCTGAAGGCGGGGTTTCTGGTCACACAACTGGCTCAGGACCGAGGCGCGCTGGCCGATCTGTATCAGCTTCCCCGTGAAATCATGCGCAATCCCAGTCCGGCGGGACAGAAAAAATCACGCCTGATTGAAGTCAAAGGCAATGTGAGTGCCTCGATGCGGGACTTTGTACTGCGCGAGGTCAGAAATGCTCAGGCAGAGCGCGTGGATCTGCTGGTTCTCGAAATCGATTCTCCTGGCGGGGACAAACAGATTGCCGAAGAAATCGCTATGACTCTGGCAGACATCGAGCCGGAGCAGATGAATACGGTCGCGTGGATCCCGCGTGGGGCATGGAGTGGTGGAGCACTGATTGCGTTTGGATGCGCACAGATTTACATGCATCCGGACGCTCAGATTGGTGACATTGGTGTCATTCGTGAGACGGAACCTGGCGGGGCGTTTGAGCGAGCACCGGAGAAGATCGTCAGTCCGTTTCTGGAATTCGCTGCCTCGCTGGCCCGTCGCCGAAATCGTCCTCCCGCACTGCTGCAGGCCATGATCGATCGTGATCTGGAGGTGTTTGAGGCAACTCATCGTCAGGATGGGCGCGTCACCTGGATGTCGGAACCGGAACTGCGGTCCCAACCGGATGAATGGTTACAGGGACCACTGGTTCCGGAGAGCCGCCGTGGGTTGCTGCTGACACTGCGTGGAGAGCGAGCCTGCGAGTTGCGATTGACCGAAGCCCCCTGCGAAAATCTCCAGCAGCTGCAGCTGCGACTGGGATTGCCCGAGGACGTCTCGCTGCGACCGCTCAGAAAATCATGGGTGGACAACCTCGTTTCGTTTCTGAATTCCGGTTTTGGCGCCTTTCTGCTTGTGGCCGTGGGACTGCTGTGTGTGTACGTCGAGGCACATGCTCCCACTGGCATGTTTGCAATCCCAGCCGCGTTGTGTGCCTCACTGTTTTTCTGGAGTCGATTTCTGGGCGGTACTGCAGGGACTCTGGAGCTGGTGCTGTTCGTTCTGGGACTGGCCCTGCTGGCACTGGAGATTTTCGTCATTCCGGGTTTCGGAA
>JBDKIW010000512.1:0-4481 GCA_039796955.1 Planctomycetota bacterium
AGACATCGCCAGAGGCATAGATCCGCGGGTTCGTGGTCTGCAGGAAGTCGTTGACCTCAATCCCTCGCTGCGGGTCCGTGAGAACTCCAGCCTGTTCCGCCTGCAGCGTTTCGATATTCGGTGTTCGCCCCGTGGCGATCAGAACCGCGTCACAGGCAAGCACCCGTTGCTGCGAACCCTGGTTGACGGTCAGCTGCTTTTCGGTTCCATGGACAGAAAACTGCCGGATTTCCGCGTTGAGCAGAATCTGAAGACCATGCTGTTCCGTGAGGACCCGAGTCACAAGGCTGACGGCGTCAGGGTCCGAGTTGGGCAGCAGTCGCGGGCCGGCTTCCAGCAGCGTGACCTGAGCACCGAAGCCGGCAAAGGCCTGAGCCATCTCCATTCCAATCGGGCCTCCACCCACCACCACCAATCGCCGCGGGAGCTCGGTCAGGGAGAACAGGTTGTCGCTGGTCAGAATGTGAGCCGGGTCCAGTCCCGGGATCGTCGGAATACGCGGGCGACTGCCGGTGGCAATCACCGCCCGACGGTATCTCAGCGGAATCCCGCCCACGTCCACACAGTCCTGATTCGTCAGGCGCGCCTGTCCGAAAAAGACATCAATGCCCAGCGACTGAAAACGCTGCGCGGAATCGTGCGGGCTGATGGCGGCGCGCAGACGACGCATCCGCTGCATGACCCGTGGGAAGTCCACACGGATCGGGCCGTCAATGTCCACGCCAAATTCGGCGGCATGGCGGACCAGCGTGGCCATTTTTGCGGCGGAAAGCAGGGCCTTGGAAGGCACGCAGCCAAAGTTCAGACAGTCCCCGCCCATCAGGTCCCGTTCCACGAGGGCGACTTTGGCGCCAAGCCCCGCAGCTCCTGCAGCTGCCACCAGTCCGGCCGTGCCGGCGCCAATGACGACCAGATGATAACGGTCCGCCGGCGTCGGATTTTTCCAGTCCGGTGGATGCACGTGGCGTTCCAGCTGCAGGTTCAAATCGTCGCGGGGACACAGTCGTGAAGTTGACGTCATGGCGAATTTCCAGCGAAGTCTGGCGACGGGGTGGCGAAGGGATGGCAAAACAAGGAAGATCCGGGAGGTCCGCGTCGTTTTTCGCCTGATGGCAGTGAGGCGTCTTCCCAAACTGGCGAGCGGTGTGGCGTGAGCCCACCGAGACGAACACCCCGGAAATGAACCTCAACAAACACAGACGTCTCGCAGGTTTCACACCCCACCGCGCCGAAAACTGGATCTCGACGGGCTGACAACCTCACCGTTCGCCGGTGTGCGGGAAAACGCTGGAGGCACGTTTCGGCGGAGCGGAACGCGACACTATTCCTGGTGATCGGCAATCACGCAGCGCAACCCGATGGCATCATCGGCCACATCCGCGGCGATCAGCCGACGAGAACTGCTGGTCAGGCTGGGGTGTTTGTCTTTCCACGAACCGCTGCGCAGGATGGCGGAAGCTGCAGCTTTGCTGTCCTTGCCGGTGACGTCTTTCAGGCGGGCATCGGCCGTCACGAACTCCCATAGATACCCGTGCATGTCATACAGACCCCAGGGATTCGGTTTTAGTGCACCGACCGGTGGATCATTCCCTGCGGCGTTTCCGGTGTGCCAGCCATACTTGTCCAGAATCGAAGCTTTGTTGTCGGCGTCTCCTTCGGCGGTGGCTGAGTCACCGAAGCTGTATTGAGTGGTCGTACCGGCGCGGCAGCAGTATTCCCATTCGGCTTCCGTCGGTAAACGCACGTGTTCGGTGTCGGCGATCAGACCGGCCTGACGCAACTGCGATGTCAGACGTTCGCAGAACTGATTGGCCTGCTGAAAGGTCATCATTTCGACGGAATTGCGTGGGCCTTTCCAGCGACTGGGATTGCTGCCCATCACCAGTTCCCACAGTTCCTGGGTCACTTCATATTTTGAAATTCGAAAGGCTTTGTCCAGCGTGATGGTGACTTCAGGAAGCTGGTCCTGAGGATTGGGGACCCCCAGCCTGACGGGTCCTGCGGGAAAATCCGGTGACTTTCCCGGAGTGATCGGAACACATTCGTCCACAAACGCTTTCAGCAGCGGGCTGACGGAGCTCGCGGGGGCTGGTGGCTGAGTCCGCGCCTGTTCAAGGGCCACGGCCAGCACAAGAGCGGTAAAGATGACGATCACGAAACGTCCGGACATGGTGAATGTTCCTGAAAATCATGAACAGCGGGAAAGCCTGTGAATCCTGAGGGCTCTGATCCCCGGGGCCTTATTTCTTCAATTGCCACTGTTCGTCAAAGAAGTCCGCCTCCACAACCAGCCCGGGCCACACGGAGTTTGGTGGTGTCCGCAGGTCGATGATCGCCCAGTCCGGCAGCATGGGGACCTGGCGGGCGTTGTTCAGATAGGCATAGTCCCGGAAGGTGAAGCTGCTGTTCAGCACGACGTAGCGTTTGGGATTGAGCGGATTAGGGTAGACGAGCACCGGGGCATGGTTCGCGGCCGGCCAGGTTTTTTCGCCCGCCTGAATCTGATCGGCCTTCCAGACGATGGGGAGCTGATCGGCGATTTTGCGGAGGACGGCGTTGGATTGCGGATCGCCCCAGAGGATCAGATTGGCGGATTGAACAAGTTCATCGGTGAGTTCTGTGTCGTTGATCACTCGTGCATCCCCGCGGAAGTGTCGGCGCCAGTGTTCGATGGCCCGAGTCAATTCGGCGTCGACCCACTGGCCCACCGCCGGATGAGCGGCAGCGGCGGTCGGCCGGACGAAGACGAAGGAATCCATCAGGGCATCGTCGATGGGGCCCTGCAGCCCGTGCTGCTTGCGCAATCCGGCGGGGCGTGTGCCGTCCTTCCAGGCCCCGGTCTCATCCCGGTAACCTGCGATCTTCATGGAGCCATCGGAGAATGGTCCGCTGGCATGCAGGAATCCCATGTGCAGATGGCGATCTTTTTCGGGATGCTGATCTTCGGTGGAGACGACTTCGACCAGAAAGCCCTTGCCGCGTTTCTGATGGAGTCGTTCGAGGGTTTCCGGGGACAGCAGCAGTTGGCCGGCGGAAAAATCCACTTCAAATTCAGACACATTGGTCGTGTGAACCAGCAGATGAGCGGGGTGTCCGGGTTTCTCTGTTTCGCGGCACCAGACCGTCAGGTTGGCTGGTTTCCAGTGTTCCAGCATGCCCAGAATCCGGGCGCCTTTCATGTGATTGTAGCGGAGACTGTAGGTGGTCAGCGAAATCAGCGGCGGTGACTGGTCGCGGCCATGGACCGCGAGTGAATTGAGGCTCTTTTCGACCAGATCCTTTGAGGCCTGATCGTACTTGTGGCCCATACCAGCCCCGATCACGTGTCGCAGCGTGATGCCGTGCGTCGCAAGAGCCTGTTCCATCACGTCGGCCGCCTGCTTCTGAGAATCATTTTCGCCGCTGTAGGCGATGGTGGGACAGTGGGTCAGATTCAGGGCCCATTTGTCGCAGTCATACAGATTCCACAGGGCCTGTTCCCAGGGGCGGGGCTGCAGTTCTTCTTTCTGAAAGACTTTCAGGAACTGGGGCGTTTCGGAGAAGCCCGCGCCGGGATTTGCGGCGAACCATTGATCGGAATAATGCGTGGCGAACTGCCAGCAGGCCGCACCCCCCATGGAAAAGCCGCGCACACTGATGCGTTCGTCGTCGATGCGGTAGGCGCGTTTGGTGTCTTCGAGTGCTTCGAGCACATCGATTTCGCCCGCGAATTTGAAGGCATTGCAGTAGCGGCCATAGGGATGCAGGACGATGGTGTGATTGGGAGTGAATTCGCCGCGGTTGTGCAGGCGATCCCAGAGGAAATTGACCTCGCTGAGTTTTTCGCCGCGGCCGTGGAACCAGAGATCGCAGCGCGTCGGCACGCTATGGTCCATGCTGTACGTTGGGGGGATCACCAGACCATAAGGCTGGACGGTCTGGTCAAGGCGACTGATGTAGCCGCGGACGACGAGGCCTTTCTGGGTGGTCCATGCGGGCTGGCCTGCCAGCAGTTGAGCGGCGCGTTCAAGGCCGATCTGCAGCAGGGCGTCTGCTTTGTCAAATTCGCTGGCGTCGAAGAATTCCTGATGATCGAGAGCACAGCGGACGGCGCGTTCGAAGATCATGACATCGGGAAGCAGGCTGGTGCGTGCGGTGTCCTGAGTCGCGCGGATTTCGGCGATTTTCTGTTGCAATTGTCCGAGTGCTGCGCGCATGGGGGTGGCGCGTTCTTCGGGAACCGGGATCCCTTCGGCGGGAATGCGGCGGACGGCATCGGGCTTGTTGTCCTGCAATCCATCGATCGGGGCGGCCAGCAGGCCGACGGTGAGCCAGCAGTGGGCCAGGAGTGTGAATGCGTACTTCATGTCGGCAGATCCTGATTTCGTCCGGGAACATGCGGCAGAATCGGTCCTGCCGGTGTGTGGAAGTTTAAGGGGGCGTGCAATTCGGGGAAAGTCACTCAGCAACCCATCCTTGGAACGTTGACGAACCCGAGCCGC
>JBDKIW010000513.1:0-4118 GCA_039796955.1 Planctomycetota bacterium
TCAGTGATGCAGCGTGCCGGTATTCACGACCGGCTGAGCATGACGGTCGCTGCAGAGCACCACCAGCAGGTTGGAAACCATCGCCGCTTTTCGCTCGTCATCCAGATCGACAATGTTGTCCTGCTTCAGATGGTCCAGCGCCATCCGCACCATCCCCACCGCGCCCTCGACGATTTTCGCTCGAGCCGCCACGACGGCTGAGGCCTGCTGACGCTGCAGCATCGCAGCCGCAATCTCCGCAGCATAGGCCAGATAACTGATCCGCGCCTCAAGCACATCGACGCCCGCCTGATCCAGTCGCTCCTGAATGTCCAGACGCAGCTGACGACAGATTTCCTCGGTGCTGCCCCGCAACGACGTCTCATGATCCTCACTGTCATAGGGATATCGAGTCGCGAGGGAACGCAGGGCCGCTTCACTCTGAACGGCCACAAAATCCTCGTAGTCCTCGACCTGAAACGACGCCTCGGCCGTGTTCACCACACGCCAGACCACCACGGCGGAAATCTCCACCGGATTGCCGTTTCGGTCGTTCACCTTGGAAGGACGACCATGCGTTCGCCCCTTTTCCTGAGTCACCTTGCCTGCCGCATCCTTGATCTCCGGGGTCCGCGAAGATCCCGTTTCAAAGTTACGAATCCGCAACGAAATCAAACGCTTGCTGTAAAAGGGATTCACCCAGAAGAAACCAGACTCACGCCCCGTGCCACGGTACGAACCAAACAATGTGAACACCCGCGCCTGATTCGGTCCAATCGCCACACACCCAAACAGACCGACAAACCCCAGCAGCCCCGAAACCACCCCCAAAACTACTCCTGAAGCCTGCTGCGCCTGAAATACCGGAAGCATCCCAGCCAACAGCGCCGGAGCCAGAAAACACAGCCCCAGCGAAACCGCAAGGCCAACCCAACCCGATATCGGCGTGATCAGCCTCTCTGTAATTCGAGTTTCCATCAGCACACCTCCACCACAAAAAGTAACACAGGCCAGACAGACGATCGCCTGCCCGCCCGCAAGGAATTCTGACAGTACGGCAAAACGCCCACCTGAAGATATCTTCAGGATATCACAATGATATCACTTTGTCAGCGGTGTTTTTCAGAAATTCGGTAGTCTCCCTCACCAGTCGTCACATACCACCCCAAAACCTCGCCAGTAACATCCCATGCACGAACACTCACAAACTCGAATGCCGTCGCCAACAGACAATCGACGATGAGTCCCCTCAGACTCCCAATCGTCTCAACCCCCGAAACGCTCTCGCATCGGGTTTTCGCATCATTCATGTATTTCGTAGTTCAAAAACAGCAACTATGAAAAAAGCAGCCGCAGGACTCACTCCCGAACGCGACGGTGGGATAGTGAATCCGTAGACTTCCGCAGGCACGCCCCTGCCCCGATTTCACCCTCGGGAATCAGGACGCCACGCACATTTCAGGAAGATCCGCCGTCCATGCATAATCCACCGCCCACACTCACCGAAAATGAACTCTACGCAGCCATCGGCCAGGCCGGAATCGCGAGTCTGGTTGCCGCGTTCTATCGCCAGATCCCCAATGATGATCTGCTTGGCCCAATGTACCCGCCGCAGGATCTGCCCGGCGCCGAGGAACGTCTGCGTCTGTTTCTGATGTTTCGCTTCGGTGGTCCACAGGACTACCTGCAGAGACGGGGACACCCTCAACTGCGAATGCGACACGCCCCCTTTACCATCAATCAGCAGGCCCGTGATCGCTGGATGACTCTGATGAATCAGGCCATCGAAGAATGCCAGTTCCCGGATCCAGTTCCTCAGGTGCTGAGGAACTTCCTTGGACACGTCGCCACCTTCCTGATCAATCGAGCCTGATCCACCCTGCCTGCCACAGCCCACCCGGCTGTGGCGACGATTCACCGTCACGGTCACGGTTTGGCAGCCGTTCCCCACGCCGCGGTCACCTGACGCCTGACCGACTCCACAATCCGCTCCTCCACGTCACTGGCAAACGGACAGGGCAGCGACTGATAAATCACCGCCTCAGTGCCCTCATAACCGCCCTCCTGCAGCACACGACGGCTCGGGACATACGCGTTGACGCGATTGGAATACCCCGCAATCCACACCGGAGATCCTTCCCGAGCCAGTTCGCGTTTCAGTCGCAGCGAATAATCCACCACCGGTTCTCCGCCCAACGCCACCAGTGTCAGTCGCTGCCCCAGCACCACAACCTGTACCGGCAGCAGATAGTCTGCTGGCTGATCTCCGGGATTTGGCCACTGCTGCAGAATCCAGCGTGCATGTCGCGCAACAAAACCGTCCCCGGATTGAGCTCGTGATTCCAGCACGCTGCGTTCCGGCAAGGCCGAGAACGCCAGCGGACACATCTCCTGGCTGCTTGATAATACTGGCTCCAGCGTCATTGGAGCCGCTGAAAGACCTGCCTCCACAGCCGATGCCAGGGCCAGCCCATTCTGCTCCGCATCCTGCAGATCGCGTCGCGGTGCCGGATCCTGATCTCCCCCGCACCCCATCAAAAACAAAGCGACCGTCTCCGGATGATCCCCTTCCAGCTTTCTCTGAGCAAACCCGGCGTAGTCGCCATGCAGTTGTCGAGTGTCGCCGAGGGCCGTGTTGTGGCACGCATACCCGAACACCAGTCCCATCAGATCCCCATTTGCTCCCTCGATACGCAACACCGGAACATCATGGTCCACCGGGCCATCAGGATTTGGGCCCAGCCGAAAACCACCATCAGTTGGAAGTCGTCGATTCATCGCGAAGCCACACCGCGCATGACTGTAACGAACCTTCGCCGTCCGCTGGCCGGAAATGGCCAGACCCAACAACTGATCCACTCGGCTCACCAGCGTTCGGACATAGTGCTCCGCCCGATCGCCCCAGACCGGATCAATCCCCCAGTCAGCAACCGTTTTTGCCGAAACCATCGGGCCACCGTGTGTGTGAGACACGTTCAGCAACACCTGCTCCGGTCGCAGGCCGTGCTGATTCAGCGCGACATCCAGCAGCATGTCCCGCAGAGCATCCGGGATTTCAATCAGGTCCAGCGTGACCATCGCCATGCGACGGCCCTCGGCATCAGTCAACACCAGAGCCCGTGCGTAAAGATCCACCAGGGCCCCCTCTGAGGGTCCGTTTCGCGAAGCGTACCCCGCCATCCAGACCGGTTCTTCCGGGGTGATCCTGACTTTCGCCACACCAGCCGCCCACTCCACCGCCTCTGCCACGGATCCCCGAACGAGATTCATCCACAAGGACACGAAGACCAGCATCAGAATCCTGTATGAAATCGGCATGTGATCCTCCCGTTTCGTCTCCCGTGAATCCTCGCCCGTCTCCCGCATCGGCAGTACGCCCATCAGGATCCGCCTTGACCCGAAATCATCGCCTGAATACACCGACGGCATTCCCGCACCCGGTCCATTCACGGCCAAGGCTGAGTTCCTGCGACCAGCAGCCCTATTTCTTTGCATCCGCAGGGGGTGGCACTGCGACATCACTTTCCGGAACCAGTGCAATCTTCACATCCGCACCCTGCAGATGATGGTCAAAGAAATCCTGCATCAGCTTTGTGATGCCCGGCTTTCCAAACGCTGCACCTCCATGCCCGGATCCCGGCAAAGTCTGCAGCCACACCTCGACACCCTGTGCCTTCAGCACATTCGCCAGCTCGACACTCTGAGCATACGGGACCAGCGCATCATGCGTACCATGCAGAATCAGCATCGGTGGATTATCCCGAGACGCATAGTGCACGGGGCTGACCGCATTTGTCTTGTCCCGATCGGAATTCAAGGACACGCCGATCAATCCGGAATAGGGATCGCCAGGTTGATTGAATGGAAACACATTTCGAATATTGGCATCGTCCTCTGCCTGCTGCATGACCGTGGCAAAGTTGGCCGGCCCGTAAATGTTGCACACGCACGTTACTCGATCCGAGACGTCATCATGGCCACCGATTTTCGGAAACGCCTGCTTGCCCCCGGCCATACCCACCAATGCTGACAGATGCCCGCCCGCCGAACCACCAACCACGCCCACCTTCTCCGGATTCAGGTGATACTGGGCACTGTGCGCCCGCAACGAGCGTAACGCCGCCTGGCAGTCCTGAATC
>JBDKIW010000514.1:0-4910 GCA_039796955.1 Planctomycetota bacterium
ACGTCATGGATCTCGTCATCCATATCCTCGGAGAACCCGCCTCCGTCACCGCTTTCCAGCGCCACTCCGCACCACTTGACGATGCCCTCAGTGACAATATGCTTGCCGTGCTGCAATATCCCGGTGCTCTTGCCACAGTCAGAGCCACTGCGCAGGAAATTGACGGGGGTAACCGACGCCATATCACCGTCTGTGGCACCGCGGGCACCTTCCATCTCCAGCCACTGGATCAGCCGTCCGCCAGAATTACTCTGGACACTCCCCGCGACACCTTCGTGGCCGGAACACAGGACGTCACACTTCCCCGCTACACTCGCTATGTCGATGACGCCGCTGACATGGCTCGTATCCTCCGCGGCGAAAAAGCGTCCGACTTCCCCCCATCACACGATCTGGCAGTCCAGCGAACGCTGCTGCAGGCCTGTGCACTCCCGCTGGACTGATTCCTGTCAGGTACTCACACTCGCTCCGCGCTGAATCATCCTCAACACTCCCGACACAACAATGACAGCCGCCGGTGCGTGGCCCGCGAGATCAGGGACGCCGGAGCACTGGATACGCTCGCAGGCGCTGCTTCATTTGTTCGACCAGCTCCGGCTCTTCTGACGCCAGATTCCGCGTTTCCACCGAACTCGTCGCGTAGTCGTACAACTCATACACCGCGGCCGATTCCGGTTCCCCCACACGCTTCCATTCCACCAGCCGATATCGTTCCGTACGGATCGCACGCCCCAGCACCGATTTCGGAAAAACATGATACGCATGATCCCGCACACGCTGCTCCGGATCCCGCAACACAGGCACCAGACTCTTTCCATCCAGCCCCTGTGAAACGTCCGGTATCGGCAACCCCGCCAGCTCGGCCAGCGTCGGATAAATGTCCACACTTTCCGCTAACTGACGAGTCACCGTGTTTTCTCGTGTCACACCCGGTGCAGCAATCATCAGCGGAATCCGATTCGCCTGCTCATAGTTGGTATGCTTCGTCCAGATCCCCAGATCCCCCAGATGAAATCCATGGTCACCCCAGATCACCACAATGGTGTTCCTGTCCAGCTGCAACCGCTCCAGTCCCTCCAGGACTCTTCCAATCTGAGCATCCACGTAGCTGGTACTGGCGTAGTAACCATGAATCAATTGTCGCTGCAGCTCGTCATCTATCGCACCACTCACAGGCACCGGCGCGTAGTTCACAATCTCTCCACCCCGCTTAACGGCCACATCCGGAGCCCCCTCAGGAAATTGCTCCCGCTCAGGTTGCGGAAGCTGACGGGGATCATGCAGATCCCAGTACTTCTTCGGAGCACTGAATGGTAAATGCGGACGAACAAAACCCGCCACAATGAAAAACGGAACCCCGGAGACCTCACGCCGCTCCCGCGCTGCTTGTAATCGAAGAATCGTCTCCATTGCCACTCGACCGTCGGCGTAATCGTCGTCCGCTGCATCAGGCGACTCAAACGCCGCACCGCGCGGTAACTGACCCGTCTCACCTAACCGCTGATTCGTGAATAATGCTTCTTCACGAGTCAACTGGCCCCCCGTGCTGGCCACATCCAGATACTCAATCACTCGCTCACTGAAATGCGGTACTGAAAACGATTCAGGATCCCCGCCGTTCCCATGACCCACATGAAACACTTTCCCCAGAGACTCAGTTCGGTAGCCATGTTTCGCAAAATACTGCGGCAGCGTCACCGCTGTCGGATGCAGTGCCCGCAACTGGCTGCCAAGATGGTAAAGTCCTGTACGAGTCGAATGAGCTCCCAGCAACAGGGAAAAACGCGACGGCGCACACACCGCCTGATTGCAGTAGGCCAACTCAAACCGCAACGCCCTCGCAGCAAACCGATCCAGATGCGGCGTCTTCGCGGCTTGATCCCCGTAACACCCGAGGGCCGGCTTCAGATCATCCACCAGAATCATCAGCACGTTGGGGCGATCTGCTGCCACTCCCCGATTCACACTCAGGCACAACAGTCCGCACACCAGCAGCACGCCGCCCATTCGTACACTCAGTGCCTGCGATCCCACCAGCAAGTCTCCTCGATTGGCAAGCACTCAGCCCCCAAAACCACGACCGTCCCGTTCCACTCGCACCTCATCGAACTCGTCATATGGTTGCAGGGGCCATCCCGAAGACACGGCACTGTGCAACTTCCAACGTGCCGGCAGCTCGCTCAACACGTCTCATTAACCTCTGCAGCGGGTAAAGACAGCTCGTGCCGTTTATCGTGACGCTATGGAAAGACGACTCAATCGCCCAGACTCCGGTTGCTCCCGCATCAGCAGCTCCACATCCCGCATCGAAGGCATTGCAGGCTGCGCGCCAGGACGAGCAGCCGCTGAGGCGCCCGCTGCACAGGCATACCGCACCGCATCCGCGTCAGACTGACCCTGACTCAAACCGATCGCCAATCCGGCAGCAAACGCGTCGCCCGCGGCCGTCGTGTCCACCGTGACAATCCGGTATGGCTCCACACACCACAACTCCCCTTCCGCGTCCGCCATGATCACCCCCTGCTCTCCCCGGGTAATCACACTGCGCAGACAGCCACGCTGTCTCAGACTCACCGCTGCTGCACAGGCTTCATCGACCGTCTGCACCGGTAGCCCCGTCAGCCGCTCCGCTTCTGTTTCGTTCGGCAAAAGCCAGTCTGCAGACAGAACAGCCGCGTCCACATCCTCTCGCGCCGGAGCTGGGTCCACAATCACCCGAACGCTATGCCGGCGAGCCAGCAACACCGCCGCAGCCACTGTCTCCTGAGGAATCTCGAACTGCAGTAACACCGCGTCGGCCTCAGCAATCGCCGACTCAGCCGCCCACACGTCCGCCGGCGTCAATGCCGCATTCGCCCCGGGAATCACCACAATTGAATTCTGACCCCGGTCGTCCACCTGAATAACCGCGACCCCGCTGCTCGTCCCCGCAGTTGTCCACACAAAACGCAGATCAATCCCCTCGCGTTCCAGACCGTCCCGCAGCACCTGCCCAAAGGCGTCGTCCCCCACACGCCCAACCAGAGTCACAGCAGCCCCCAGACGCGCAGCAGCAACCGCCTGATTCGCCCCCTTGCCGCCCGAAATCTCTTCCAGCGATCGACCCGAAATCGTTTCCCCCGGACGAGCAATCGTTTCACAACGAATGACCAGATCCATATTGATGGATCCGATCACCACAATCCTCGACACCCGGGACACTCCCGCACTCATCGACCCAGCCCCTGCGGCGGCTCACTCGATAACTGGACCAGTGCTTCTGTGACCCGCACCTGCTGCTCCGAAGTCACTGTCAGATAACGATGCAGTCCCGTTTCACCCGGAACAAACGTCGTCAACCCCTTTTCATTGACGGTCACTGTCCCTTTCGGCGACAGGCCGAAATATCCTCGGTCCGGAAACACGGCGTACAGGACGCTTGTCAGGTCCCAGGTCGGTCGATTGTGCGGCGGTGGTTCGTACAGGACGTACGCTTCACTCAGCGGATGATGCGGAACATACTGGTAGTCCCGCTCAATACTCACGGCCGGATAGGGAATCGCCAACCCGATTTCAAAGCCGCTGTAAACAATTTCTCCCGGCCATTCCCGTGACAAGACCTGCGCTGAACTAATGTCTTCCACCACGTTGTACTCCGGGTGCGGCTGACCGTTGATCGGAGTAAATGCACCGGCCATGACCGATAATAGTCGCACCTTCTTCTGCGCCAGCTCGCGCCCCGTCAATGGCGAAATATCATCTGCAGGCGACTTCAACAGGTTTGCCAGATTCGTGGAAAACCCTACCTGCACAATCACCACACTGCCGTCCGCCTCGGCAGACAACGCCCTACGCAGCACCGCCACCGCATCCGCCGCATCCCGACCACTTTTCAAGTCGTGCGGATAACGTTCCCGTCCGCCATCCTGCTCACCAACAAGCCCCGTGAATCGGCTTTGCTGCGGTGTGATCCCGCTGCGACAGACTCCAATCGGAATCTCGCCCCGACCATAAAACGTGTTCACCGCGTCTACAAACGGAGCACACTGGTCATGATCCTTGGTAATCGTCACAGCCACCAGCCGACACTGACCACGAGTCTGCAGGGCGTGAATCACGCCCATCGCCAGCACGTCGTCACAGTCGTTGCCGATATCCGTGTCGAAAATCAACGGAATGCCCGTCGGCGTCTGGCCCATCACCCGACAGCAACTTACCAAACTCAGGACCAGACACAGCAAAACTCGCAACCACATGGCTCTTGTTCCGAAAAAATACAGGAGCGGCCAGCATCATGACCACGCTGTATTTTTAGCGACCACTCCGTCGATTTGTACAGCGTTCACCGTCAGCAGGCCTTCACTCCATGACCCGCCACAGGACTTCACAGAACGGCCCAACCGCAATCAGCCACCTCGGGACTCCGTGTGACACACCCACCTGCCGTCCAGCAATCAATACCGGAGGTCACGGCAAACTCAGACGACAGCTTGAACGCGCCCGGTCCTACGTGCCTCGCAACCGCTCTTTCCACACACGGACCTGCCCGGATACCGATTGCTCACCCCCGGACCCAAAACTCTGCAACGCCCGATTTGCGTTCACTGTCCCCAGCACCTGCAACACGTCCTCCGAAATCAGACTGCACGCCTCCTGCAGTTCTGTCATCGGCACGTCCGCAAGTCGACACCCTCGTGCTTCACAATGAGCGACCAGGCGTCCGACGGTTTCATGGCCCGTCCGCATCGGAACACCCTTCCGGATCAGGTATTCCATCAATGCTGTGGCGTCCAGAAACCCGTCTTCCAGTCGCGCCTCGATCTTCTCCCGACGCAACTCTGCACCCACGATAATTGCCGGTGCCAGCTCAAGACACGGACGCAAGGCGTCCAGCGCACCAAACATTCCCAGCTTGTCTTCCTGCAGGTCAC
>JBDKIW010000515.1:0-8430 GCA_039796955.1 Planctomycetota bacterium
CTCTCCAGTGGACTCTGGTCCGCTTTTTTTCGTCCGGTGGAATAACGCACATTGACCATCGGGAACACCTGATTGTTCAACAGGGCCGCAGCTTCCGACGGCGTCTTCGCGTCCTTCACCAGCGGTGCAAACTTTTCCAGAAACTCCGCACGCCAGCGATCACGTCGCTCATTCACACTGGCGTAAGGCAACAGACTGTCAAAGACAATCTCTTCCGGAAGTGTGGCTGCCCAGGCAGACTTTCGCAGAACCGCCCAGGTCAAACGACTGTTCTCAATCAGAAACTCGGCGGTTAACGCCGTCAGATCCCGATCCGGCATGTTTTCAATCAGAAACCGCATCCCCGCACGCTGATCTTCAGGAACCCCGCTTAACGCCTGCTCCAGCTGTCCCCGATTGGCGCCAGCACGTTCCAGGGCCTGCTGCAGAGCGACATCATCAGCGGCATGCGTCTGAGCACAGAAGATCGTCAGCAGAACAGCAACAAGCAGTGGCAACACCATGAATAACCCCACAACCGGATGATGGACTCGTTTGAGCACTTGCCGCTGCCGGGCTGAGCAACCCTCAATCCCGCAATCAGCAGTTGCCGGGGCACGCCACTACACGCTGCAGCTCGATGCACCTCCGACACTTCTCGGCAACTTGTACCCCTGCCGACGTCAAATCTCAAGCGCCGTGAACCTGCCTCGCGTGATCAGGAGCAACTGCGGAAACACATGCCTGTCTCGCCGACCACCAACCCGCGAGCCCCGGCAGTTCTCCTGGCAGCAAAACACAGTGCCCCGAGACCAGCGGCCGACGGCCCCCGCAGCATCACTTCCCTGAGAACTTTTGCGGACACCCACCGCTGGGTTTCCGCATCCGCACGTCCGGCTTATACTGAACTGAGGAACGAACTCACAAAAATTTCAGCTCATCACAGTCTCATCTCAATCACGTCACAATCAATCTCAGGCAGACTCAGACAGGCGGCTGAGCCACCTGATAAACAGAACGGTCCCAGGTCATGGCACGTATCGCAATTCTTGGCGCCACTGGATACACAGCGCTGGAACTCTTTCGCATTCTGGCAAGACATCCCGGCGTCACGGTGGTGGCCGCGACAACACGCCAGGAAAATCGGCCTCCGATTTCTTCCATTCACCCTTCGCTCACAGGTCTGTTCGACCTGCGCTGTGAAAACCTGACTCCCGAACAGGTGGGCGCCCAGTGCGATATCGCGTTCTGCTGCCTGCCGCATACCGCCAGCATGGAAGCTGTGCCACAATTGCTGCAGGCAGGTTGCCGTGTGGTCGACCTGAGTGCCGACTACCGCCTGCGCGATCCGCAGGTCTACCAGCAGTGGTACGAACATCCTCATACCGACGTCGAGCGTCTGAACACGGCCGTCTATGGACTGCCCGAACTGTTCGGTGAACGAATCCCGGCCGCCAGCCTCGTGGCCAACCCTGGCTGCTACACCAGCACCTCCATCCTCGCCCTCGCTCCACTGATCGCCGCCGACCTGATTGAACCCACCGGAATCATTATCGATGCCAAAAGCGGCATCAGCGGCGCCGGACGCACCCCCAAATTGTCCAATCTGTTTTCAGAATGCAACGAAAACGTCACCGCCTACAGCATCGGGAAACATCGACACACTCCGGAAATCGAACAGGTGCTGACAGACATCGGATCATCAGCCGTGCAGGTGGCTTTCAATCCGCATCTGATGCCCATGGACCGCGGCATTTTCTGCTCCATCTATCCCCGACTCAAAAAGCCCGCCACGCGTGCCGAACTGCTGCAGGTGTTTCAGAACTACTACGCCGGACAACCGTTCATGCGCGTCGTTGATCACATCCCCGCCACAAAAGATGTTTCCGGAACCAACTTCTGTGATCTCACCGTCTGCTTCAATCGTGATCAGCTGGTGGTGTTTGCCGCCATCGACAATCTGATCAAAGGCGCCAGCGGTGTTGCCGTGCAGAATATGAATCTGATGCTGGGCCTGGATCAGCGAACCGGCATGCTTCCCTGCTGATCACCACTCGATCCACTGCTGAAACAGTCCGCAAACAGTGCTGGATCACTCGCAGAACAGGCCCCGGCTGTGAAAGGCCCCGGGGCATGACAGCCTTAGTCACGCGACACCAGCAAACGCCTGCCGCGTTCAGTGAAGTCAATCACAACGCGGAGTAGGGCAGTGCAGGGCTTGCTGCAGGTGTCCGAACACCGGGCCGTACTGACCTGTTCTGCCGGTTCTCAGGCATTCAGGACGACAGCTCCGGGTGAATTTTCGCCCAACACGCCCTCACCAGGCTGACGTCGCCCCGGCTTCTGCTGTAGAATCAGACAACGCTGTGCGACCGCGTTCCTTCCGCCGGCCGGCAGCACACCACCCATTACCTCCGGATCCAGCAACAATGATCTGTGTCAGCCTCGGACGAACTCGTCATTCGTCCATGATGGAAGAACATCAGGCACTCGCCGAAAAAGGCGCCGAACTGGTCGAACTGCGAGTCGACTTCATGCGGAAACGCCCGGACCTCGGACGCCTGCTGAAGGACCGCCCCACACCTGTCCTGGTCACCTGCCGTCGGCGTTCAGATCGCGGGCGCTGGTTCGGCACCGAAGATCAACGACTGACACTGCTGCGCGAAGCCATCATCGCCGGCGCCGAATACGTCGATCTCGAAGAAGACGTCGCCAAATCCATTCGCCGCTACGGCAAAACCAAACGCATCATCAGCTACCATAACTTCGAAGAAACACCGATCGATTTGTATGATATCCATCGTCGCATGACGCAGTGTGATCCGGATATCATCAAAATCGTCACCATGGCCAACACGCCCGCAGACAATGTTCGCATGCTGGAAATGGTCAGTGCGGCAAAGATTCCGACGGTCGGCTTCTGCATGGGCGAAATGGGAACGGTCAGTCGTATCCTGTGTGGTCGCTTCGGTTCACCGTTCACCTACGCCAGCTTCAGTCGCGAACGCGAAATGGCCCCTGGACAATTGTCGTATGCCGAAGTCCGCAACCTGTACCGATTCCCCCGCATCGATCGGAACACCCGCATCTTTGGTGTCATCGGGGACCCGATTGCCCAAAGCAAAAGTCCACTGATTCACAACGCCGCCTACCGCAAACTGGGACTCAACGCGGTCTACATTCCGCTGCGGATCCCACCAGATGTCCTCCAGGAATCTCTGCGGGAATATGAACGGCTCGGCATCGAAGGCTTCAGTGTCACCATTCCCCACAAGGAAGGCGTGCTGCAATTCGCTTCGCAGATTGACGCCGAAACCGACATTATGGGGGCTGCCAATACGCTGTATCGACGGGATGGCCAATGGCATGCCACCAACACCGATGCTCCCGCCGCCATAGAATCTCTGCAAGCCGCGCTCAAAAAGTCCGGTAGTGTCCCGGACCTTGCCGGACGCAAGGTGCTGATGCTGGGCTGCGGTGGTGTGTCCCGCGCGATCGGTCATTCCCTCGTTCGCAGCGGTGCTGCCGTGACGCTCACCAATCGCTCACGCGAACGCGGACGGCAACTCGCCGCCGAACTGGGCTGCCAGTTCACGTCGTGGGAAAACCGAGGTGCCGAAACCTGCGAAATCCTGATCAATTGCACGCCCCTCGGCATGCACCCCAACCTCGACGAAACTCCTTTCGAACAGCACTGGCTGAACGACACGACACTGGTGTTCGACACGATTTACAACCCGGAACAAACCCTGCTGCTGAAACAGGCCCGCGAACGTGGCTGCCCGACTCTGGGTGGCATGGACATGTTCATCGGCCAGGCCGCTCTGCAGTTCGAACTGTTCACCGGTCATCAGGCACCGCGAGACTACATGGAAGAAACGCTGCGGCGCGCCAACTCCGCAGCACGTACCATCGTGAATCCCGCAGCGGGCAAAGACGACTGAATTCCCCCTCACGACCATCCACCTGTCTTCATCCGCCGTATCAACTCCTGAAAACTCACCGATATGGTCGTCACTCTGATCGGATATCGCGCCAGTGGCAAATCCAGTGTCGCCCCCAGACTCGCCCGCAGACTGGGCTGGAACTGGGTCGACTGCGATCGCGTGATTGAGCAGCGTTCGGGAATGACCATCGCCCGCATCTTCGAAACAGAAGGAGAAGCCGGATTCCGCCAGCGAGAATCCGAAATCCTCGCCGAACTGCTGCTGCAGCCCCATCAGGTGATTGCCACCGGCGGCGGCGCCATTCTGTCCGCAGACAACCGCCAGCGCATGCGTGCTGCCGGCCCCGTGGTGTGGCTGCACGCCACCGTCGAAACACTCGCCCGACGGCTTAACCCGGAACGAGCCGGTAGCGCTGCCCGTCCCAGCCTGACCGGAAAACCCATCGATCAGGAAGTCGCGGACGTGCTCGCCGTCCGGGAACCCCTGTACCGCAGCACCGCAACCCTGATTGTGCATTCCGACGGCGAACCCGCTGACCAGGTGGCTCGACGGATCCACCGCCATCTCGAAGAAACCCTGCGACAGGAGCCTCGCCATGATGCTGTTTGACCTGCCACGGTTCTTTGTCCTGCCATGCCTGTTTGTCCTCGGCTGCTGTATCGGCAGCTTTTTAAATGTCTGCATCCACCGCTTTCCCTCACGCAGCCGTCTACGTGACCAGCTCAAAAGTCTGAACAGCCATGGATCCGGTTGCCCGAAGTGCGCCGTGGCCATTCGCTGGTATGACAACGTGCCACTCTTCGGCTGGTTGCTGCTGCGCGGACGCTGTCGCAATTGCCACCTGCCGATCTCCCCACGCTATCCGCTCGTCGAACTTCTGACAGGTATCCTGTTTGTGCTCGTGTATCAGCTGGAAATGCCCACGGACTTCTGGGGGCCCGTCGACCCAGGTGGACTCTACACCCCCGATGGTCCCCAGAATCTGACCGGCTACTGGCCAGCACCCGTCTGGCTGCACGTTCGCTATGCCCTGCACATTGCCCTCGTGTGCTGCCTGATTGTGGCCACATTTATCGACCTTGAACTCTGGATCATCCCGGATGGCAGCACCGTTCCCATGATGGGCACGGCACTGGTGGTGGCTGCAGCTTTCGGCCAAGCCTGGATTGTGCCTGTCTGGTTTCAGGACGCCAGCGTTGTCTCGACGCTGCGAACCGTTGCACCGGAGTGGATGAAGCCGCTGCTGTTTTCCTGGGACTGCCTGCCCTTCGCTATCACTTCACCACGCTGGCATGGGTTCCTCGTCAGCGCTGTGGGATTGCTGGTCGGGGGTGGCGTTGTCTGGATGGTCAGACTGCTGGGAGCGTGGGTTCTGAAACGTGAAGCGATGGGCTTCGGGGACGTCGTGCTGATGGCCATGGTGGGCAGTGTACTGGGCTGGCAACCGGTACTCGTCGTCTTCTTCCTTGCCCCGCTGCTGGCACTCAGCGTCGCCATCGTGTCACTGGTGTTGCGACGACGAGACGAGATTCCCTACGGCCCATGGCTCAGCCTCGCCACACTGCTGCTGCTGCTGGCATGGACCAGAATCTGGCCGTATGCCGAGCGCATCTTTGACATGGGTCCGTTTGTGCTGCTCATGGGCGTCTTCATGTTCGGCATGCTGTTCGTCTCGCTGCACCTGATGCAGATTCTCCGTCGATTGCTGGGACTGCAGCCAGTGGATTCCGCAGCCGAGCCCGTTGATGACGGAATTCCCATCATCTACCCGGCAGACCGATCAGACCCCATGGCCGGACAGTGGGACCGACCGTTGTGGCCAGGACAGCGGGCAGGGCAGGGCCTCGCAGGATACTCCCGCTGGCGTCATGGACGCGGCGACTGATCACAGCCTCAGGAACAGCGCCCGTCGTATCACGCGGCCGTGCCCGTTCTTTCCCCGAAAACAGCGCCGGTTGTCACACTTCGCGCCACAGTTGCCGTCTGCGTTATGAACAGCAACAATTCGCCGAAAGCAATCATTGACGGACCACAGCAGGCAGGACCCGAATTCCGGAGCAGGGAATGAAGAAGGAACAGGCGCGACGCTGGCTGACAGAATATCTGCAGACTCAACAAAAAATCACCACCTGGTCCGTCATTGGCCTCGCAGCCCTCGGTGGCGTTACCTGGCTCGTGGAACTGGCCCTGGTTGCGTTAATCCTCGGAGTGGGATTTGTAGGCAGCTTCAAACTGGCGCTGCTGCCGGCAGCCGGTATACTCACAGCCGTTCAGTATTTCACCCTGCGTCGCGTGCAGCGGAACCTGGGAGATGTCCGGGCTGTGAAATCTGTCAGTGAAGATTCCCGCAGCGAGTACCGGACGGCACAACCCCTGTCGGCTGTCTGGATGTACGCCTTTGGCAGCCTCGAAACGGATCAATCCTGGCAGGAACGACTGCTGGCAATCCTCTGCCTGCCCCAGCGAATGATCAGCGCCGCGTGGTTCACAAAGCTGCGACTGCAGGAACTTCAGACTCTGAAGACCGAACACTGCGCCGCCATCATTCGCCACCTGCTGAAAGAAGCCGAACGCGTTGAAATTGACACACTGGCAGAAAAGCTGAACCTGCCAGACCCCGTCAGCGCCATCCGCGACGTTTCTCTGATCGACGGAGTGGTGCTGCTGACAAGAAAAACGCCCGGGCTGAGCCTCGCGACGCGACTTGTCGACGAAATCAATGACTGGCTGAAACAGGATTCTCAAAATGGGGCAGAATGACCGCGGCCAGGATCATCACCTTCTTCGGGGCTCCGACGCAGGCACAGCAGGGACCACAAACGCCGCGCAGGCCACCCAGGCTCACCCCGCACACAGTCAGCCTGACGCTCCACCGCGTTTTCTGCAGGGCCCGCAATCGCGTTGGCGCGAACTTGTGATGCTGACCCGCGCCGTTCGGGAAATGTTCAACGGCTTCCGGCATCTGCACTTTGTCGGCCCCTGCATCACAGTCTTCGGATCGGCACGATTTCCCGAATCCCATCGCTACTACCAGCTCGCACGCAGGATCGGAGCGGAAATTGCCAGAGAGGGCTTCACTGTCATGACCGGAGGCGGACCGGGCATCATGGAAGCCGCAAATCGCGGGGCAAAGGATGTCGGCGGTCGCAGTGTCGGCTGCAACATCACGTTACCCATGGAACAGGAACCCAACCCGTGGCTCGATCAGTCCCTCGATTTTCGCTACTTCTTCGTCCGTAAACTGATGCTGGCCAAATACTCCCTCGCATTCGTTGCCCTGCCGGGCGGACTGGGGACGCTGGACGAATTGTTTGAGATTGCCACCCTCGTACAAACTCGCAAAGTCGAAAACTTTCCGATCGTTCTGGCCGGCACCGATTACTGGCAACCACTGCTGGACTACATGCGCAACACAATGGTCAGCGAGGGAACCATCTCCTCTGAAGACGTCGATCGGTTCATTGTTACCGATGATCCTCAGAAAATTGCCCGACACATCAGCATGATTGCAAAAGAGCAGTTCGGAATTCGGGAACTCGCCCCCCGGCCCAGATGGTGGCTGTTTGAATCAAGGCCATGGAAATGAGCACCAGTGGGGAATCGCTGGCGATCGATTCCCCGGTTTTCCCGCTCATCAGGCAACTGGCATTCCACGCGGTCACCTCAGAAACTGCGCCCCGAACACCGGAAAAATCCCTGCCATCGTTCACAAACCAGATCACAGACCGGATTTGGGCCCCCTCCGCTGCTGGTATTTTTCTGACTTGCGGGTAACATCTCGCCGCCCGAGACTTTGTGTCTCAGCACCGAAGCAGAACGCAATGCGAGAGTGGCGAAACTGGCAGACGCGCTGGATTTAGGATCCTGTGCCTTAAACGGCGTGGGGGTTCAACTCCCCCCTCTCGCATTTTTCTTCCCTGTTCAAAGCAGGCGTTTCTCGGCTTTCCTGCAGCAGCAGGGTGTCATTCCAGGCCCGCGCCTGCCCCTGCTGTTCTTGCCGACTCTGCACCGTCTCGCGACTCCGGAACATCCGTCATTGTGGCCTCTGTCATCAGCAGAATTCCTGCGACCGACACCGCGTTCTCCAGTGCCAACCGCACCACTCGCGTGGGGTCAATAATTCCTGCCGCCATCAGATCCACAAACTGGCCGGTGGCCGCATCAAAACCATAACTCCCGGTCCCGGTTCGCATCTGACTGACAATAATTCCGGCGTCAAAGTCCGAATTCGCGGCGATTTGCCTTGCAGGCGCCTCCAGTGCGCGTCGCAGAATCCTCAGGCCCGTACGCTCGTCACCATCACACAGCTGCTCCTCCCGCTCCAGATCCGGAATCGCCCGCAGCAGTGTCAGTCCACCCCCGGGAACAATGCCCTCAGCCATGGCCGCCTTTGTCGCGCTGATTGCGTCGTCCAGCGCCTCCCGACGATTCTTCATCTCCGCCTCGGTGTATGCCCCGACACGCAGAACGGCCACGCCACTGGACAGTCTCGCCAGTCGCTCTT
>JBDKIW010000516.1:0-5071 GCA_039796955.1 Planctomycetota bacterium
GGGATTTTTCGGCTGGGAATTGAGGTTGCAGGTCTGAGCTTGAAGGAAGATGCTGACACTCCGAGCACGAGCACGAGCACGAGCACGAGCACGAGCACGAGCACGAGCACGAGCACGAGCACGAGCACGAGCACGAGCACGAAAATCGGGGTGGGGATGTTTTCAGCGGTTTTCGATGGCGTTGAAGAACGCGTCCACACCATCACGGAATTCGGCGGGGACTTGGTCGGACGTGGTGCCGGTGGATTGCTGAATCTGTCGCTGCTCGACCCGGGCGCTGGGATCCGACGAAGGACCATACAGTTCCAGTGCCACTTCATTGGTGCTGCCGGAACCACCTCCGCCGGGGTTGGATCCGCCACCGCCGCCGCCACCTTTGGGGTTGGCGCGACGGGACTGCAGCAGCAGTTCAATCGCTTCCGTTTCGGCAGCGATCACCGGGGCGTCCGTGGTCGGTGTCTGCAGTAGTTTCCAGGCATCGCCCATGGCGTTGGCGGCTGCTTCGATGATCTGAATCTCCCGACCGAACTTCTGAGCTCCCATGGGCAGTGCTTCGATGTCGATGACGACGTTGACGCAGCGTTCGTAGAGTGCCTGCTGGGAATTGGCGAGCGTCTTTGCGCGGGCGGCGTACGCGTCAGCGGCGAGTCCGTTGCGAACTTTTTCAGCTGCACGGGTTTCTTCGCGGAGGTCCATTTCGCCTTCAAGGATGCGGAGCACTTCCAGCACGATCGCAGGGGGCAGGCTATCACTGTTGCCGCCTTTGCACTGACCACATTTGGAGGCCGAGACCAATTCTTCGGCCCAGCGGTCGAGGGTGTCGGCCCAGTATTCTGCGGCAGAGATGGACGTGCCGGATTTGTTGGTGCGGACGGCTTCCCCGAGTTCGCTGATTTTTGACACGACTCCAGATTCGTCCATTTCGCGGAGGATGCGTTCGAATTTCTGTTCGGATCGACGGTCAAAATAGGCCTGCAGGTCGTCCTGAATGATGCGGAGTCGGTCGCTCTGTGCGGCTTCGCGCGCGGCCAGTTGTTCGGTGAGTCGCGTGACGGATTCGGCGGTGGTTCCGGAAGAAACCCCGAAGCCATCGAACAGAGTTCGATTCAAACCTTCAGCCACCTGCATTTGTTCGCGTGAGGCGGACTTGAGGCGTTTGACGAAGGTGCTGTCTTCAAGGTCATCCATGATCTTCTGCAGATCGTCGCGAACTTTCTGGAAGTCTGCCAGCAGGCTGGACTGTTCCTCAAACGCCTGGCCGAGCTTTTCTTCAGCGGGGCTTTGATTGCCAGGGGCCGGAGGTGTGGCAGGGCCGCCCTGAAGGACCGTGGAGGGCAGCCCGAATTTCGGAGCGCTGGGTTTGCTGGCGCCGTTGGCCTGGGCCTGCGGGTCCTGTTTCGCGGCTTCGTTGAACCCGGATTCGACATCGGACAAGGAGGGCACGGCAGCAGGTGGTTTGCCGGGTTCCTGGGGTTGAGCCGCATTGCCGGGGCTGGCGGTTTGTGAGCCGCGATTGTTACCGGCCTGTGGTCCGGATTTCTGTACATTGGGAGTTCCCGGGCGACCTGATGCACGAGCGCTCTGGGCCAGCAGATCGGAGACGGAGGGCATGCGGTTTTTGGAGATCTCCCGCAGTTGCTGCAGTCCTTTGGCCCATGTTTCGAGGTGGCCGACGAGCATTTCGCGGTTGCGCATGGCCTGTCGCACGAGTTCGTCACCCTGGGCCACCACGCTGTCCAGTCGCTGGGCGTTGGTCTTTTCGGCGGTAGCCTGCTGTTCGATGCGGCGACGGGTTTCGGGGGTGTTGAGCTGATCGGCGGTCATTTGACGCAATTCACGATTGACGTCGTGCAGCCGCATTTCTTCTTCGTAGACATCGTCCGCCATGCCGGACCAGCGTCGCAGCTGTTCCATGACCCAGACGGAATGCTGTTCCGGAGTCATGACGTGGATCACGGTGGGGGTGGAGTAGGTGCGACCACGTTCCGGGAGATAGTCTTCGACCCAGGCGCGAAGTTCCAGAGTCTGGGCTTCGACACCTGCAGTGGCAGCACAGAAGGCTGCCCGTCCGGCCAGACGTGTTTTCTCGGGGGCCCCGGTTTCGACCAGCGCGTCGCCCTGTTGAGGCACAGGGTTGGCGACGGGATCACCGACTCCGGACCATTCGATGCCGACCTGTCGAATTCCGAAATCGTCGCGGGATTGCAGATCAAAGGTGACGGTGTCGGTGGTGAGCACAATCTGCAGGGGTTCGGTCGCCTGCATTGTGATTTCGGGTTTTTTGTCGTCCACGGCCTGCAGCTTCAGTTGAAAGGCCTGTTTTGACGACAGCCCCAGTTGATCCTGCCAGGCAAATTCCAGCGTTCTGGAGTCAGCGACGGTGATCGCAGGCGCCGCAATGGTGGCTCCGGAGACCTTTGCCGCCTGACCGTCGATGGTTGCCGTCATCAGTTGCCGACTGATCTCGGCCGAGAACGCAGCGGATGCGCCCTTCAGCACGGACATGGTCCCGCCGCGGACATCGGTGGCGAGTGGCTGACTGTATTGCAGGTAGTCCGGCAGCTTGACGCTGGCAACGAGCCGTGAGAGTTCCGGGCGGTCAGCCACTTCCAGCTGGATTGTCCGCGTCCAGTCTCCGGCACGCAGATGCAATTCGGTTGAACGAGTTTGTGCTGGCAGGACGAACTGATAGTGGCCGGCATTCTGCGGCGAGCGCAGGGGAGTGAGCCCGGGCAGGTCGGCGGTGGCCGCGGCTGGCGTCCAGACTGTGGAAGTGTCAAGCGTCAGTGTCAGCGGAAACTCTTCGCCGTGGGGCACCACAATCCGTTCCGGGATCGAGGTGATGCGGGCGAAGGTGAATCGCTCGATGGAGCTCCACGGAAACAGCCAGCGAACCGTTGCGTTCCAGCCCGCGGCGGGGATCACGGCGCAGGTGAGCAGGACGAGAATGGCGGGCACCAGCGTCACCCAGGCCCAGCGGCGGTGACTCGGGTTGGGAACGGCTTCAGAAAAATCGCGATGGCGAACAATCGCATCCACCTGATCAATGGCCGCCTGAGCCAGACGCAGACTTCCCGAGGGTTCGCGTTTGCTGTGCACCAGTTCGACTGCCCCCAGTACCTGATCGCCAAGGGCGGGATGTTTTTGACGCAGCAGCATCGCCACCTGTTCCAGTTGCCGAGTCCCCCAGATCCAGCGGTGAAGCTTTGTGGGGATCAGCACCACGGGGCCGATTGCCCCGGCGACCAGACATAGCAGTCGCACAGTCCATGGCGTATCCATGACCCGATCGACGAGGAACAGAGTGATCCAGGACAACAGGATTCCGAATGCCGCTGCGAGGACCGCTTCGGTCACTTTGATACGGCGGACCAGAGTGCGGAACTGAACCAGCCGATCGAGAGTCGTCTGGGGGAGTTGAAGTGATCCCTGGGACATGACGGGGGCTCCTGTCGCATTCTGGAACGCGGATTTGACAGCGGCGGTTTGAGTCGGGCTGAGGACTGTGCTGCTGGCAGCAGAGACAGTGGGGCCACTACGAGGGATTTTTCAAGCGCCGCTGACCGGAATATACCGTCTGACCGGGCAGGCAGGGAGGGTAAATCTGTGTCGATAATCGGAAAAAGACGTGGAAACCGACCGGGATCCCGGGCGGACCGGCCGCAGGAGTCGGCGTTGGTTGCGCGGGTGGGGCGGCGAAACGTGAGCGGGGGAGATGATGCAGGGGGGCGTTTCAAGCACGAGCACGAGGATGTAGTTACCAAGAAATCGATGGCCCCGGTTTTGGCAACGCAATTACGCTGCCACTGAGTCGCAACGCGACGGTTTGTGAAAGCCTAGGATGCCAATCCGAGGTTACGCGGCAGAACGAAGTTTCCGAGTCGCAACGCGACGATATGTGTAAGCGCACCGATTTGAGACCTGGCATCGAGATGGACTCACCACATCGGATCGGGGTCTGAGCAGTTTTGACGTCCGTGATCCTGCCGTCATGTCTGGGGATGGCGATTTTTTCAACCACGGATGAACACAGAGAAACACGGATTGGGTCCGGGGCCTGCAAATTCTGCATCTTCCGCTGTGTCAACGCGCGAATCAGTCGACGCAAAGGTATTTGAGGAAAGGACTTGTGGTCGTTACCAACAGATGGATGGCCCCGGTTTGGCACAGTTGTCAACAGATGGATGGCCCCGGTTTGGCACAGCCCCCGTTTGGGTTTTGAGCGGTTTGGTTTTTGCGGGAGGGCGAGGTTCCACCCGAGCCGCAAACACGGGGCTTGCGGCCTGGCAGGAGCCGCATCTGTCAAAAAGGCGAGCGGTGTGGCGTGAGCCCACGGAGACGAAATCGTTGACGTGAACATCAACAAACGCAGATGTCTCGGAGGGCTGATACCCCCGCTCGCCGTTGTGCTGGAGAATGCTGGACTCACGTTGCGTATGTCCGAGGCTGTTGAATGCCCTTGCTCCGCAATTCAATCGCAACGCGATGAGCGTGTTGAAGAGTCGCAACGCGATGTGCGAGTTATAGAGTCGCGACGCGACGTCATGTGACAGCCTCGGATGCCAATCCGAGGTTATGCGGCAGCATGAAGTTTCAGAGTCGCGACGCAACCGAGGTATCGTTCGGCTGGGAATTGAGGTTGCAGGTCTGAGCTTAAGGGACGATGCTGACACTCCGAGCACGAGCACGAATGTGGTCGAAGTTTTTGTTGAATCCACGGATGGAATCGGATGTGATTTTTTGGGAGGGCGAAGTTCCATCTGAGCCGCAATCCTGGATCGCGATGGATGTTTTTCAACCACGGATGAACACAGATCCCCACGGATGGAATGGGGATGTTGGTGAACCACGAAATGCACGAAACACACGAAATCGGAGGTAATATTGTTGGTTCGGCGAGCACGAGCACGATGAGGGCTGGGCCCGGTTTCGCCGGCCCGCAAGCCGCGTGTTTTGCGATTCAGCCGCGGAGCGGCGGTAGGATGTAGCCATGGGCGTCAGCCCATGGAATGCAGCGTATTAACCGCGTCAAAGCCCCAACGGGGCGACACGAGTCGACCTACCCGGATTT
>JBDKIW010000517.1:0-4477 GCA_039796955.1 Planctomycetota bacterium
GACTTTCGATCCGGAAGCACCGCGCAGGCTCCGCATGTGGTGGCCATTGACTACGGCATGAAGTGGAACATCGCCAGATATCTGCGGGATCTGGGATGTCGAGTGACCGTGGTGCCGGGCAGTGCCACTGCTGAAGAAATTCTGGCGCTCAACCCCGACGGTGTGTTTCTGTCGAACGGTCCGGGGGATCCGGAACCGCTGGATTATGCGATCAGCACCATTCGGGCCTTGATCGGCCGAAAGCCCATTTTCGGAATCTGTCTGGGTCTGCAGCTGCTGGGGCTGGCTCTGGGGGGTAAGACCTACAAGTTGCGTTTCGGGCATCGCGGAGCGAACCAGCCAGTGCTGAACCGCCGCACCGGCAAAGTGGAAATCACCTCGCAGAACCACGGTTTTGCTGTGGACAGCGCCAGTCTGCCTGACGACGTGGAAGTGACGCATGTGAATCTGAATGACCAGACGGTGGAGGGGATTCGTCACCGGACCTTGCCGGTATTCGGCGTGCAGTACCACCCGGAAGCTGCAGCCGGTCCTCACGACAGTCACTACCTGTTTACCGAGTTTCTGGAACTGATGAAGGGTGCCATGGTCTGAGTGACCGAGGGAGCACGTCGGATTTCCGGAGTTGTTCGGAATCTGTCTGTCAGAACGCGAGAAAGCTCAATTTTTCCCGGTTCTGTGCTCAGCCTCACGCGGACTCAACGTCGATGAATCCCGGTGCTGATCTGCGGGGTGCGGGCCGGTGGATCGTGGTGGGGCCTGGCGACCTTTGAGACCTGTATTGCTGTTTTTGAACGAACCGAATCACTACTGAAGAACATTTGCAGGACTTTATTCAATGGCTCTTGAACGTACTTTGATCCTTGCCAAGCCGGACGCAGTGCAGCGTCGACTCGTTGGTCGTATTGTCACTCGTATCGAAGACAAGGGACTCAGCCTGGTCGGCATGAAGATGCTGCAGGTGACTCCGGAACTGAGCCGCCAGCACTACGCTGAGCACGTGAACAAGCCGTTCTATCCGGATCTGGAAGCCTTTATCACCTCCGGCCCGGTCGTGGCGATGGTGGTGGAAGGGCCCGAGGCAATCGCTGTGATGCGAACTCTGATGGGCAAGACCAACGCTCGAGAATCAGCGCCGGGCACGATTCGCGGCGATCTCGGTGCCAGCCGGCAGATGAATCTGATTCATGGCAGCGATGGTCCGGAAGCGGCCAAACGCGAAATCGCCACATATTTCCGCGAAAACGAACTGGTTTCCGCTCCGGGAATGCTTGCGGCAGCGCTCTGGGCAAAAGAAGAAGAATAGGTCGCGGTAAATTGTTCGACGAGAGGCAGGGCTCGGGCGTATCAGCGTCCGGGCCTTTTTTATTGCCTGAGCATCTGGTGGATGTCCCTGAGTATCTGGCAGAGGTCATCATGTGCCGGCGCGGCCGTGGGCTCTATGTGCGATGTTGCAGCGTGTCTGCGGGGATTTTTCGCGGAGTTCAAAACGCGAATGGCAGGAAGGTGCGGTCATCGCGTCTGGAGAAATTCCTGCATCAATTGCTTTGTGGTCCTGCCGTTTCAGGAACCTGATTCGCGGCTGAGAGACACAGGTGAAAATGGGTGGGGTGACAAGGGATGAGAATGGTGTCTCAGCAGTCGCTCTTGAGAAAAACACGGTGGGACTGGTAGACTTGAAGGGTAATTTTATCGGTGGATTGCGTCAGAACAGACAGGATCCGGAGGTTACCGGACTGGAATGTGAGCGCGGGATAAGAATTCCCGATTGGCGGCTCTGATGGATCATTCGGAGACCGGAGCGTGTTGCGATGACGATCCCGGGAAGAGCGTGGCCGGGATTCTGGTGAGCGAACGGATTTCTTCCGGGGTATCTGCTGTCGGGACGACAGTTTTCGCCGGGCATGATGGGTCGAGGTGTTGCCGGTAGCATGTTGCAGCGACTCGGAAAACTCTTCAGACAGCTACTCGCAGCGTTCCTGCTGTTGAGTTCTTTTGTGCTGGCTGGCGAGTACTGGCTGCGGGGGCATCAGGGCCGTGAGCGAATCATCACCAGTCAGGCGGCGATGCCCTGGCAGGAGCTCCTGCAGGAATCCGAGGATTGTCATCACGAGTTGCGGCCCCTGATGCAGGTGACCCTCGAGGCGACACCGGGCAGGTTGATCGAGATACGAACCGACAAGGCCGGGTGTCGGGGTGCCTTGCGGAAGGAAACGCGTGGCGAGGAGGGTTATCGGATTCTGCTGTTGGGAGACGACTTGATTCTGGGAGGGACGGTGCCTGAGGGTTCGACGGTGTCATCGCGGCTGGAGAAGTTTCTGGAGCGTGAGACATCGCGCGAGCTGCAGATCATCAATGGAGGGGTTCCGGGATACTGTCCACTTCTGTCGCTGCTGCGTTTTCAGCATCAGTTGCGCGAGCTGCAGCCGGACCTGGTGATTCTGCATGTGGATATGTCGGACGTTCATGACGATCAGATTTATCGGAGTCTGCTGGAGCAGCGGGAGACGGGTCTGGTGTGTTCGCATCCCTCGTTGCGATTGCCGTCCAAAGCGAAGATTCCGCTGGCCGATATTCTGCAGCGATCGTCGCTGGCAGGGTATGTCTTTTCGGAAGTCCGAAGTCGGGGGCCTGAATGGCTGGCGATTCGCAGTGAGGCGGCGGGTCAGAGTCGGTATGACTGGATTTCGGATCATCCGGAAGACCGGCGGCTGCAGGTTCGGCACGCATTGGAGCCGATTGCAGACTTGCGGAAGAGTGTTGAGGAGGCGGGTGGTCAGTTGCTGGTGACGACCTGTCCGGTGATCTGGCAGGTGCTGCCAGGAAGTGAGTGTCCGCAATTGACTCGGGACTGTCGCATTCGGGGAACGACTCCATTTCAGAGTCGCTTTCCGTTTGAGGTTCTGCAGCGGTACTGTGAGCAGGAGCAGATACGATTTCTTGACTGTTCGGAAGCCTTTGAGCGTGGCGACGAAACTGCAAAGTTATTTGATCGAGTATTTCCATCGCTGTCAGAGCGGGGCATGGCGTGGTATGCCCGGCTGATTTCGGATTATCTTCTGAGTCATCCGCCGGCTCAGTGGTAGCCCGCATGCTGTGGGTCGGTCTGCGGATGGACCGGGATGTCGTGCTGTCTGCGTCACGAGCCGGGACGTCGCGGTGTTGTTGGCGCGTGGCAGTCGTTGCAGTCCAGCGGACTGAGCTGAATGGCCGTCCAGCATCAACGGAACAGCCTCGTCCCTGAACTCATCTGTCCAGCGTTGACGGCTCTGTTTGGCTTTCATTTGTAATTCTTCTGATTCATCGTCGGGTTCCTTTCAGAAGCTCAGAACAAAAGAGTCGCCTTTCCCTGGAACCTGCAGCACCTCAGTCTTGCTCGCGCCCCCGGAGAAGACTGGCCGTTCACTTTTCGCGGCTGCTTACCAGCGAGTCCGAGAGTTCGAGACTTTTATTCCTGGGGTGCCGGGAGAGACCTGAGGGTCTCGTTCGGGGGTGCAGTTGTATTTTCTGCGGACCGAGAACGGCCGGGGGGGGCTGGAAAGTGGCGGAATCACTGGCCAGCGCGGCCAGCAACGCGCATACCGCAGAGAACCCGGTTTGACTCGCTCCTGGGCTCACTGGTACCATTGAGCCAGCAAAAGGAAGGTACATATGCCCACATCACTCGATCAGCTTCACAGTTTCCAGGCCTATGCTGCTGCCAGGCTTCAGACAGGTGGCGCACAACTCGAAATTGATGATCTGCTGGAGGAGTGGAAAAGCCAGCATGCTGAATTCCGAACAGGGCACGACGATGCTCTGGCGGTGAGTGCATCCCTGCGTGACATTGAACGGGGCGAACGCGGAGCACTGGTCGAAGATGTGATTGCCGATCTGAAAACGCGGTATCACGTGGCTGAGGCCAAATGACAGATTATCAAATCCGGATCCTGCCACGAGCCATTCAGGACCTCGAGGCAATCACAAGCTGGATACATGTTCACTCACCTCGCGGTGCTCTCTCCCTGGTGCTGGCGTTTGAGGCCGCTGTCACCCGACTGAAACGATCACCAGAGGCATATTCGATCGCCCCCGAATCGGATTACTGCGGGATGCAGTTGAGGCAGGTGTTTTTCCGAACCCGCAAGGGCAACACATACCGAATGGTCATATTGATACGCGATCAGGACGTGCAGATACTGCGAATCCGCGGTCCCGGACAGCCACCATTGTTTCCGGATGAACTGGACTCCGGCGAAACGTAGGCCTGGGCATCTTCCGTGGACCTGCGGGTGCAGATGGCACAGCCGACTATGAGCAGGTCGAGCGGTGGGACGAGCGGGGCGGGGCGGGAGCGGGGCCATCCACCTGTGACGGCCTTCGTAAGTGCTTTTTTCGTTGTGGTTTACGTATGGCGATCGCGACATACCGTGGCGGTGTGAATGTCGGTTGTTGTTCCTGATGGGACCACGATTGCCAAAGGAGCAGGATGGCGCCA
>JBDKIW010000518.1:0-28788 GCA_039796955.1 Planctomycetota bacterium
TGTTGAGCGGCGATATCTCGCAGCCGGGTTTCGGGCTGAGTGCGGAAGATCGTGAATGGGTTCAATCGCACTGCACCAGCATCATCCACAGCGCGGCCATTCTGGAATTCTTTGGAAAAGATCGTGCTGGTGAACCCTGGCGAACCAACTACGACGGCACACGGCACATGCTGCAGCTGTGCCGTGAGCTGGGAATCCGCGACATCCACTATGTTTCGACGGCCTATGTCGCCGGGATGCAGAAGCAGCGGGTCATGGAAGGCAGCCTGGAAGCTGGGCAGACCTTTCGCAACGACTACGAGGAAAGCAAATTTGAGGCGGAGAAGCTGGTTCGTGCCGCCGATTTTGCTGAGCACGTGACGGTGTATCGACCGGCGGTCATCTGCGGGGATTCTCAGACAGGCTACACGAACACCTACCACGGCCTGTTTGTGTATCTGCGGCTGATGGCCATGCTGATTCCGGTGTTGCCGACGGGGCCTGATGGCAAGAAGAAGACGCCGATTCGTGTGAAGTTTACGGGCAAAGAGCCCCGGAATCTGATTCCAGTCGACTGGGTATCGGCGGTCATGTGTCGGTTGTTTGAGACACCGGAGGCGCGAGGGCTGACATTCCATATGGCCCCGGACACCCCGATTCGGTCTCGTGAGATCATCGATTGCTGCTGTGAGTACTTCCAGTCAACCGGAGTGATTTACGAAGGTGATCCGGAACCGGAAGATGCAGCGGACGTGCCACTGAGCGAAGATCAGCGGATGTTCGAGAGCTTGTTTCAGGAGAACGCGGAAACGTATGCCGCGTATGAAAGCACCGACAACTGCTTCGATATGACGAATACTAAGCGATTTGCGGGTGACATTCCCTGTCCGCCTCTGGATCGCACGGTGATTCACCGTTACATTGACTATGGCAACGAAGACAAGTGGGGCAAGCGAAAGCCCGAATTCCAGCGAGTGCCGGTGTGGTACGAGCAGGCTCTGACTCGAAGCGCGACGGTTGGCGGCGGCGAAGTGACTCAGGTAGGTCTGAACATTCTGGGTCCGGGTGGGGTTCAGATGACCGTGGGGCTGACGAACGGCGCTGTGGTTTCTGTGGAACGCGGTCTGCCCCAGGACAGTCAGCCTGTCCTGACCCTGTCTGCGGGCGAGTTGAATCAGGTGTTGAGTGGCGACGAGGAGCCGTCGATCGTGAATCGCGGCTGGGAAGGTTGTACCGAGGAGCAGGCGGCGGAATTGTCTGAGCAGCTGGTGTCCGCGCTGTCGGGTGCTGCTGCAGCGGTGGTGGGAGACGGAGGCTGAATTCGGGCAGTGGAATCACGGGGCCGCTCTGACAAGGCGGAGTGGCCCCCGGCAAACCAGCCCGGTGCAGAAAGCGGGAGGTTGCGGGGAGATTTCTCCGAATCGGAAGCCTTGTTTAAAAAAATCTTCGAACGGGGAAAACGTGTGGGGGACCTGGGCCGTGAAAACCGCTATTTTGCAGAGGAATCTGTGAAAAAGCTGTAAAACGGGACGGTTTTGGCCGATAGACGCGTGATTCGTGAAAGGGCGGCTGGCATCAGGGAAACAGCGAATGCCTCAGAATTTCTGACTCATTCGGTGTGTGACTGCTTTACAAGAAGAATCACCACCCGTTATACTCCGCCCCTCTTTTCACAGGGAATATGTACAGAAGTTCATCAGGCGACCATTGTGGGCTGTTGAACGTTCCTGACATTCTGGGTCACAACCGGATTTATACTGACGCTCATTGATTGATGGCTGCGTGCTGGTTGTCGATGACGGCTTGAAAGCGATTTCAGATCGCGGAGAATTGGAATGCCAAAGCAGAAGACTCACAAAGGAATGAAACGCCGATTCAAGTTAACGGCGTCTGGGAAGGCCACGCACCGGTCTGCGTCTCGTGGTCACTTGTTGAGCCACAAGAGTCCGAAGCGGAAGCGTGGTCTTCGTCAGGGCGGGATCGTGGATGGTGCGGAAGCGAAGAAGATCGCCGCTGCTCTTCGTCCGAGTCTGTGAGGGGTGATGGCGTGGATCCCGAAGTGGGGGTCTGGCAGCGGTGAAGAGCTGCATTCTGCGTCAGAAGAGTTTCAGTTTTTTGTTCTGAAGGTTTGGTTCCATGCGTGTTCGTTACGGAAAAGCTCGTCACCGCTCCAAAAAGAGAATCTTCAAGGAAGCCCGGGGCAACGTCGGTGGGCGCAGCAAGCTGCTGCGAACCGTGAAGGAAACGCTGGTGCGTTCCCGTGCCTATGCGACTCGCGACCGTCGAGTTCGCAAGCGTGAATTCCGGGCGCTGTGGATTACCCGCATTACTGCGGCGGTTCGTGAGCGTGGATTGTCTTATTCGGCCTTCATGCATGGGTTGGCGTTGGCAAACATCGGCTTGAACCGTAAGCAGTTGAGTGAAATCGCGGTTCACAATCCTGAAATCTTCAACGAGATTGTCGAAGCATCCCGCAAGGCTCGGAGCGCAGCGGCCTGATTGGCTGTGGAGTCATAGACCGCTGCCGACTGGGCTTCTGGGTTTGGCATCTGCGGCGGTTGTAAATGAAGTCTCAAAACGGGCGAGCCATGCATTTGGCTGGCCCGTTTTTTGTTGCCCGGTGTGTTGTTTTTTGGCTCGATAGGTATTTGGCAGGCGGTTGAATGTTCGGCTTTCGCGCCGTACCTTGGCGAGGTGGCAGCGACCATTACGGAGTTGGAGAGGCGATGGAAATTCTGCAGGGATTCAATGAGTTTGAAGTGGCTGCCCTCGCAGCGATCGAGGCGGCTTCGGACGGCGCTGCACTGGAGAAAGTGCGGATTGAATATCTGGGCCAGAAGAGTGGTCGGATCCGAGACCTGCAGAAATTGGTCGGTCAGGCCACACCGGCGGAAAAGCCGCAGGTGGGCAAGCGATTTAATGAAGTGCGGACTGTGGTTGCAGCGCGGTTGGAAGCGCGAGTGGAGGAATTAAAGACGGCTGCGTTGAAAGCTGCAGCGGACTTTGACGTCACCTTGCCGGGAGAGCGGCCGGCGATTGGTCGACTGCATCCGATCACGCAGGTGATGAATGAGTTTCGGGAGTTGATGGGGCGATTTGGATTTACAGTAGTGGACGGTCCTGAGATAGAGGACGAGCGGCATAATTTCGAAGCGTTGAATATTCCGGAAGATCATCCTGCGCGTGACCCGCTGGATAACTTTTACGTGGCCTGTGCCTCCAGCCTGGCTGGTGGCCCCGTTTTGCTGCGCAGTCAGACATCGACGGTGCAGATTCGGACCATGGAAAAGACACCGCCGCCCGTGCGGATTGTTTCGCTGGGTCGTGTTTACCGGCCGGACACCATTGACGCGACTCATTCGTGCATGTTCCACCAGATGGAGGGATTGCTGGTAGATCGTCGGGTAACGATGGCTCAGTTGAAGACCGTTCTGAGTCAGTTTGCGCGAAGCTTTCTGGGACCGGATGTGGAGATCCGTTTTCGTCCGTCCTTCTTTCCGTTCACCGAACCCTCAGTGGAAGTGGACATGAAGTGGGGCGACTCATGGATGGAGATTGGCGGAGCCGGAATGGTGGATCCCGCCGTCTTTGCGGCGGTGGGCTATGATCCGGAGGAGTATACGGGGTTTGCGTTTGGTCTGGGGATTGAGCGATTCTGCATGAAGCATTTTGGAGTGGACGACATTCGGCGGTTTTACGAAAACGACCTCCGATTTCTTTCACAATTCTGATGACCGGCCAGGCACCTGGACTGATCATGGCGTGTTAGGGTTCTGGGTTGGTGCTGGGCGGAACCGTTGCATGGCGGGATCAACCTCGGCCGGAAGCCCTCGATGGAAACTGGTGATCTGCGACGGCATGTGGGGAAGGCTGGGGTGACTGGTGCCGCTGGAAACGGTCGAGATCGCGGGACGCGAGATTCAGCTGGAGTTACCGGATCCGGAAGTGATGCTGGACGAGGCGGTCGCTGGTGAAGCGGCGGGTCAGGCTGGTTGGGATCCGTACTGGGGCTTGCTCTGGGCAGCCGCGCCTCAGACAGCCGAGTTGCTGGTGCGTGGAGCTCCGAAATGGCAATCGGCGCTCGAGTTGGGCTGTGGCGTCGGACTGGCTGGGATTGCCGCGCTGAGCACTGGGCGAGCGGTGACTTTTTCGGATCAGTCAGCGGCGGCAGTTGCGATGGCCATCCGGAACGCGGCGAGGAATGGCTATTCTGGATGTTCCGGATTGGTATTCAGCTGGGACGAGCCACCGGACCAGCAATTTGACTTCCTGTTTGGAAGCGACATTTTGTATGACCGGCGGGGTCATGAGCCCTTATTGCGGACATTGTCGGCGACCTTGGCGGCTGGGGGGCGGATCTGGATCGGGGACGCCGGTCGTGCGAACGCGCCGTTGTTTGTTGAGCGGGCGGAGCAGTTGGGCTGGCGTGTGCGACAGTTCGACAGTGACTTGCAGCCTTTGCGACGCGTGGAATTACTGCAATATCGCCTGCTTGTGCTGGACCGACCGTAAGCATTTTCGGTTTGTTGTGTGGGCGCGGGACTCTGTGACTGCCCCCGATTTTGCCTGTAGAACACCTCGAAATGGTGGGGGGCAGGCTGGCTATCCATAGTCGGACAGTTCATACTGGGGTGGGAGATTGCCGGCGATCTGAGTGTGATTGCTGAGTGTGATTGCTGAGTGTGATTGCGGAGTGTTGGCGTCGGGTGCGGGACTCGCGGGGCGATGCGGAATGAGTGAACCGGCCGAGGTGACGAGCGGAGCGCGAATGCCGGGAGCCGAGAGTGGCCCACCCGTGCTCTGGCGTTTGCAGAACGTCAGCCTCTCGGGGGGTGCACAGAGCCGCCTGGCGGGGGTGAGTCTGGAAGTATTACAGGCGTCTACGGCGGTGATAGGGTACTCGGGAGCCGGCAAGACATCGTTGCTGAACATTCTGGCGGGCTATGAAGCTGCAAACGGGGGGCAGTTGGACCAGTTCAGCGCGTGGATGGGACTGGATGGTCAGCCCTTGCGGGGTTGTGGCGAGGGGCGGCTGTCGGGGTGGCCGTTGCCCATCTACTGGGTTCCTCAGGCTGGAGGACTATGGCCTCATTTAACAGTGCGGGACCACCTGCTGGTGGTTCAGGCGGGTGGGCGAGATCGCCGTCGAGAAGAAATACGGGCATCGTCTGCAAAAAGGGCAGACGAAATACTGACTCGACTGGATCTGAAACATCGGGCTGATGCGCGACCGGGAGAGCTTTCGCAGGGTGAGCAATCCCGACTCACAGTTGCGCGGGGGGTACTATCCGGGGCCTGTGTCCTGTTGATGGACGAGCCTTTGTCTCATGTGGATCCGGTACGGAAGCCGGGGTACTGGGACGTGTTGTGTGAATACGCGGAGCGAGCCGGGACGACCTTGATATTTTCCTGCCATGAATCGGAGATTTTGCTGCGTCATGCGGAACGGGTGATTGGTTTGCGGGATGGGCGTGTGTGGTATACCGGGACGGTCAGGGAGTTGTATGAGTCTCCACCGGAAGCGGATCTGGGGCGATTCGCCGGGCGACTGAACTGGTTTTCCGCGGGTGAGCGGGAAGAACTGGGACTGTCGCGGGGCGGGGATTCGGAGGGGGCCAGCCGACCGGAGTGGATCGATGTGGAGTTAGCGTCTGTAGGACTGGTGGGTGTGGAGGTATTGCGAACACGGGTGTGTGGTGGCATGAGCGAGACGGATGTCAGAGTTAGCGGTGGGGAGTTGCGGATTCTGCATCGGAGTCCGCGGATTGAATTGCGTCAGGGCATGCGAATCGTGATGCGGGAACAGACGGCACGGGAGCGGGGGCGCGCATGAGAACGGCGTCGGGCAGTGGGCAGAGCGGAACCGTATCGGGGAGTGAAGACCGGCCTGGCTGGGCGACGGTTGCGGTGCTGTTGTTATTGACTGTCGGATGTGGAGAGCGGGCGGGGGACCCTGAGTTATTCATAGGCGACGTACGCGTATGGAAAGTGCCGGCAGCCGAGCAGTTTGTTCCGGCACCTCGCGGACTGTACTCGGACGAGCATGACACTGTGTTTGTGCTGGACGATGCCGGGCGGGTACTGGTTTACGACGCCGGGGGGCAGTTATTGAAGCAATGGGACATGCCGGAATCACGTATCGGGAAACCGGAAGGCATCTGGAAGTTGCAGGACGGACGAGTTGCGGTCGCGGATACTCATTACCACCGCGTGGTCATCTTTCAGCCGGATGGGACGGTGGACAGGATGTTCGGCACGGAGGGGCGAGGTCCGGGGCAATTTGTGTTCCCGGTTGCGATCGCCCAGGATGCCGAGGGAAACCTTTACGTGGGCGAATATGGTGATCACCAGCGGATTCAGAAATTTGATCTGCAGGGGCGGTATTTGCTGGAGTTTGGCAGGCATGGGACGGGGGACGGGGAGTTTCAGCGTCCCAGTGGGCTGGCATTGCGTGATGGGGAAGTGTTTGTGGTGGACGCGTTCAATGACCGGATTCAGGTCTTTGGACAGGACGGGGGATTTCGTCGGATTGTGAAATTACCAGACAAATCTGATCCTCTGGCCTATCCCTATGATCTGCGGGTGATGGCGGATGGTCGGATTTATGTGATTGAGAACAAGGCAGCGCGGCTGACCGTTCTGAGTTCTGACGGAACGGTGCTTGGGCGATATGGAAACCCGGGTCGCAATCTGAGAGAATTTTATCAGCCCTGGGATTTGACCGTACTGACAGATGGCAGGGTCCTGGTTGCGGATACGGGAAATCATCGCCTGGTGGAGTTGCATCCGTGAAGTGGTTTCAACGAATTCTGCGCCGAATCATTCCTCCACCGCATCGTGCGGTGACATGGTGGTCTGCGTGGCCATTGGTGGCTGCTGCACTGATCATTGGTTTGCAGTTGGTGTCGATACTGCCCACGGTCCTGGTGACTTCCGGCAGTCCGCAGCGCTGGACATCGCGGGGGTGGCTGGAAGTCAGTTTCCTGACGGACTGGGGGATTGGTTATCCACAGTTTGAGGTTGTTCGGGAGCTGGAATTCGCGCGTCCGTGGATGCTGTTGTTGCTGCTTCTGGGGCCCTGGGTTTGGTGGATGCAGGCGGCGGGGCATGCGGGACTGCCGGCGCGTCGGGGCGCGTGGGCTGGATTTGTGAGATTGCTGATTTGTGGTTTTCTGATCATGGTGCTGGCGGAGCCGCGAGCGGTTCGTACGAATGATCGAGTGGCCGTTGTGTACAACGTGGACGTCTCGGATTCGGTCAGTCCATGGCGATCTGAAGCATTGAACTTTGTTGCGGAAACGGTGGCAGGCAAACCGGCATCGGATGAGGCGGGACTGGTGGTCTTTGGTCGGACACCGGCGGTGGAATATCCGCCGAGGGCCACATTTCCGTTTGAGCGATACGTCAATTCTCAGGTGAGTCAGGACGCAACGAACCTTGAGCAGTCACTGGCCTTGAGTGCAGCGATGCTGCCGGAGGACCAGTTAGGTCGGATCGTTCTGATCAGTGACGGAACGGAGACAGTGGGCCAATTGAAGGACGTACTGGACGATCTGCAGGCGCGGGATGTGGAAGTCAGTGTGGTCCCGATGGATTATGTGTATGAGTCTGAGGTGCTGCTGGAGCGTCTGGACTTACCTCGACTGGTTCGGCTTGGAGAATCCTACGAAGCCTCGATCGTTTTGAATTCGCTGAAAGCCGGTACGGGTGAGTTGGTGCTGTCCGAGGGTGGTCGGGAAATCTCACGCCAGGTCGTGCAGTTTGCTGCAGGCAAAAGTCGCTATTCGATACCGATCAAAGTGGAACAGCCCGGGTATTACGAGTATTCGGCGCGAATTGAAGTGACTGCAGAGAGTGACAGTCGCGCGGAGAATAATGAGGTTCGCAACTACCTTTACATGGACGGTCCCGGCAGAATTCTGCTGGTTCGTGGACTGGAAAGTTCAGCGGAGGAAACGCGATTTCTGGAGTTGGCCCTGAAACAGGGTGAGCGTCAGGTCGACGTGCAGACGGCCACAGAGTTTCCCTACGATCCGTTATCGCTGATGCCCTACGACGCGGTGATTTTCGCGGACGTGCCAGCGGATGATTTGCTGGGCAATCAGATTCAGGCGCTGCATGATGCGATTCGGAATCTGGGCATTGGGTTTCTGATGGTGGGGGGGCCGAACAGTTTCGGGCCTGGCGGCTGGCAGGGCTCGTTGATTGAAGATGCGTTGCCGATTTCGATGGACATCACCAACAAGAAGATTCTGCCGAAGGGGGCGATCGCCATTATTCTGCACACCTGTGAGTTTCCGCAGGGAAATTCCTGGGCCAAGCGGATTACCAAGCGAGCGATCCAGGTGTTGAACTCCGAGGATCTGGTGGGTGTTCTGGCGCAGACGATGAATGGGGACGAGTGGATCTTTGATCTGACGCCGGCCGGGGAATATGAACGCCTGGCAACTCTGATCAACAGTGCTGAGATTGGTGACATGGGGACCTTTGGCACGACCATGCAACTGGGATTCAAGTCGTTAACGGCATCGGATGCATCGACGCGTCATATGATCATCATTTCGGACGGTGATGCGCAGGCACCAACGCCTCAATTGCTGCAGCAGTTTATTGACAATCAGATTTCGGTATCGACGGTTGCGGTGTTTCCGCACAACGGGGACGCGACGACGTTGCAGGAGATTGCGGGGCTGACCGGGGGACGGTTTTACTTCCCGAGTGATCCGAACGAATTGCCTTCGATTTTCGTAAAGGAAGCGAAGACTCTGCGACGCAGTCAGATTCAGAATCGTGATTTTGTTCCGGAGCTTTCAGCTGCAGACCCGGTATTGAAAGACATCACAGATTCACCGGAGTTGCACGGTTACGTGCTGACATCGCCGAAAGATGATCCACGGGCGATGGTGGTGTTGTCAGCACCGCCGACGGAGTCGGAGGTGGCTGCGGGTGAAGAGGAGCGGGATCCGATCCTGGCGGTCTGGCGATACGGGTTGGGAGTCACGGCGGCGTGGACGGCCGACTTTACGGAACGCTGGGGGCGGGACTGGGTGAAGTGGGACCAGTTTCAGCAGCTGGTGAATCAGATCACGACGCGGATTGGGCGTGCGAAGCGGGAGCAGTTTTTGCGGGTCTACACTTACGTGAACGGCAACGAGGGTGTGGTTGTGGTGGAGGATTTTCATCCGGACGAAACGTTGCTGGACGTCAGTGTCTCGGTGAAAGGCCCGAACGATTTTGAACAGAGTCAGGCGGTGCGTCAGATTGCACCGCGACGTTACCAGACGACGATGCCATTGAAGGGGCAGGGGCGTTATCAGGTCATGGTTGGGGCCACGGATGGCGCGAGGAAAGAGACAGCCTATGCGGGCTTCATCGTGTCGTATTCCCCCGAGTATCTGCGGTTTCGAGCCAATCCGAGTGTCCTGCGGGAGATCGCGGAAGCGACGGGCGGGCAGGAATTTGAGATGGACGCGTCGGCTGAGGGGGTGACCAGTGAAATCTTCGGCAATCGGCGGCCGCGCCGCAGTAGTCGGCCGATTTTTGAATGGTATTTGATGTTGCTGGCCTGTTTGATTCCGCTGGATGTGGGGATCCGACGCGTGCAGCTGGATCTGGGTTGGATTCGAAAGCTCTGGAAGCGTGAGCAGCGAGGTTCAGCGGAGATGCTGGGGACTCTGTTGCAGCGGACGGGACAGGTTCGTAGTGCATTGGCTGGCCAGCGGGAAAGTGGCAGTGCGGGTGAAGCGAAGCCGGTGGCCCCCGAGCGGGCTCAGCCGCCCGTCTGGTCTGCGGGTCAGCGAGTGGTGTCGGATCGGCAGTCTCCGGAACCGAAGTCGGCGCCGGTGGAACCGCCTGCAGCAGGGGGAGCGGCGGTTGAGGATGCGGGAACGACATCGCGGTTGTTGGCGATGAAACGTCGGCGCGAGCAGGACCGTCGGGACGATCCCGGAGCGGGGTGAGCGGCCGGAGCCCTGCCGTATGAAGTGAACAGGTGATGCAGAGTGCTGATTCGTGGTGGTGAACCTTCGAAAAATGGAAATGAATTATGAGTGACGTAACGGCGGCGGAACTTCAGGCAGAGGCCAATCAGTTTCGGGACGAGTTTGAGAAGGTTCGCGCGGCGGTCGGGCGTGTGATTGTGGGGCAGCAGCGTGTCGTGGAGGCGACGTTGACGGCTCTGTTGTGCGGGGGAAATGTGCTTCTGGAAGGCGTGCCGGGGCTGGGCAAGACGGAGCTTGTGAAGGCGTTGTCGGGGGTGCTGAAACTGCATTTTCGACGCATCCAGTTTACTCCGGACCTGATGCCGGCGGACGTGATTGGCACGAGCATGATGACCACGGATGATGCGGGCAAATACCGCTTCGAATTTCGTCAGGGTCCCGTGTTTACTCAGTTGCTGCTGGCGGATGAGATCAACCGGGCAACGCCCAAAACGCAGTCAGCGTTGCTGGAGACGATGCAGGAGGGCACGGTCACGACGGGTGGCACGACGTATCGGCTGGAGCAGCCATTTTTTGTCCTGGCGACTCAGAATCCGATTGAGCAGGAGGGTACGTTTCCGCTGCCTGAGGCTCAGCTGGACCGATTTATGTTCAAGGTCGTGGTCCCGTTTCTGTCGCGGGAAGAATTGAATGAGGTGGTATCTCGAACGATTTTGAAGAAGCAGGTCGAAGCGACCCCGATCCTCGACGGGCCTCGGATTCTGCATTTGCGGACCGTACTGGACCGCGTGGTCGTGAGTGATCCGATGAGGGACTACGCCTGTCGTCTGGTTTTGGCGACTCATCCGGAAACGGCGTGGGCAACAGAGCGAGTGAAGAAGTTTTTGCGGTGGGGAGCAAGTCCACGAGCGGCTCAGGCCTTGATTCGTGCGGCGCGAGTGCGGGCGTTGAGTCAGGGGCGTGCTCATGTGTCCTTTCAGGACATTCGCTGGTTCGCGCCGGAAGTGCTGCAGCATCGCGCGTTGCTGAATTATGACGGTCAGGCGGAGAATGTTTCGGTGCGTGACATCATTGAAGAGTGTATTCAGAAATTGCCAACGGAAGGCTGATGGCTGTGACGGACGCCGCGAAAACGCAATTCACCACCTTATTCGACAACGCCATGCTCAATCAGATTGAGCGGATGCGGTTGCGACCTCTGCGTCGACTGACCAATCGCAGTCGCGGGGAGCACCTGTCGGGGAAGGGGGGCAGCAGCACCGACTTCGCGGACTACCGGGACTACGCGGTGGGGGACGACCTGCGTTATGTGGACTGGAATATTTTCGCACGGTTGCAGCGTCCGTATATCAAGCAGTTTCAGCATGAGGAAGAGTTGCATGTGGTGCTGCTGGTAGATGCCTCGACGTCGATGCTGTTTGACGGCAAGCTGCAGATGGCGAAGCAGGCGGCGGCCGCGATGGGAATCATGGGGTTGCTGAACGTCGAGCGGGTGAGTGTGTATGCGGTGCATGGCCGGAATGATCGCCCGTCGGTGTTTGTTCCGGGAACGGGTCGCACGCGAATTCGCCCCATGCTGAAATTTCTCGAAGAGCTGGAAGGCGGGGGCAGCACACCGATTGAGACAGCGATTGAGAGCATGCTGAAGTTTCATCGGGGCCGTGGTGTAGCCGTGGTGCTGAGCGACTTTCTGACATTGGGAGACCTGAATCGTTCGATGAATCTGTTGTACAGTTCAGGGTTGGAGGTTTGGGGGTTGCAGATTCTGAGTGAAGCGGAATTGCACCCGAACGTGCAGGGCGATCTGCGGTTCGTGGACAGTGAGACACAGGAAACACTGGACATTACTAACGCCTCTGAGCTGTTGAATGTGTATCACGATCAGCGACAGCTGCTGCAGACGACTCTGGATTCGATGTGTCGTCGACGACAGGGGCGTTTCCTGTCGGTCAGTTCCGGGTTTTCGTTTTCGACGCTGCTGTTTGAGCACCTGTGTCGGCAGGGGTGGGTGCAGCGATGAGTGTATTGAATTTTGTCAATCTGTATGGTGCCTGTTTTTTTCTGTCACTGATTCCGCTGGTCATTCTCTACTTTTTGAAACTGCGGCGTCCGAAGCTGGAAGTACCCTCGCTGGTGCTGTGGCAGAGTGTGGTGAATGACCAGCGGGTGAATTCGCCCTTTCAGAAGTTCCGTCGGAACCTGCTGTTGTTGCTGCAGATTCTGTTGTTGTGTCTGCTGGTGCTGGCGTTGATGCAGCCTTTTCTGCCAACAACGGCGGGGGTTGCCCAGTACACACCTCTGCTGATTGATTGTTCCGCCAGTATGTCCGCGCGTGATGAGGCGACGGGGCGAACGCGACTGGAACTGGTACTGCAGCAGGTGCGTGAGCAGATCGAGAATCTGAGCGGGGATCAGCAACTCGCGATCTTTACGTTTGCGTCTACGGGCCGTCGTCTGACAGAGTTTACAAATGATCGTCGCGTGTTGCTGAAGGCGCTTGAGAAAATTGAAGCGAGCGACTTACCGGCTCAGCTGGACGATGTTCTGCGGATGGCAGCGGCTTACTCCACATCGTTTCCGATTGAAAGTGTGACGGTGCTCACGGATGGAAACCTTCCGGAGCGTGTGGACTTTGAGTTGCCATTTCGACTGGACGTTCGGCGTGTGGACGTCGGGGGTCCGAATCTGGGGATTACGGAGATGAGTGCGCGGCGCAGCGGCGCTGATGAGTGGGAAGTGTTCGTGCGTGTTGCCGGATCCTCGGATGATTTGCGCGGGGCGGAACTGCAGATTTTTGAGAACGGGCAGCAGACGCATTCGGAAACCATGGAAGTGTCTCAGCAGGACGCTGAGCGACTGGTGTTCCCGGTGACGACGGGGGCAGCCACACTGCTGGAGGCGCGACTGGTTCCGGCGGGATTTGACGCCATGGCGACGGATAACAGCGTCTGGCTTTCATTACCCGCCACTCGCCCACTGAAAGCGCTGGTGTCAGACAAGCTGGCGACGTGGAAGCGAGCCATTGGAATCGTGCCGAACGTGACAGTGGAAGACCTTGTCGGGGAAGTGCCGGCTGGGAGCGAGTATGATCTGATCGTGACACGGGAGGCCGTCGTTCCCGGAGTTTCGGCACCGATTCGGATTGTTGTCGGCGGCATTCCGGAAGACCTGGCGACTCAGGTTAGCCGGAAGGATGACGTAAGTAGCGTAATTGACTGGAACCGGACAGCGCCTTTATTGCGGCATGTGCAACTGGCGGACGTTCAGGTAGGGGAGCAGCCGGCGTGGGGTGAGGGAGTCACCGTGCGTGACCTCGAGGCACGAGGTTATGAAGTGCTGATTGACGGGAATGCCGGACCTTTACTGCTGCAGAAGCGCGAGGGACTGCAGACGACGTGGTGGTTTACGTTTGATACCGATCGATCGACATTGCCGTTTCGTGTTGGGTTTCCGATTCTTGTTGCCAATTCGGTTGATGCGGCTCTGAAGCAGGCGGCGCTTTCGGAAGTTTCCGCAGCTCCGACGGGCGTTTTGCCGGCGCTGAGTCTGGAAGCGGATCGTGACTACGTGGTGACGACACCGCGTGGTGAACAACTGGCGGGCCGCAGTGGAGCGACAGGGTTGTTGACGGGTATTCCGGCTGCCCGTGTCGGGCGCTACTCGGTTGCTGAGGGGCAGGACACAGTGGCTGTCGTGGGCACCGGGCTGTTGAGTGTGACGGAGACATCGCTGGCGGCGGTCGAAGAGTTGCGGTTTTCGGAAGCGACTGTGGCGACCGGGACGACGGAGACGCTTGAGACGGACCGTCCTCTGTGGTGGACGCTGGCGCTGGTGGCCTTTGGGTTGCTGATGTTTGAGTGGTGGTATTTTCAGCGAGCACGAGGAGCGGTGGAATGACCGCGGGCAGAAATATGATCATGGCGTGTCTCCGGGGGTGTCTGCTGGCCAGTCTGTTCATGACGCTGGCCGGTGAGATTCAGGCTCAGCCCCGGGTTCGGATGAAACTGGACCTGATCTCCATCAGGACGAGATCTGCTGCGCCGGTTCCAGTGCGTGTGCGGTTGGAATACAACGATCCGCAGTATCTGGAGGGATCGCTGGAGTTGCGGATCCATGATGCTCTGGAGATGCTGTCGGACACGGACCGGATTGCGACGGTGCGCCGGGAAGGACTGGTGTTGGCGGGCCAGGATCTGGAATTCACGATGCTGCTGCCGCCGCTGAAAACATCAGACACGCGCAACTGGGCTGTTCAGGCGTGGTTTGTGACGGAGAATGAGCGGATTCCACTGAGTTCGATTCCCGATCGCCTCAATCCGCCGGAGCCCTTTGACCTGCTGATGACCAGTGCCTATGAGCGTGGTTTTCTGCTGTGCAGTGCCTCAGACGATCCGCGAAATCGCACTGCTTCTGTTAACCGCAGGTTACTGGAGGAGCGGCTTCTGTTGCAGCAGTTACTTCCTTCATCAGGTAACTCGGACAACGAGAATGGTCAGACCGTCGATGAGGGGCAGGGGCAGGGAGCCAACTCGGCCAGGACCGAGGTTCTGGCGGTACATCATGCGTCAGAATGGGACATTGGCGATCTGCCCGAGGATCCTCTGGGGTATTGCGCCTTTGACGTAGTGCTTCTGAGTGACGGTGGTTTGGCGCAGATGTCGGAAGAACAGCTGCGCGGGCTGGGCATCTGGGTTCGGGCTGGGGGAAGTTTGTGCGTGCTGGCGGCGGAACCACTGCAGGGCAGGCATCTGAATTTCCTGCGCACGGTGATGAAGCAGGGGTTGGGGAGTGAGAGCGACCTGATGCAGGATGCTGATGGGCGTCTGTCATTTGTGGATGGCGCTACTGATCGAGTGGTCATGAGTCATTACGGGTTGGGGCGTGCGGTACTGCTGCCGCGTCAGGAAGATCTGACGGCACTGCTGAGTCAGCCGCTGATGAACGGAAAGTTACTGGGATTTCTCTGGAAGCTTCGTCAGGACAGCATCCTGCGGACGGAAGCGTCCGCGAGTTTCCTGAATGATCTGAACCTGGTGCGGATGTGGTTTCCTGAGGCGAAGCAGGATGACAGCGGGATTTTCATGGAAACGACACCGTCGATGTGGGTAGAGGGATTAGGGCGGGTGGAATGGACAGAGCGCGATGGACGATACTACGTGGATCCGTCCTCGATTCGGAGTGTCTACCGGGGATTTCGTCTGAACCCTGACGCAGGTTTGTCATTGCCTGAGATTGAGAATGGGATGTTGCCATCGGATGTGGCGATGGTGCCGACAGAGGTCATTGCATTGATTCTGATCGGGTACGTGCTGATGATTGGCCCGGTGGACTATTTTGTGCTGGGGTGGCTGCAGTTGCGGAAATACACATGGGTTGTGTTTCCCCTGGTGACAGCCTGCTTTACGTTTTTGACCATTGTTGTGGCTCATGCGTACATGAGTAGCGACTTAAAAGAGGGGGTGATGGTCATTACGGATTTAGGGGAAGCTGGGACCCCTGTGAGACAGACGACACTGCAGACATTGTTCTACGACCATCGGGAAGATGTTCAGCAGGCGTATCGACGGGCGCTTGTTGTGCAGGCGAATACAGGAATGCAGCAGGCGGATTTTCGGCGGCAAATGGTTCGGCCAGCCGACAAACCACTTTATTACTCCGGAACGTTTCCACAGGCATTTGAAGCGGTTCAGGAAGTACAGCAGTGGTCTCCGGTGACTCTGCGAACGACGACGCTGGAGCCTGAGGAGGTGAATGTCCCCGGGATAGACTGGGAGGATACGTCTCTGGTCAGTACGACTGAAGGGATAGCGCGACTCTCCGGCAGTCTTCGTGCCATCTCGGCCGGGGCTGAGGGGCAGTATTTTGGGTTTGTGATGCATTCCGGATCGATTCAGCGTTTGACTTATGAGTTGCAGGATCCCGGTGTGCAGCTTTCCGGGGGGGAATCGCAACAGTGGGTGGCGTCTTCACTGGGAATGATTGATGCCGCTGAGAGCTTGCCGACTCAGGTGACTGCCAATCGGGGGATTTTTTCGATTGTCAGTCAGTTGTCGCCGCAGGGATCTTCCCATCTGGAAGACCTTGCAATGTCGGATGCCAGCAATCCGGAGGAGTATGTGCTGGTGATCGGCCGAGTTCGACCGGGAAAGGTGGACGTCTTTCGCCGTCGTTATGTGGTGGCATCCGGAGTTGTTCCCGGAGTAGTTCCCGGGGGAAATGAGCAGGCGGCTACTGTGCCGGTGGGGCAGTGAGCGTGGGAAAGTGATGCTGGAGACGGCGCGGGGCCGTTTGTTCGGGTGTGGGGCTGATCAGGGGCAGCAGACGACGTTGATCGAGTGAGGAGGCGGGTTATGGAACAGGTGCAACCGGGAGTGGGAGCGAGCGCGGTGGTCTCGAAGCCGATGGCGATCAGTTTGCGGAACCTGCGGGTGACGTACGGAAAGTTCGAGGCGGTGAAAGGGATTTCCCTGGACATACCTCAGGGCGAAGTCTTTGGGTTTATTGGCCCGAACGGAGCCGGGAAATCTTCGACATTTCGCGTGTTGGCAACACTGCAGCCGAAGTTTCAGGGGCTTGCCAGTGTGTGTGGTCTGGATGTGCTGCGTCAGCCGCAGAAGGTGCGGGACGTGATGGGCTTCGTTCCCGACTTTTTTGGAGTGTACGAAGACCTGACGTCGCTGGAGTATCTGCATTTTTTCGCGGCGGCTTATCGGATTCCGATGGAGAAGCGGAAGTCAACGATTGACGACGTGCTGACGCTCACTGACATGACTCATAAAGCCCATTCGCCGGTGGATGGTCTTTCGCGGGGGATGAAGCAGCGTCTGGCGTTGGCGCGAGTACTGCTGCACGATCCGCAGGTGCTGTTGCTGGATGAGCCATCGAGCGGGCTGGATCCGCGCGCCCGGATTGAGATGCGTGAATTGCTGAAAGCGTTGCGAGAGATGGGCAAGACGATTTTGATCAGCAGTCACATTCTTTCGGAATTGAGTCAGTTGTGTACGCGGATCGGGATTATCGAGTTGGGACGGATGGTGGCACAGGGATCGCTGGAGGAGATTTATCGACAGCTGCAGGTGATGCGGCTGGTCCACATTCGTGTGGAGAATCCCAGTCCGGAGTTGTATGCTCGGGTTCAGCAGATTGCGGGCGTGCATGAGGTTGAGCAGCAGGTGGATCGCTGGGCGATTCGACTGCAGGAACAGGACACGTCGATTGCGGACCTGCATGAAGCCCTGGTGGCTGCAAAGGCCAGGCTCACAATGTTTCAGCCGGAAGCGATGGACATGGAGACGGCCTTTATGAAGTTGACGGAAGGGAAGACGGCATGAGGCTGTTGCGACTGATTCCTGAACTTCCGCTGCTTCGCAGGGAGCTGACGGAACTGGCTGCGCGACGCAGAACGTACGTGGTACGGATTGTGGGCGCGCTGGTGATTCTCAGCGTCGCTATGTATTTTGTCAGTCAGACCCTGTCTGACTATCTGAACTCGCCCTATTCCAGTGGTCTGAACCTGACACAAAAGCTGCTGGGGGCGGGCGGGGTGGCCTTTCCGCAGTTGGTTTGGTTGCTGTTCCCGGCGATTCAGATTCTGATGCCGTCCATGGTCTGTGGCTCGATCACGATCGAGAAGGAGCGGAACACGCTCGGAACGCTCTTTGTGACGCGCCTTTCGCCGATGACGATTGTGCTGGAGAAGCTGGGCAGTCGTCTGGTGCCGATGCTGAGCGTCCTGATTCTGGCCTTTCCGGTCCTGGCTTTTGTGTATTCGCTTGGAGGAGTTGACCAGAATCTGCTGTCGGCAACCATCTGGCTTGTGCTTTGGGAATGCCTGCTGTACGCGTCGATTGGACTGCTGTGCAGTGCCTGGTATTCCACGACAGTGGGGGCCTTTATCGCCTCTTATGTTCTGACAGGTGTGTTGTTCACATTAACACAGATTATGGGAGCGAATCTGCCCACGCCGTTTCGGATCTGGGTGGACAGTGCAATGCCGGCAGCGTCTGGCAGTCTGCTGGAGTTTTTTCGCAGGCTGGTTCCGCCTGAGTATCCGCTGGTGGCTGTGATGCTGGCGACACTTCCCGTGATGTTTTTTGTAGGCTTTTGTCTGTTATTGACGCGGTTTCTGTTGTTTCGACGGGCCTTTGTCAGTCAGTCCTCGCTGTTGCTGCGAGTGTTTCGGAGAGCGGATGCATTCTTTAATCGACTCAACCAGCGTGCGGGCGGAGTGATGATCATTTCGGATCGGGAGTCTTATCCGGAGAGTGATCCGGTGGCGTGGCGGGAACGGGAGAAAAAATCCCTTGGCAAAGCGCGATACCTGATTCGGATGTTGCTGGTGCTGGAATTGCCGGTCCTGTTTTTCTGTCTGCTGGTAGCGATTCAGGGCTCGGACTTCCGGATGCGGGGGCTCTCTGAGTTGATGCTGGTAATCTGGGCTGTCGTGATGATGATTCTGACCGTGAAGGCCTCGACGCTGTTATCCTCTGAGCGGGCGCGGGAGACGATGGATGCCCTGCTGTCGACACCGATGACGGGAGCCTCCATTCTGTTACAGAAGGTCATGGGGATGAACCGCCTGATGCTGGTTCTGGCCGCTCCGATCATGAGTGTTCATTTGACGCTGATGCTGATGTACATCAATTTTTCTTTAGCACTGCAGGCGGGGATGCTACTGCAGTTGCTGCTGCTGTGTCTTTATGGCGGGTTTAGTCTTCTGTCGACGTGGATGCTGATGCATACCATTGCATGGGTGGCCATCAACTGTGGTGCTCGCAGCCTGACGCAGGCGCGTTCAGTCATGACCGCGTTGATTGTCCTTGGATCATGGATCTTTCTGTCGTGGACGGTTCTGGATTTTCAACGGTATCCGTTTATGGACGGGAGTGGCAGCCGCGGCGGTTACTACAACTACAACTATGGTTATGACTGGCAGGAGGATTCCAGCTACATCGGTCTGGGTGGGCGAACCCTGATGCGGATGATGCGGATCGATGGGGTCCTGCAGGCGAATGATGAGTTTCTGACATCGATCACATCCGGGGCATTCCGTTCTGGTGATGTGCTGTACCTTCGTGAGGCTGTGGAGAATCCGCTGCTCGAATTCATCGCCACTCTCTGGGTTATTGGCTGGCACAGCGGTCTGTGCTGGGGACTGCGACGACTGGCATTACGTCGCAGCCCGAAGATGCTGGGGCGAAATGACGAAGAACTGTTTTTGCAGCCCGAATCGATCGGTGGCCTTCAGCCGGGTTGACTTCGGTAGGAGTCAACTTCTGTGAAGTCAGAGTGATCGACCATTACGGCAGACGGCAGCCCTGTTTGCCGCAGGACCAACAGGATTTGAGGGGGAGGTTGAATGGGCGATCCCGGGATGCGTGCCCTGGCAGTGGTTGCTGTTGCATTGATCGAGCTTTCGTGCGGTTTTTCGCAGGCAATTGCGCAAAACGCGGCGTCCGTGCGGATCGTGGATGTGTACTGGGGGTTCGACGGTCGGGTTGTGGCGGGAGAGTTTCAGCCGTTCTCGTTGTTGCTGGACAATCTGAGTGACGAGGCGATTGAAGGGACGTTGACGATCCAGAAAGTCTCCGGGCTGATTCGAAGCGAGGGGGCGCGGCATGAAGTCTCCGTGTTTCTGGGACCGTCGTCGCGCCGCTGGGTGCAGTTTTATCCGTATATCACGGGCAATCTGAGCTCCTGGGAGATTCGGCTGCAGACGGAGTCAGCGACTCTGGATCTGGGGCAGCGAGCCCAGCCTGATCCGGTGTGGGAAGCGGGTGTCAGCGGCAAATCAAACTCGGTACGACTGGTGACGGTGCTGCTGGATCCTGCCGCGGGTTTGCAGCGGCAGCCGGATTCAATTCGCCATATGCCGGAAGACGTGTTTCCACCTTATGCCACGGCAACACATGGCCTGCATGCGTTATTCATGGACCATGTACCGGAATGGGAAGAGCCACGTCAGACGGCTTTGCTGGCATGGCTTCAGCGGGGTGGTGAACTGCATCTGATGCTGGACAGAAATCGTCAACGGCTGAGATTCTCCGGAATCCTCTCGGCGCTGAATGAGCCATTTGCGGAATACGCCGTGGGGGCGGGCCGGGTCGTGCGGCATGAGTTTCAGCGGAACGATTTGACAGAGGAGGTTGTGAACGCTGTCGCGATCAGGAAATTCGATTTCCGGGACGATGAAGTCACGGTTCATTCGCGTCAACTGGTGGCACTGATGAGCTTATCCGACGGAACGTTGTTTGATGTGTTGTCGAAACAGGTGGAACCATCGCATGCCTGGTGGTTGATTGGACTCTGCTGCCTGCTGTATTCGGCGATCATGTATCCTGGATGCTGGCATCTTGCGCAGAGGCGAGGCATACGGACGGGACAGGCGATTGCTGCCGTGCTGATCATTGTGGCAGTTTTCAGCGGTCTTTTCCTGTGGCTTGGACAGCGGGGTTACGGCGAATCGAGTTCGTGGCGTTCCTATGGCATTGCGGAATCGGAAGACCAGACTCACTGGAGTTGCCTGCAGTTCAGTGAAGTCTTTGTGACCGATGGGACGGATTGTCGGGTGGAGGACAAAGGTCGTCAGACCCTGATTGCCTCCGGGCTGGACGAAGAGAGCACCGGGGCGGTGGTGACGGCGGGCGACAACGCATCGCTGATCAGTCGACTTCCTCCGTTCAGTCGGGAGCCGTTGGTCACACGGCGGCGGTTGGAACTGCCGGACTGGGAATCACGAGTGGAGTCGTTTCTGGTGAACGGGCAGGAGTTGTCGCAATTGGCCATTCGTGTGGGGAAGCGTTTTCCGACGGGTGAAACGACAAAAGCGTGGGTGGCCTACGGAGATCGAATTCATGCGTTGACACTGGATGAGCGAAACGGGCAATTGATCGTTGGTGGACCGGCTCGGTACCTGCGGGAATTCTGCGATGTTGCTGAGTGGGGAAATATGGCGATGGCGACTGTGACTGGGGCCCCGGAGGGCGAGATCACGGAGCGACAATTCGTGGACGCCTTGCTGGTTCGCCGCGGCCTGAAAAGTGCTCGGCGATTCAGCCTTGGTGACCTTGAATTCCCCCGAGACCGAGTGATTTTTCTGGTTCGCACGGCGATGCCGGCGGCGTTCGACTTGTCGCTGAAACCAGAGTTTCCGCAGCGGGGCGAGATCCTGTTTGTGAAGGAGCTCCCGCTGGCCCTCGCACCCTGAAACCGCGGATCTCACGCTGGAAAACAGGGTTGGGGTTGGGGAATTGCCGGAAACACGGCTCATTTTCCCTGGACTTGATCCCGGATGTATTTCCGAAGCTACGGAATTCGGTTATTCTGCCAGGCTGATCAGGCACTTGCTGATCGCATGCCTGTTTACCCTCCGCATTCTGGCCTTCCCCGGAGACCACTAACCATGATCAGAACGCCCTCACTGGCATCACTTGCCGCTGCGTTCCTCCTTCTTGTATCGTCATCCCTGTCAGCCGCTGAGCCACCGGAAGGATTTCGGGCCATTTTCAACGGCAAGGATCTTGAGGGTTGGCATGGCATGCCGCACTTTGATCCGCGTGATCTTGCCAGAATGCCCGAGGAGATGCGGAAGAAGCAGATTACTGAGTGGACCAACGACGCCAAACAGCACTGGACTGTCGAAAACGGCGAACTGGTCAACGATGGGCATGGCGCCTACCTCGTGACTGACGAGGAATTCGCCGACTACGAAATGCTGATCGATTACAAAACGGTGCCACTGGCAGACAGTGGGATTTACCTCAAAGCCAATCCTCAGGTACAGATCTGGGACTATACGGAAGAGTCCAAGTTCAAGCTGGGAGCTGACAAGGGCAGTGGTGGGCTGTGGAACAACAGCGCCGGTGCTGCAGGGAAAGATCCTTCCGTTAAAGCCGACAAGGCCTTCGGCGAATGGAACAGCTTCCGAATTCGTCAGATTGGTGCTCGCACTAGTGTGTGGCTGAATGGACAGATGGTTGTCGACAACGCCATCATGGAAAACTACTGGGATCGCGAAAGTCCGCTCTTTGCCAAAGGCCCGGTGTGTCTGCAGACGCATGGTGGTGAGATTCGCTGGCGGAACATTTTTGTACGTGAGATTCCCGCAGAAGAAGCCAATGCAATTCTGGCAAAGCACGAGTCTGAAGGGTTCGTATCTGCATTTAATGGCAAGGATCTGGCAGGTTGGGCCGGAGCGGCCGACAACTATGAGGTTGTTGACGGCACGATTCGCTGCAAAGAGGGCAAGGGCGGAATCCTCCACACCAGTGAAGAGTACGCCAACTTCGCAGTGCGTCTGGAGTTTCTGACTCCACCGTCAGGCAACAACGGGCTCGCCATCCGCACCGACGGCAAGGGTGATCCGGCCTATGACGCGATGTGCGAACTGCAGGTGCTGGACAACGAGCACGCCAATTATGCAAAGCTGGATGCGCGTCAGTACCACGGTTCAGTTTATGGAATGGCGGCAGCAAAACGCGGATTTCTGCGTCCTGCTGGTGCGTGGAATTATCAGGAAGTCACGGTCAACGGCACAACGATTCGCGTGGAATTGAACGGCAACGTGATTCTGAATGCGGACGTCAGCAAAGTGACAGAGTTCCTTGGAGATCGCCCGCATCCCGGCAAAGATCGCAAGTCCGGATACTTTGGATTTGCTGGCCACGGTGATGCCGTACAGTTCCGTAATGTCAGTCTCAAGCGTCTGCCGGATTAATTCTGACTGACGTAGATACAGATGCAGGCAGCAGCCCGGAGAGAAATCTGCCGGGCTGTTGTTGTTTCTGCAGCACGGCTGGTGCCGGACATTGTTGATAGTGAGTTATGGAAAACTCTGCCGCTGCACCAGTTTTACGTTGAAGTCGTTTTTTCAGGGGACGCTGTCTGTGACGATTCGTGGAACTCTGATTGCTGGCTGCCTGTGGACAGCCCTTGTGATTTCTGCTCTGGCACCGGCTGATGAACTGCCGGCACAGTTCAGTGTCGGGGCGACTGCTCCGGTCTTTACGGCGCAGGCCGGAGCCTGGGACGCAAAGATTCGGGAGCGAGGCTGGATTCTTCAGGAAGACGGTGGCTGGAAGCTCTGGTACACAGGCTACGATCCGGACGAGTCTCCGGTGACGATGAAACTGGGCTATGCAACGTCACCTGACGGGATTCACTGGAAGCGTTCAGAGAAGAATCCGCTGGTCTCGGAGTACTGGGTTGAAGACATGATGGTGGTCAGGCACGAGGGCGTGTACTACATGTTTTCGGAGGGCTTTGAAGATCAGGCCCAGTTGATGGAGTCAGCGGATGGTGTGACGTGGACTCGTCGTGGAACGCTGGATGTGCGACTGGAGAATGGTCAGCCGATACCGCCTGGTCCCTATGGCACGCCGACGGCGTACTTCGAGAGCGGCTGCTGGTATCTGTTTTATGAGCGACGCGATGAAGGGGTGTGGCTGGCGACTTCGACGGATATGAAGGTCTGGACCAATGTTAGTGATACTCCGGTGATAAGTCGGGGCCCGGACGCGTTCGATCGGCAGATGCTCGCCATGAACCAGGTGCAGAAGGTGGGCGACCGCTACGTGGCTGTATTGCATGGCACGGGCGACGAAAAGAAGCCACGGCGCTGGGTGCCCTATCTTGCCGAGTCCTCGGACCTGCGCAACTGGCGAAAAGCCACAAGTCCGTTAAGGCCCGTTGAGGAAAACAAATCCAGCGGTATGCTGCTCAGGGATGGCAGTGGGTGGCGATTCTACACGACACACGATCGTGTCGACCTGCATTTCCCGCGATGAGGATTACCTCGCTTTCCGACGGGCAGCGACGTCAGGATACGCATTGCAGAGACGGCAACCAGCTCACCGGTCGGTCTGTGTATGAGATGTTCGGAGGGAAGTCCACCGGTTCAGCGGTGGTAACCCAGTCCGATCATGACTTCGTAGAGTTCTTCAAAGGTGATGAAGCGTCGACGATGCTTGATCTTGTAATCGTCGATGGCATCAGCCAGTTCCGCCACTTCGGGACGCTGGGAACGGTCACCATCGCGAAACTGGCGTCGTTCCACGCCGTTGGGGCTTTGGTCACTGGAACGCACACGACGGTCGACAAATCCGGCCGCCGCTGATGTCAGAAGGTTCGTGTCACTCATTGCTGGATGCCTCAGATTGGGCAGAAGTAAGGCGGGAAAACCACCATTGTTGACGGAAAGTTTTGCTTCCATCTGCATGTTCTGCAAATTCTGAGTGGGAATACTCACACCGTTACGCAGTTTTGGGGATCGCGCATTGCGGTCTGTGGGGCTGATAGGCGTTATGCCGTAAAAGCGTGAGTGGAGGGATGTAGCAGTTGGGAGGTTGAGGGCGGTGAACTTGTCCTGATCGGCGGCAGAGGCAGGCCGAATAAAGCAGTTGTGCGGAGAGTGACGAGTTGGAGTGATGCTGAATACATGGTGAGCTTTGAATACGCACGTGCGGCTTCGGCGGGGGCGGGCGTCAGCCATGAAAAAAACGGGGATTCCAAAGAACTTCTGATCGGACTCTGCGAACCCGTTGACGACAATGGGCTGTCAATCGAAACTGCACCTGAAAGACTTGCCCGGAGGCAGCATCCATTGGGGATTGGCAGCGAACCCGGGCAGGTGCAGGACAGTTGTGGTTTGGCTTCTGGAATTTTGGATCAGCTGCAGGTGGAATTGGTGGGACGACGGCCAGGTGAGTTGGCTGCGTTGAGCCTCGAAGATCAATTCCGGATCTGGGACAGAGAGAGCGGGAAAGAAAGAATGTCGCGACAGATACTGGTGACGGCCGCCTTGCCTTATGCAAACGGTCACATCCATATTGGCCACCTTGTGGAATACATTCAGACGGATATCTGGGTGCGTTTCCAGAAGATGCGTGGTCACCGCTGCCTGTTCGTTTGTGCAGACGATACTCATGGCACGGCCATCATGATTCGTGCGCGTCGTGAGGGGCGATCTGAGGAAGCGGTGATTGCGGACATGCGCGAAGCGCATCTTCGCGACTTTGCCGGCTTTCAGATTGAATTTGACAACTACGGCAGCACAAACAGTCCGGAAAATCGCGAACTCTGTCACCAGATCTGGTCGGCGATTCGTCGTCGGGGACTGGTTCGCCAGAAAGACGTGCAGCAATTATACGATCCCGTGGTCGGAACCTTTCTTGCCGATCGCTTTGTTCGTGGCACCTGTCCCCGATGTGGTGCTGCTGACCAGCCGGGGGATAACTGCAGTTCCTGCAGCGCGACGTACACGCCGGCAGATCTCCGGGATCCTCGCAGTGTGCTGTCGAATGCCATCCCGGAAATCCGGACGGCCGAACACCTGTTTATCGAACTGGAACAACTGCATGAATTTCTACAGCAGTGGTCACAGGAGGGTGATCACCTGCAGCCGGAAGTCGCACGCTATCTGAAGGGCAACTTCCTTGGAGATCCCCTGCGTGACTGGGACGTTTCTCGTCCAGCGCCGTACTTCGGGTTTGAGATCCCCGACCATCCCGGTAACTACTGGTACGTCTGGTTCGACGCGCCGATTGGTTATATGGCGTCGACAAAGGAATGGTGTCAGCGAACAGGTGATGATTTCAACAGCTGGTGGAGTTCAGAATCTTCTGCGGAGATACACCATTTCATCGGGAAGGACATCACCTACTTTCATACTCTGTTCTGGCCGGGGATGCTGAAAACAGCCGACTGCAACTTGCCGTCAAAGGTACATGTGCATGGCTTTCTGACCGTCGGTGGCGAAAAGATGTCCAAGTCCCGAGGCACATTCCTGATGGCTTCCACGTGGCTGCGACATTTGCCACCTGGAGCGATGCGCTATTATTACGCCAGTAAGCTGGGGCCTGGTTTGGATGATCTGGATCTGAACCTTGAGGAATTTGTGGCCCGCGTGAATACGGACCTTGTCAATAAAGTGGTCAACCTGGCATCTCGTTCCGCCGGGTTTCTGGCGGGACAGACCCTGTCAGACACGTATCCGGACGACGGAGGATTGTTTGGCGACGGGGCGGCACGCGGCGAGCTGATCGCGGGTTTTTATGAAGACTGCAACTACAATGCGGCCATCCGTGAAATTATGGCGCTGGCCGACCGGGCCAACAAATACGTTGATGAGCGTCAGCCCTGGGTGATTCGCAAAGACCCGGCTCGAGCGGCAGAGTTGAGAGATGTCTGCTCAGTCACCCTGAATCTGTTCCGACAGATCGTCATCTACCTGAAACCCGTACTTCCGGAACTGGCGCAGCAGACGGCTGATTTGCTCAACCAGCCAATCGAACACTGGAGTGATTCTCAGACTCCGTTGACCGGGACTATGGTCAGTCCCTTTCAGCACTTAATGAAACGTCTTGAAATGAAACAGGTTGAAGCCATGCTTGAAGACAGCAAACAGGAAACAGCAGCGGAACAGACTGCAGCAGCGGCTGCTGCACCGACCCCCGCGGGTCCGGCATTTCACCCGGCCGATACGTGGCAGGATTCCGGCGATGCATTGAAGAATGAACCGCTGGCAGCAGAATGCACGATTGATGACTTTACGAAGGTTGACCTGAGAGTGGCGCGCGTGCTGGAGGCCAATCACGTCGAGGGCGCGAATAAGCTGCTGCAGCTGACACTGTCGCTGGGTGGTGGTGAAACTCGAAATGTTTTCGCAGGGATCAAAGCCGCGTATAAGCCGGAAGATCTCGTCGGCCGACTGGTCATCTGTGTCGCCAATCTGAAGCCCCGACAGATGAAATTCGGGCTCAGTCAGGGAATGATCTGTGCCAGTGGAGCAGGTGGGGCCGAAGTGTTCCTGTTGTCTCCGGATCAGGGCGCTGTTCCCGGACATCGAGTCCACTGAGCTGACTGCCAGCTTGTGTTCGCTTTCACGGGGCCACGGTTGCTGAAACCGTGGCCCTGTTGTGTTGAGGGATCGCCCTGGAAGGCAGAAGGGCCATTCCCCATGAAAAGCCTGCACAACTATTTTGCGACGGGACTGTCTTTCGCAGGTGCGGCACGCCGGGACTGCAGTGTTCGGCGATAATCTGCGAACACATGAGCGGCCAACAGTGTGCTTTCCGTCGCGAGATCTTCGATTCGGCTTCGGAAAAACGCCAGCCCACCAATGCATGGGATGGCGACACCCAGGCCCTGCAGCGTGGTGACGAGGGCTTTGTAAATCCCGGGAGCCAGCTCTGAAATCTGGGGATTTGCCTTCAGCTCGAATTCCATGAAGGCCACGATCATCCCCCAGACCGTTCCCATCAGTCCCAGCATCGGCGCCAGGGTACTGATGACAGAGAGATATTCAATGCGTCGGGAGACACGCGCCGCCTGGTCGCCGGCGGCATCCTCCATGGCTTTCTCAATCGGAGGCCAGGCCATGGAACTGCACTCATCCAGTCCGGCCATCAAAACCTGACTGAGAAATCCCGGATGGTTCATACACAGCGATCGCGCTTCCTGGGGTTTGCGCTCGGCCAGCAGCCGGTGCACTTCTTCCGCCAGACCGGGGGGCATGAACACCGTACGACGCAGACTGATGGCGGCATCGGCCATCACAGCCACCATGACAAAACTGAGAAACATGATGACATAGCCAATGGCTCCGCCTGCCGCCAGAAACTCGCGAACACTGAGAAACGACGGTTGCTTTGGCACGGATGCCTCTGGCTGTTGAGCCAGCAGTGGCGAACAGAAACACATCAGGCTCGCGAACGCCAGCAGCATCAGGAAGATGGCTTTGCGTTCGAATGGTTGCCGGGAACGATTCTCTTTCCCACGATTCATGATGACAATCCCTTGCCCAGCGACATGCCTGTTATCCGACCCTATAGAGTTTAGCCGGGCCTGCCCGTGGGAACCAGTGCGACCTCATCAAAGCGGCAGACGACGAGATGTCTGTACCGATGGCTTGAGTTCTCTGGCGAAATCCCTTGTGTTTGGCAAATATGAGTTCACCTGATTTTGCGATTCAGCCGCGGAGCGGCGATAGGATGTAGCCATGGCCGGTCAGTCCGTGGAATGCAGAGTGTTCGCCGCGATAAAACCCCAACGGGGCGAAACGAGTCGACCAGCCCGGATTTCCCGTTGCTACATTCAGCACGTTGATTGGCCGAACGCCCGTGTTCGAAACGGCGATCCGAATTGTTGTGATCGCTGCTTGGCGGCACGCATGGCATTGCTTCGCAATTCACCAGCAACCGGGGGAATTTTTTGGCTGAGAATTGGTGTTGCAGATCTGAGATCAAGGGAGGATGCTGACACTCCGAGCACGAGCACGAGCACGAGCACGAGCACGAGGTGCGGGTGAGGATCATGAGGGAGATCCGGCGTCTGTCCCAAAAGGCGAGCGGTGCGGCGTGAGCCCACCGAGACGAAAACTTTGACGTGCACAACAACACATACGGAGGTCTCGGTGGGTTGACACCCCCCGTTCGCCGGTGTGCTGGAGAACGCAGGGCGCACGTTTCGGCGGAGCGAAACGCGACGATCTTTTAGTTGAACGCCATTTCGCCATCCCGGATGGCTGGCCGCGGTTTGTCTCCCCAAAAGCGGTGTGTTTTGTGATTCAGCCGTCGCCCCATTCAACGTGTTGGTTGGCCGAGTGTTCGTGCGCGCTACGTTGATCCGGATTGTTGCGTTCGTTCATTGCCGGCACACATGCCGTTGCTTCGCAATTCACCAGCAACGCCATGACTCCTGCCGTTCAGTCGCAACGCGACGGCAGGTGACAGCCTCGGATGCCAATCCGAGGTCACGCGAAGGAATGAATTTGCAGAGTCGCAACGCGACGGCATGCGTGAGTCTGCGGATCGATGAATCAACTGCGAAGGTTTGCGGTCTGGATTCTGCCGCTGCGACCGGGCATTGAAAA
>JBDKIW010000519.1:0-8762 GCA_039796955.1 Planctomycetota bacterium
GCCGTTCTGCAGGCTGTTGGGCCATGAGCTGAAAAATTCCCGCCGAGGTGACCTATGCCGCTCAGCCACCATCAGTTTGGCCACCCTCGCATCGCCCGCCGCACCGCTCTGCAGGTGGGCCGGATTGGCTTGCTGGGATTGGGAATGAATCACGTTCAGGGGCTGAGGGCGATGACCGCCGACAATCCGGCCCCCGCTCCTTTCAAGGCGTGCATTTACATTTTTCTGTCCGGTGGTCTGGGGCAGCACGACAGCTTCGATATGAAGCCACAGGCGCCGGCCGAGGTGCGTGGTGAATTTGCGCCGATTTCAACGGCCACCCCAGGCCTGCAGATTTGTGAGCACTTGCCGGGGCTGGCCCTCCGCAGCCATCTCTGGTCACTGTGTCGATCGCTGGGGCATCCCTCAAACGATCACTCTGCCGGACACCACATCATGCTGACGGGGCGGACCGAACTACCGCCCGGATTCAATCCCAACCTGCCACGTCCTCAGGACTGGCCCAGTATCGCTGCAGTGGCCGGAACGGTGACGCGCCCTCGCAACAATCTGCCCCCAGCGGCCGTGCTCCCTGAACAACTCGTGCATTACTCCGGTCGTGTCATTCCGGGGCAGTATGCCGGAGCCATGGGGCACCAGCGCAATCCCTGGTTTATCGAAGCGTCGCCGTTCCACAGCACCTCCTACGGGGCCTTTCCCACTCATCGCTTTGATCATCAGGACCGTGGTCTTGCCGACAAACGGCTGTTCGAAGCGCCCAGTCTGACTCTGGCCCACGGGCTGACACACCCGCAACTCTCCCGTCGTGTCTCGCTGCTGAGCGAACTGGAGCGGCAGTGTGATGTGCTGGAGACCGCCGCCCAGGTGGAAAATTTCGATCGCCATCGTCAGGGTGCCATTTCACTGCTGACGGATTCCCATGTTCGCCAGGCACTGGATGTGACACGAGCCCCCGATGCGGTTCAGGACCGCTACGGACGCAACTCGTTCGGCTGGTCGCTGCTGATGGCCCGTCGGCTGGTTGAATCCGGGGTCAATCTGGTGCAGGTCAATCTGGGTAATGATGAAACCTGGGATACCCACGGAAACGCGTTTCCCCATCTGAAGGATAACCTGTTTCCGCCCACAGATCGCGCACTGTCAGCGCTGCTGGACGATCTTTCCGAATCGGGGCTGCTGGATCAGACACTGATTGTCATGGCCGGAGAATTCGGCCGCACGCCCCGTATCACGCTGCTGCCCGCGCATTACAAACAACCGGGCCGTGATCACTGGGGCGCAGTGCAGTCGGTATTTCTTGCCGGAGGCGGAATTCAGGGGGGACGCGTTGTGGGCGAAACCGATGCCATCGGAGCATGGCCCGCACTGGATCCTCAACGCCCGGAAAATCTGGCGGCGACCATTTATCAGGCACTCGGAGTGCCACAGACCGTGGCCTGGCACGATGATCTGAACCGCCCCCATCTGGTCTACCACAGTGATCCCATCCCCGGCCTGACGTAAATGCGATCAGGCAGGGCTGCCGACGATCAGGATTCCTGTCTCCGGACGTCACTCAGGCCTGCCTTGCCGAATTTGCCATTTTGCCCCATCATTCCGCCAGCCGTCTCCGCCGTCCACGGATTTTTGCTGCGTGGTTCGTCCTGCCCTCCGGGGCCTGCGACCACGTGCAATCCGTTCTGCCGCGGGGCCGGCCGGATCCCTTTCTCCCCTGTCTCTGTTACCGGATTTTCCAACATGCCAGTCACTCGCATCGCCCGCATTCTTCAGGATGGACAGGCCGGGACTCAGATTGTCGCCAAAGGCTGGGTTCGCACGCGCCGGGATTCCAAAAATGGCTTCTCATTCATCGAGCTCAATGACGGCAGCTGCATGAAGAATCTGCAGATCGTGGTGGAAAACACGGTCCCGGGCTACGAAGAAACCATCAAGCTGGTGACCACCGGCGCCAGCGTGTCCGTTGAGGGACTGCTGAAGGATTCACCCGGTAAGGGCCAGCGCATCGAGCTGCAGGCGACCTCACTGGAAGTTCTCGGAACTGCAGATCCAGTGTCGTACCCGCTGCAGAAAAAGGGACACACGATGGAGTTTCTGCGGGACATCGCGCACCTGCGAGCTCGCACCAATACCTTCGGTGCAGTGGCCCGTGTGCGAAACCGCATCAGCTGGTCCATCCATTCGTTTTTTCAGAAACGCGGTTTCCTCTATCTCAATACCCCCATCATCACCACGTCGGACTGTGAAGGGGCCGGGGAAATGTTTCAGGTCACCACACTGGATCTGGCGCTGCTGGCCAGAAAACAAATCGATCAGATCGACTGGAAACAGGACTTTTTCGGCAAACCCGCCTCATTGACCGTCAGCGGACAACTGGAGGCCGAAACTTACGCCACGGCCGTCGGCGATTGCTACACCTTTGGCCCCACCTTTCGCGCCGAAAACAGCAACACTACGCGCCACCTGGCGGAGTTCTGGATGGTAGAACCGGAAATGCCCTTCTACGACCTGAATGACAACATGGATCTGGCGGAATCCTTCATTCGAACCATGGTGAATGACGTCCTGAACGACTGCAGTGAGGACATGGAGTTTTTCAGTCAGCGGATCGATACCGGGGTGATGGCACGTCTCGAAAGCATCCGCTCCAAAGACTTCATTCGTCTGCCCTACACCGAAGCGATCGAAATCATTCTGAACAGCGGTCGCCGTTTCGATTACCAGGTTCAATGGGGCAGTGATCTGCAGACCGAACATGAGCGATTTCTGACGGAAGAGCACTTCGGCCAGCCTGTCATCCTCTACAACTACCCGCGGACTCTGAAACCGTTCTACATGCGCTGCAACGACGATGGAAAAACGGTGCGTGCGATGGACGTGCTGGTGCCCGGGGTCGGCGAAATCATCGGCGGAAGTCAGCGTGAAGAACGTCTGGATGTGCTGGTGCAGCGCATGCACGAGTGCCACCTCAATCCTGAGGACTACTGGTGGTACACCGATCTGCGCAAGTACGGCACGGTGCCGCACGCAGGATTCGGGCTGGGGCTGGAACGAGCTGTGCTGCTGATCACGGGAATGACCAACATCCGTGACGTGATCCCGTTCCCACGAACGCCCGGCCATGCCGAGTTTTAGAGGTCGGAGAGTTCTTCCACGCCGGCCGCAGGTCCCGGCTTGGAACTCGGCCAGCTGGCTGAGTTCCACGCGATGAATTCTGATCAGAACCCGTGGCAGTCCTGCACCGACGAGGTCACAACTCCCTGTCGGTGTTGAGACGTGATCGTTTCTATTCGCGTCTGATCAGAATCAGCACGAAGACCACGGGCGCAGCCATGGGTTTGCTATCCGCAACTATTCGAAGGGCACTCAGGAAAGGTGTGTTCCCACAGTGCCACCTTCGTGGTCCGGATAACGAAACACCTTGCCCTCAAAATTCCGCAGCAGCAGATCACTGCCGTCACGACCAACAACCGCATCCGGCTGCAGTACGATTTTTCCACCACCACCCGGAGCATCAATCACATACGTCGGCGCAGCGTAGCCCGTGGTGTGCCCACGCAGACCCTGAATGATCTCCAGTCCTTTGGAAACCGGGGTGCGGAAGTGAGCTGAACCGCTGATGGGATCACACTGGTACAGATAGTACGGACGCACACGCATCAACAGCAGGCGGTGGACCAGTTGTTTCATGATGTCCACGTCATCGTTGACACCTTTCAGCAGCACCGTCTGTGATCCCAGCGGTATCCCGGCATCGGCCAGTCGACTGCAGGCCTGTTTGGCTTCCGGTGTGCATTCGTCGGGATGCAGAAAATGCACGCTCATCCACAGGGGATGATACTTGCGCAGCATTGTGCAGAGTTCAGGAGTGATCCGTTGCGGCAGGACGGCGGGCATCTTCGTGCCGATACGCACAAACTCGATATGCGGAATCGCATGAAGACGTCCGAGGATCCAGTCGAGCTTTTCATCGCTGAGTGCAAGTGGATCACCACCGGAGATCAGCACGTCGCGAACCTGGGGCGTTTCTTCGAGGTAGTGGAAGATGGCTTCCAGTCGCTGCACATTGGGTTGGATTTCTCCATGACCAACGACGCGTGAACGAGTGCAATAGCGGCAGTATGTGGAGCAGAAGTCCAGCGGCAACAGCAGTACTCGGTCCGGATATCGATGAACCAGGCCCGGGACCGGACTGTGACCATCTTCTCCCAGCGGATCATCGGCCTCGCCAGCGGAACGCTGGAATTCGCGAGTGGTGGGAACCACCGTTTTGCGGAGCGCCTGCAGTGGATTTTCCGGATCCAGCAGACTCATGTAGTACGGAGTGACGGCAGTGGGCAGCAGTGTGCCTCCGTCTGCAAGCACATCGCGTTCTTCAACCGACAGCTCCAGCATCTTCTCAAACTGCTCGAGGGTGCGGATCCGATGGCGGGATTGCCAGCGCCAGTCATCCCAGTCCGCGTCCGAGGTGTCGGGAAAAAATCGTTCCCGAAACAAGGTCGTCAAAGCATTCTCGTGGCGAACGGGGGCAGAGTCGACATGGGCGGCGTCGATTCTGGTGGACTGCGTCTTTGCGGTCGCAGAGGCTCGATCGGCAGCAGCCGAGAGCACGGTGGTGGAGTTTGTTGTCGAGCCGTTGCCCGAGGATAGCGATCCCGATCCATCTCTGGAAACGCGGGCCGCAGCTTTGATTGTGTCGATGGAGGTTTGAGGGGTCGAAAGACCCACACTTCCCGGAGGCTCTTCAACTTCCGGACTGCCGAGGGACACTGGACTACTGTCGGCCCCGACAAACAAGGATTCAGTCACGAACATCTACTCCGTAATCCGCTCAGGTACCTCCTGCACAAGCAAAGCCGGGTGAAGCACTGAATCCGCTGGTTGTCCATTCCGGAACGCTGCAGCCTTTCGAGTACAGCAGGCACGGGCACGGAATCCACTACAGCTCAGGCCAGTCCGCAGATGCCCCATTCCGGGGCCCGCTTGCAGAAACGTGTTCTCTTCGCAGACGTCTGAAGTCGGCAGACTCGGGTCAGTACCGGCCGACTCCATCCCGGACTGACATGCAAAAATCCATCCTGCGTTCTATCGAGTCCTTCCTGATCTGGCCGCATGAGATATGCGGCCGGCCAGGTTGAAGGCGTCGGCGTGGTCACCGCTGCCTCTGGTTTGAGTTCTGCACACGGTGTTGACTGGCAAGCACCATGGTCAGACGGCGTTTTGTGGGGGACACTCTGATCCCCTGTCAATATGCGTGACTTCGTACACTGCGCGGCGTTATAGCGGGCCGCGTATTCCAATCAATAGAACGAATGCAGTTCTTTTCCCCGAAACTGAAAAAAGTTTGTTGGCGAACTGAGAGCAGCCGAATGAAATACTGCCACGGCAATCGTGGCACTGCCGCCTGATTTGTCAGCGACACATGCCGCTGCTGATTGAGATACGGCGACCTGTAAAGCAGAGGCAGGAACAACAGGCATGGCAACGGTCTGCATCGTGGTGCAAAACCAAGACCTGTTTAACGTCGGATCATCGGGACGTGTGCTCGGATGATTTCAACAACGGAACCTGCCAGATACCGGCCGCATCTGCTTGCTGACCCGCATCGAATACGTTGGCCAGGGTTGACGGGGCCAAAAAAAAACAGGCGACCTGCGGAACAGGTCGCCTGCTTTGGCTATTCAGTCAGACACACCCATTTAGGGGTGCAGACTACTTGTCTTCGCCACCGCCAAGGGAGAACAGCGGACCGGAACCCGATCCCATGCCACCCTTGAGTTCTTCGCGAGCCTTCGGGGGAGCCTGAGTCGCGGCGCCGCCTGCAGCCGTTTCCGTTGCAGGTGCGGATTCGGCTTCCTTCGGCTCTGACTTGCGGCTGAGCCCGATCTTGCGTTCGCCGGTGTCCACGCGAAGTACGCGGACTTCCAGTTCCTGGCCGACGGACACGAGGCTTTCCGGGTGCTCGACCTTGTGGTCTGCGAGTTCCGAGACGTGCAACAGCCCTTCGAGATCGTCTTCCAGCTGCACAAAGACACCGAAGTTGGTGATCTTCGTGACCTTGCCGGAGACGGTCTTTCCAGGTGCGTACTTCTCGGGAATGCGTGTTTCCCATGGGTCTTCAGACAGCTGCTTCAGACCGAGTGCGATACGACGGCGATCTTCGTCGACCGACAGGATCTGGCATTCGATCGGGTCGCCCTTCTTCAGGATTTCGTTGGCGTGGGACACCTTGCGGGTCCAGGACATGTCGCTGATGTGCAGCAGGCCGTCCACACCTTCCTGAAGTTCGACAAACGCACCGTAGTTGGTGAGGTTGCGAACGGTGCCCTTGACAATGGAACCGACCGGGTAGCGGGTCGCGACTTCGTCCCAGGGATTGGGCTGAGTCTGCTTCATGCCCAGTGAGATTTCCTGCTTGTCTTCGTTGATGCCCAGCACCATGACCTCGACCTTGTCGCCGATCGCCACCAGTTCGCTGGGGTGATTGACGCGGCGTGTCCAGGACATTTCGCTGATGTGCACAAGCCCTTCGATGCCGTCTTCCAGTTTGACGAAGGCACCGTAAGACAGCACGTTGACCACTTCGCCCTGAACCTTGGACCCGACCGGGTACTTGGTGCTGATGTTGGCCCATGGGCTGGCAGACTTCTGCTTCAGACCCAGTGCGATCTTTTCCTTGTCATAGTCGATGTTGAGGACCATGACTTCGATCTCGTCGTCGATCCGCACCATCTCGGTCGGATGGCTGATACGCCCCCAGCTCATGTCGGTGATGTGCAGCAGACCGTCGATACCGCCCAGGTCCACGAAGGCCCCGAAGTCGGCGATGTTCTTGACCGTACCCTTGCGGATCTGACCAATCTGCAGATTGGACAGCAGGGTCTTCTTCATCTTTTCGCGTTCTTCTTCGATCAGACGGCGGCGAGACACAACGATGTTGCGTCGGGCTTCGTCGATCTTCAGAATCATACACTCGATTTCGGAACCGATGTATTCGGCGATGTCGTTCGGGCGGCGAATGTCCACCTGGCTGGCTGGCAGGAACACGTTCACGCCAATGTTCAGCAACAGACCACCCTTGATCTTGCGGATGACCTGACCCTTGACAATATCGCCTTCCTTGTGGGTGCTGATGATCTTTTCCCACTCGCGGCGACGGTCCGCCTTACGCTTGGACAGCACGATCAGGCCGATGGAGTCTTCGAATTCTTCGAGTTCCACTTCAATGCGCTGGCCGACTTCCGGTGGGGGTTCCATGTCGTCCCACTCGTCGCGCTGAACAACACCTTCGCTCTTGTAACCAATGTCAACGACAACTTCTTCGTTGTCGACTCGCACAATCGTTCCGGTCAGGATCTGGTTCAGGTCGTACGCCTGTGCCTGCTCGTGATAAATGTCTTCTTCGGCAAAGTCGGGGAACGACGCGGCAATCACCGCATCCAGTTCCGCCTCATCAATGTTGAATTCTCTTAAAAGGTTACGATCGACCATTCCAGATCCCACTCAATCCCGTTCCGAATTCCGCTGTGATGCAGTTTCCGTTACCGGGGTTAAAGGCCATTGCACGGCGCCAGGACGGAACACCCGTCCCCTAAGGGCCGCCACGCGAAAGAACTCGGTATCTTAAACTCTGGTTTTCGACAAGTCCAGTGGGTACCGCGTACTGAGTTTACCAGGTTCCCCGGCTTTTCGCGGCCGTTCCCACTTTTCTGCCAATTCCGCACACCCGTTCCCCCCAACCCGGGCAATTTCTCGCCCGCAAAAGCCCTTTCGGCCCCTGGTTTACGTCGGCCGGCAACGTGCAGACCTCGACAAGGTGGCCGCTGATCCCCCTCGACAGGACTTGCGCAATCCCCGCAAGTCTCCCGGATTTCCCATACCTGTGGCCTGTTTCAGGGTCGGTAAGCCAGTTACCACCCCAGCTGGGGGTAGTTCGATTCATGCCGCGTTTGGTCGACTGTAGTGTGTTTGAAACCAGGGATGCACACAGAGGGATTGGAGATGGCCAGGTCCGCCTGATCCGCGTTTTGTCAGCGGCCATGCGGTTGCGACCGATTTCGCTGCATACGAATGATGGGAACAACGCGTAGGGTGTGTCACGGCGAACTCGAGTTGCGGCGAATGCTGCTCTTGAGACGACGGATGGAAATTGTGAGGGCGACGGTGTTTGGTTTGGTCAAGGTTTCCATGAAAAAACTGATCCAGCGCAATCGGTTTCGACGATAATTGGGGGCAGAATTCGACCGAATGCGCGCAACGGGCGTTAGCCCCCGAACCACCGGGATTTTTTGGCCATGGCGCCGGTGTTCAATCGTTGCTTTCAGCATGTTCGAGCTGTATCCTTTGATCATTCATCGAAACAGACGGAAGCTCTGCGGGGACGCAACTTCCCTAGGGATAGATGAGTCGCCGGTGCGTCAATCGTACCGAGCACGTGTGGTGGCCGGTCACTGATCGGCCACCACTTTTTCATCTGAGTCTGTGTGCCAGTGGGTTTTCTTCCTGACCATCGCGTTCAGAATGGTCAGCAGCTTTCGCATGCAGGCAACCATAGCCACTATGTGATGCTTCCCGCGACGCGTCACTTGGTCGTAGTGCAACTTCAGTTTCGTGTTGCAGCGGACGGCGGTCAAAGCCGCCATGTACAGGACTCGCCTGACGTGACTGCGGCCTCCGAAGATCGATCGTGGCTTTCCGGATTTTCCGGATTCACGAATGTTCGGAGCGAGGCCTGTCAGCTTGGCGATCTGACAGCGATTCAGCTG
>JBDKIW010000520.1:0-3781 GCA_039796955.1 Planctomycetota bacterium
GTTGCCGATTTTCCCGCTGCAGTCGGCTGCGATCCCACGCCATCAGACAGCGCTGTTCAAGCTCATCCATCGGGAATGGCTTGGTGAGATAGTCGCAGGCCCCCAGCTTCATGGCATTGACAGCGCTCTCGATCGTCCCCTGCCCCGTCAGTATGATTACTTCGGTTTCGATCTGAGCGGTCTTCATTCGCTCCAGAACTTCCAGCCCCGTCAGCCCCGGCATATTCATGTCCACAATTGCGACGTCGAAGGAGCGTCGATCGCAGAGCTCCAGTGCTTCGCTGCCATTGGCCGCGGACGCCACCGTGTGACCCTTTCGAGTCATCCAGCGGGCACAGGTTTCACGAAAGTCCGGATCATCTTCGACAATCAGCAGATTGACCGAATGGGACGTTGACATGCAGTTCTCCGAGAAAACACGGGACTCCACGGGATGTTTCCCGTGTGAGTTTCATAGTCGTGCGAGGCGTACCAAATCTGATTCGACCGTGGCTCGGTGACTCCGAGCGTCCGGTCTGACACGGGGCTGGTCTGGGACGATCACCCAATCGTCACCTGGTGTTTACGGAACGGCGCGAGCCGTTGGGTGATGGTGCTTTAATTTCCTGCACTTACCGGACGGCTCGCGCCGTACCGCTTTAATTTGAATCCGAAACGAGGTGGCATTGGGCTTGCGCCGTACCGCTTTAAAATCAAACCGAAACCTGATGGCACTGGACGACCGCCCCCCGAAACGCAGAAAGTGTGCACATACGCGCGCGTCTGTGCGAATTTGGGAGCATTTTTGCCTGGAATCGTCCAGCGATCACCTGAATTTCAGTGGTTCCCGCCAGATGCGAAATGTATTCCCCCGACATTGAAATTCAGAAAATGACGGCCATTCCGGGCGAAGGTCGTCTGCGGGCTGCGTCGTCGGCATCACAATCGGAAAGGTTCCCATCTTCGTCCGACATGAGGGTAGCGGCGTCAGTGTTTGTGAATGGCCTTGACCGGCAGGGTGAGGCTGATTTCAGCTCCTCCGAGGGCACCGGTTCCGGCGGAGATGACGCCCCCATGAGCGGAAATAATGCGATGGACGATTGCCATTCCCAGGCCAGTTCCCTTTTGTCGAGTGGTAAAAAAGGGTTCAAAGATGCGGCTGCAGACTTCGGGGGGCATTCCCGGACCATCGTCGCAGACAGCGAGGCGAATGGCGGGCTGTCCGTTGAGGCTGTCCGCGGCACAGCGGACATGGATGGTTCCCTGATCACCACAGGCGACGAGGGCGTTTTCAAGAATGTTGCGAAAGACCTGCTCCAGCCGATGAATGTCCACTTCGCAGCGACATGAGGTGCATTGAATTTCTTCGGTGAGTGTAAAGTGGCGGTCCCGGCGGATGCTGGCGAGATTTTCCCACTCCTTGCGCCACGTCATGCTGAGGTCCTGTTCGCGAAATTCGAGATGAATTGGTGCGGCATAGCTGCGGACTTCTTCGTACAGGCGGTGCAGGTCCTGCAGCGCCGTTTTGGCACGCCTTGCCAGATCCAGTTGCTCCAGCTGATCCTGAAGATCGAGAGTCAGCATATCGAGGCAGGCCTGAGCGCGCTGCAGGGCGTTGCGACTTTCATGCGCCAGACCGGTGACCATCTGGCCGATGGCAGCCAGACGTTCTGACTGCAGCAGTTGCTTCTGAACATGATCGAGGTCTGTCAGGTCGCGGACGATGCCTGTGAAGAACCGACTGGTCCCGACGGAGAATTCGCTGATGGCAAGGTGGACGGGGAAGTCATTCCCGTCTTTCTTTCGGGCGACGATTTGACGACCGATGCCGATAATCCGGGGAATCCCATGATCGAGGTAGCGGTGGATGTACTGATTGTGCTCGGATCTGTAGGGTTCAGGCATCAGCAGTGACACGTTTCTGCCGATCAGTTCCTGTTCTGTGTAGCCGAACATGCGAACTGTCGCGGGGTTCAGAGAGACGATCAGGCCATCCGAATCGATGGTGACGATGGCATCCACGGCGGTATTGAGCACAGCGCGACTGCGAGCCACTTCATCGGGACCGGTGGTGTCCTGCAGCAGTTGTGAGCAGAGTGTCACCAGGACCAGAGGATCACCGGTGGGACTGTGAAAGGGGGTTGTCTGCAGAATCATGTCTTCGGTATCGTGATCTGCTGCGCGCGAGATTCTTACCGGCAGGTGGAACCCGCTGCCGGACTGCCGCATGGAGTCCCAGAGATCCGAGATGGAGCAGGGTTCTGTCGAGTGAACGGCTTCCAGCAGCAGCTGTCCGACGGCCAGTCCATCCGCAGGAAAGGGGATCGCTGCCGAAAGAATGCGGGAGTTTCCACAGCACACGTAGGTCAGCAGCCGTACGCTTTTATTAGCTTCATAGGCAGTCATGCACGAATCTCCCGATGCCCCGAGGGGCCTGCATTGCACAGCGACTTCCGGAACTGCACCGCGGCATTGATCCGCGGTGTAACGAACCGCGGTGAACGAGGTTGTTCCCGACAGCAGAAGCAGACAGGCTGATATTCCATAAGAGCATTCCCGAAGAACGTTGAAAAGTCCACAGGGACCAGGGGGCGGTGGATTGGAAGCGCCGGAGCGATTCCGGTTGTAGCGAACGGAGTCAGAAAGTGCGGCAGTGTTTTCCTCCGGAGGCGTTTTCAGTATAGACTGGGACTGGGCGATGAATCGCAACAGGGCAGGAGAACACAGTGAAGCGGTGGCGGATTCTGTCATTTGGTGAAGTACTCTGGGATCTGCTTCCTGGGGGGGCGACGTTTGGTGGTGCTCCGGCCAATCTGGCGGGGCAGGCGGCCTTACTGGGTCTGGATGCCTGGGTGTTGAGTGCCGTTGGCGATGATGTGCTGGGGGGCGCGGCGGTGGCTTGTCTGCAGCGGGCCGGGGTGCAGACTGCGTTGATTCAGACGACGGCCGAATTTCCGACCGGGACAGTCGGGGTCTCGGTGGATTCCGCCGGCAAGCCGGTTTTTGAAATTCACACCGGATCTGCCTGGGACGAGATTTCATGGTCGGACGCGGCATGGCAGCTTCTGCAAACTGCGGACGCATTTTGTTTTGGAACTCTGTCGCAGCGTGGTGAGCGATCGCGGACGACGCTGCGGCGTTTGTTATCCCGACTGGCGGACCGCCCCGTGCTGAGGGTACTGGATGTCAATCTGCGACGTCCGTTTTATTCGGCCGAGTTGATTCGTGATTCCCTGGCGGCAGCGGATGTCCTGAAACTGAGTGACGAGGAATTGCCCTTAATTGCTCAGGCTGCCGGGTTGTCGGCTCTGTCGCCACCGCAGACATTGCTGACGGAGTTGCGTGCGCGATACGACTTTCGCATGGTTGCGATGACGGCCGGCGCGCAGGGGGCGATTCTGGTTACGTCGGGCACGGTGGTGCATCAACCGGGAATTCCTGTGCAGGTGATTGACACGATTGGCGCCGGCGACGCCTTCACGGCGGCCCTGCTGCGTGGATTGCTTCAGGAAGATGATCCAGCGGCGATTGCGGCGGCGGCCTGTCGCCATGCGGCGCAAAGCTGCACACACGCGGGGGCACTGCCGAGCGTTGGGCAGCACCCTGATCAGCCGTCTGACCAGCCAACGGATCCCCGCTGACCGCTGGGGCGATGCATCGCTCAGGAGAGAATTTCGAGCGCGTTGCAGGCAGGGGCATCCGACCGACGGGAAGATCGACGGGAAGCCGAGTGCCCTGTTCAGTACGTCCGGCTCTTTTATTTTTTAGGCAGTGAACCGGGGCCCGTGGGGCCCCGGCAGGA
>JBDKIW010000521.1:0-4679 GCA_039796955.1 Planctomycetota bacterium
GCGGCAGGCGGTGTCCAGTCGCTGGTGGGTAGCCCTGAAACGTTTGCCGCAGTACTGCCGTCCACCAGTGATCTGAGATAAACACCGTAGCTGGTCGCTCCGCGGATGTCACCAAAATCGAACAGGGGTGTGCGATTGAAGGTGGACAGTACAGGAGCAATCACCTGCGGGGCCGGCGCAATGTAGAAGTCCCTGCGAAGACTCCAGTTTCCCGTGAAGCGTCCCGCACCAACTGCCTGGACCCACAAATAGTAGCGTGCCATGGGCAGGTCTTCCGACGGAGTCCATTCGGGGGCAGTCACACTGGTTCGCACCAGCTGCGAAACACCCGTAGTCTGCGCGGTCATCCAGACGTTGTAGGATTCTGCCCCGGGAATAGCAGGCCACGTGAACTTCGGACGGGCGGTCTCCTGGCGATTACTCATCGGGGCCAGGGACGGCGCTGTTACGATATTAAAGCGATACAACCGCGACCATGGCAAAGGAGATTTCAAACCTTTCATGCCGCGAACATACAAGTCCATTTTGCCAATGCCCAGATCAACGGGGACATCGAAGGATGTGCTGGCAGAGGTGGCTTTGTAATAAGGATTCTGACCGGTACTGCCGTTGGCAATCCAGATTTCATAGTACAGGGCGTCCGCAGCGGCGGTCCACTGCAACCGTGGTCGCTGCGATGTCGTGTTCAATTCAGGGCTGAGAATTGTGGGAGCCGCTGGTGTGACGGTGATCGTGAATGATCGATGGGCTTTCTGGTTATCGGCTTCGGTCTCCAGTCGTCCATCCGTTCCGGCGTTTTCGACTGTGACTGTGATCGTGGCACTGCCGGTGAAATTCGGATTTGGAGTGAATCTCAGAGTGGCGGTGCTGGCCGGAGATTCGTAGTCAATCACTGGTGTGGGGATCAGATTGGTGTTGCTGCTTGCAGCGATCACTCGCAGTGAACCGGTCAGAACACTGCCAGCAGAGATTCCGGTCAGCGCGAGACTGGTTTCGCCGGACTTTTCCGGCACAGTAATATCGGCAAGGGCATCCAGTGAGGGACCCTGTGTCAGAAACAGAATGTGCACAGCCCCACGAGTCACTCCGCCGGCATTATCCACATCGCCGCCTACCGCCAGGTCAGTAAACCCATCACCATTCAGGTCTCCCAGTGAAGTCACCGAGACGCCGAACTGGGCATTGTCGGTCAGCGACGGGCCTCCATTGGTTTGATGAGCGATCTTTCGGGAGCTTTGCACAGTGCCGTCGGAATTCATCAATAGAAGATGCAAAGCACCTCGTCCGGGACCACCAGTACTGTCCATGCGCGCCCCGATGGCGAGGTCCGGAACGCCGTCTCCGTTCAGATCACCTACTGCCGCGGCAGAAATACCGAAGTGATCTCCAGCAACGAGGCTGGGGCCACCGTTCAGCAGGTGTGCGATCTTTCTGGTGCTGGTCGCACTGCCCTGCGCGTTCAGAAACAGCACGTGAGCCGCGCCGCGGTTTTTGACGTTTCCGCCCCCGGTTTCATCATCAAAAGCTCCGACCACCAGATCGGCCACGCCGTCACCGTTGAGATCACCTGGAGAAGCGACGGACTGACCAAAATAATTGCCCCCCAGCAGCTCCGGACCGCCATTCAGGCCACTGGTGATCTTTCGCGTCTCCGCGGCACTTCCATCCGGGTTCATCAGCAGAACGTAGACAGAACCCGTTCGGCCGGCAATGACGCTGGTCAGGTCGTTAAAGGCCCCAACCACCAGATCCGGCACGCCGTCGCCGTTCAGGTCTCCCGGTGAACAAAGGGCTGATCCGAAGTAACTCTCGCGCGTAAGAGTCGGGCCGCCATTGGTCCGGTCGGCGACCTTCGTATATTTCTGCACCGTACCGTCAGCGTTCAGGAACAGAATGTAGACTGCCCCATTTCGGAGGGCACCGGTGTTGTCGGTGTAAGCTGCAACCGCCAATTCGGACAGACCATCCCCATTCAGGTCGCCGATTGCCGTGACCGCTGACCCAAAGGCATCCCGATCCGTAAGTGTCGGTCCCCCGTTGGTCTGATGGCCGATCTTCGTGACGCTCTGCGCTGTCCCGTCCGCGTTCATGAACAACACATGCACAGAACCCCGGCCATCTCCCAGGGTGCTGTCATTTCGACCACCGACAGCCAGATCGGGGATACCATCTCCGTTCAGGTCCCCCAATGACGCCACGGAGGAACCAAAGAGGGTCCAGTCCGCCAGTGGTGGCCCGCCGTTCAACTGGTGCTGAATCCTTTCGGCGCGCGCCACATAGCCGTTGCTCGGACTTGTCATCCTGAACTCGTAATCTTCCGCTTCACCGTCGCTGGCTGTGCCGTTGGGGTGATCAGCAGCAGGATCAGTGCTGAGTCGAAACCGTGCAAAGGTTCTACCAGCAGCCCCGACCGGGATGACAGGGAATGTCAGTGTGACGCGAGCGTCAGTTGTTCCGCTGAGCACCACAGCCTGAACTCTTTCTGACGCGTTGTCGAAGACGAGGTCCTGGTTGTAGTCGATCCAGCCGGACAGAGTAGCCGTACGACCAGTGTTGTTGGTGACCAGCAGTGTGATGACTGGTACGGTGCCAGCGGTCGTCAGAAGATCTGTCGGCATCAGGATGCCATCTTCGTCGTCCGGAGACACACCGCTGATATCGTCACCGCTGGCTGTGGAATTCTGCAGCGCCCCGGCAGGATCGGCGTCAACGCTGTTGCCCAGGAACAGGGTGTGCAGCGAGCTGTCGAGGAGATGCTCAGCAATCGGTGCGGGGACTGGTGCGTCTCCGAAGTCGCTGGTCAACAGCACACGAGTTTCCAGGACTTCAGGCCGCATCCCACGACGTCGTATCACGCCACGCCGGGGTCGTGACTGCGCACGAAGGCTGTTGAAAGAAGTTCGAATCCATTGCAGCAGAGAGACCGACTGTGGCATGGCGTGTCAGTTTCTGGTGAAGTTGGAGTGAGGCAGTGGAATGGACGTCAGGAATTCGAAGCAGTATGGTCTCTGTTATTCCGGATGAACAGGTGTCAGGGGCTGTGATCGACGAATGGGCGATCTGTCATTGTCATCGCGTCGCTCAGTTCTGGCGGCCCTTGTCGACCTGTGGCAGCCACATGCGCAAACAAACGGGAGACCACTGTGCGTCATCCTGCCTCTGCTGCTTTCAACCTGCAGCGGAGAAAAGGAATGCTGGCCTCCGTTGAAGTGCATGTTGCGCAGACCGTTATTTTTGGAAATTTCAGGGAAAGTTCAAAGGATAATCCCGATTTTCAGGTGCATCGCTGTGAATTAAGATTCTGATGAGTCATACCGGACCGAACGCGCAGAACGAACTGGAGAAGACGATGCCAAAGAAACGTCGGAATGACCCTTATCGTTTTGCCGACATCATCATTGCCGCCATTCTGGGCGCGGTGCTGGGATTGACCATCAGCCTGGCGACGGGCGAGTTGCTGGAGCCCATCGTCTTTCACGGAGACCTGATCCTGGCATTCATGCTGGGCGGAGTCATCCTCGGGATCATCGGTGGAAAGCGATATGCAGACTGGCTTGAAGACCTTTTGGAACAGCTTCTCGAATTCCTGCGCTGGAGTGACCCATGATGTGCGGCGTCGGAAACTTGCAAATGCATTGAATTCAAACCGGGAATCCAGCCTGATTTCATTGACACGACGATCCTGTTTCCTGCCCGTCATGGTTGTCATCGAACTTCACGCTGCTCGGTGAGCCGAACTTATCTTTCGGGTGATGAACTGCGCGACGACGTCAGACCTCGAACTCACTGACATCCCTTTTCCACCCGCGTTGATGAGGTGGACAGCCATCTGACTTCGTCACCGCAATATTCCTGTCAGCGGTTGGATTTTTCGGATACGCCTGGTTTCGATACGTGGCAACGGTCGGTGGCAGAGTCTTCTTTGACTCCTGTTACGCGTGGGCTATCCGCAGCTGACTTGCGCTGATCAGGACGGTCGCTCGCATGTTGAAGACTCGCCTTGATCGCATCCTGACCTGGTTTTCCGCACCTATCACCAACGGACCGTTCGCAGGATTCAACAGCCGCATCCAGTCCATTGAGTCCGCAGCGAGAGGCTTTCGTATCTTCGAGCATTACCGAATTCGAATTCTCTTTTTCTGCGGAAAACTCAGCCTGAAACCAGGCGAAAACCAGCCACAAAAAACTCAGAAGAACCGCGACAAGTCACACCTCTGGCGGTAAACTCCGTGGCTTTTATGGAGATCACGTCAGTGATCGCCACGGACAAGCAGACGGGAATTCGCTGAACATTCGCTGATTTCCACACCGGCCTGTGTTTGAACAGTTCGACGTCGTAAAAAAGACAAAACTCTGGTTGGCCTGAAATGATCCCTGCTCCACGGTTCTCGGCGACAACCCAATCCGTTTTCGTTCTCGGTATTCTCGCGACAGCTCTTTTTTTTGGTGACGTTGCCTGGGCTCAGATCTTGTTGATGGCGATTGTCCTGCAAAGCCGATCAGAGCTTCGATTCGAACGTTTGTCACTCATGGCATGCAGCCTGATTTGGCTGGCGATCTTTCGCTGGATGTCCGTCCGTCAGCTGTTTTTTCCCTACACGCTGCATTTGGCCGTCTGCGTAGCGCTCTTCGGATCAGACTTTGACAAACGGCGGGGATACATCAAGGGGATGATCGTC
>JBDKIW010000522.1:0-6920 GCA_039796955.1 Planctomycetota bacterium
AACCTTCATCAGCCCTTCATAACGTTCATCAGACAGCATTTTCCGGACAACTCTGTCCCTCTTTGTCAGTGTAATGGAGATGTTGATTATGCGAATTCCTCGTCGCAGGCTCGGATTCACCCTTATCGAACTGCTGGTGGTGATTGCCATCATTGCAATTCTTGTTTCACTGCTGCTTCCGGCGGTGCAACAGGCACGTGAGGCAGCGAGACGCACACAGTGCAAAAACAACCTGAAGCAACTTGGGCTTGCGTTACACAACTACGAAGGCACCTATGGAGTTCTGCCTCATGCCTTGTGGGGCGCGGGTCCCGGTGGTGTCAGTGCTCTTCAGGACGACGGCTTCGGCTGGATGGTGTCCATTCTTCCGTACATTGAACAAACCAATCTGTATCAGCGAATCAATCCCCAGGGGCAACCTGGTGTCATGGGTGTTCAGGCTATTCGGAACCTGTATTACCCCGGCGTCACCGTGATTCCAGGTGGCGAAACCGTTGTGCCCGCGTACCTCTGCCCATCGTCGGCGATGCCCTCAATCGCTCCCGTAACCTTTGCCGTGCCCGGAGCACCCAGTGGTAGTCAGCCACTGACACATCGCAATCCGGAACGTGCCGGGTATGCCACCAGCAGCTACAAATCCGCCGGCGGTTCGAACTCTGGTGACTACGGAATGATGCATAAAAACTGGGAAGGCGGCGGTGTGAAGTTCCGCGACGTCACCGACGGATTGAGCAACACTTTGATGGTCGCTGAATCGGTCTACGTCTCAACCACCGTTTCTGCGAGTCAGCGAGCCGTGACGCCCCTCGTCGCGGGCACACACTTCCTGATGGACTGGCCAATCTGGATGGGATCACATGGCAATGGTCAGGACGAAACAGTTCGTATAAATGGTCGCTGGGGTAGCCCCATCAATGCTCGTGTCGGCTACCAGAAGATGGCTCTTGCGGTCAACGACGACAACGCCTTCAGCTACCACGTCGGCGGGGCTCAGTTCTGCCTGGGTGATGGTTCCGTACGTTTCATCACGGAAAACATTGATGTGCGGACGTACGACTATCTGCATGACAAACGAGACGGTCAGGTTCTGGGCGAATTCTGATTTCTTCTCAGGCTCCCCGTCACATTTGCCCATGAATGTGACGGGGACTTCCATCACTCCTCTCTCTGGTGGCCCCCTATGAAACGCATCCTCACGCTCCTCGCACTCTCCGTCGCGGGGTGTTCCGGCGGACTGAAGGAATTCCCGGTTGCTGATGCCGGTGGCATCGTCCTCTGTGAAGGCAAACCCGTCCCGTTCGCCAAAGTGCAGTTTAATCCCAAACCGAGTGACGGTTCAAAAACAGCCATCATCGGCAAGCCGGGTTTTGCATTTGCCCGGGAAGACGGCACCTTCACACTGTCAACCTACGGTTCCGAAGACGGAGCAGTTGTCGGTCATCATACTGTCACTGCTGTTCCCGACTCCGGGCATCCCTGCAATTGCCATTCAGACGACATCACCTCATTGATGGAGGTCGAGGTCAAAGCGGGAGAAGCCAATACGTTCGAAGTTGTTATTCCCGTGAAGCCAAAAAATCTGAAACCTGCCGTCGATCCATTTTCAGATCCCGAGTGATGACGGATTTGACCTTCGCACTGCTCTGATTCATCGATGAGACCTGCGTGTGATTCCCATGGCTGATGTTATGCCAACCGCGGCAGTAAACCAGGCACAACGGATACTCGGTTTTCCGTGCAGTGCCACCAGCACCACGGCTCAGGTACCGGCCCAGAGCACAGCCGTTCTGCGTTTTTTTCTCGGACTACACCTCTGCATCTGGGCTGTGCACTATCTGATCAGCGGCCGGGCTGAATTACTGTGCAACCCGATGCAGTTTCACTTTACCTACCCGGGATTTCACTGGGTCCGCCCATGGCCTGGAAGTGGTACCGTGATTCAGTTCTGGATCCTTGCTCTTTCCGGCGCGACACTCGCAATCGGCATGGCAACTCGACTGTCAGCAATCGTCGCCGCGACAGAGTTCACACACTTCTTTCTTATTGATCGAACCAACTATCAAAATCACTACTACTTCATGCTGTTGATGCTCTGGTGGTTGACCTTACTCCCCACAAATCGCTGCTGGTCCATTGATGGCGAATTCCACGAAAAGGCTCAACACACTTCAGGCACCATCTCGCGCCTGGTTCTGACCATCCTGCAGTTTCATGTCGCACTGCCATATGTCTTTGGAGGACTCGCCAAGCTTGAATCCGACTGGCTGATGGGCACTCCGATGCGACTGATGCTCATGCAACGAACAGGATTACCAGAGTCGTCGTTCGTGGTCGGTTTCGCCAGTGGCATTCTTGCCTGGGGCGGACTGCTCTTTGACCTTTGTATAGTCCCTGGATTGCTCGTCAGAAAAACTCGACTCACGGCAACGCTGATCATGCTGGTCTTCCATCTGACAAATGCGGCTTTGTTTCCCATCCACATCTTCCCGTGGCTGATGCTCGCTGCCTCCACCATATTTTTTCCACCAGACTGGCCCGGTCAGGTGCAGAAATGGCTGCAGCGCAGGCAGGCCTTCGCCAGTCCTCAGCCGCAGGCATCACTCCTGTCACCTGGCCACTCGAACAACGTTCTTTCTCTCAGCGAAAACCACGCGGATGCTCAGTCCCTCTCATCCCCCATAGAAGCAGCCAACCAGGAACGGGCTGAAACGTGGAGGATGCTGCCTGCGCCGTTGATTGCAGCGTGGTGTTTGTTCCAGATCCTTTGGCCGCTGCGATCCCACTTGTATGAAGGAAATGCAAACTGGACCGAACGAGGCCACTTCTTTTCCTGGAGAATGATGCTGAGAGCAAAAACTGCCTCAGCCGAGTTCATCATGCGGAATCCGGGCGATGGCAGCATCTGGAAGGCCGACGTCCGCAGATTATTGAATCCAGAGCAAACTCTTCGCTATTCACTCGACCCGGAAATGATCCGTCAACTCGCGCTGCATCTCAGTCACCTGCATGCGGAACGTACAGGAATCACGCCGGAAGTCCATGTTCTCGCGACTGCTTCACTGAATGGTAGACCACCACGACTACTCATCGACCCCGCAGCAAACCTCGCAGACAGTCACAACCTGGCGGACGACTCCTGGATTCTCACCACGGAATCCCGAGTCGCATCGTCGACGGACCTCCTGCAGCTGCAACGCATTTCAATCCCCGAAACTCCGGCGATTCAACTCTGAATCAACGGCCCTGAGGTCACTGTGTTTCCGTGTGTCAATCAGATTCCACGTGCTTTTCTGTTTTCCCCTGATGAAAGAAATCAACACATGCTGCCAATTCGCAACGTCACACGCTCAAGGCACCTGAGAACTGTGCCAATTTTTGCCGGACTGTTCTTTGTTCAGACACACGCCACGTACGCTCAGGAAACAGCAACGACGGCCAAAGTGGCCCCTGCCACGCAGTATCAACCATCTCCCGTCCCGGACCGAATTATCCTGACATGGAATGGAGATCCCGCCACGACCCAGTCAGTCACATGGCGAACAGCAACCAGCTCAGGCCCGGGTGTCGCAGAGATCGTCACTGCCGATGCCGGCCCGGACTTTGAATCCTCGGCACGAAGAATTACGGCACTCACAGAACGCCTCACCACAGATCTCAGCGAAGCACACTTCCACTCAGCTACGTTTGACGGACTGTCTCCCGATACCCTTTATGCATACCGGGTAGGAGATGGCGCAAACTGGAGCGAGTGGTTTCAGTTCCGAACCGCATCGCAGCAGCCAAAAGCGTTCTCCTTTATGTACTTCGGTGACGCTCAGAATGATATCCGTTCAAAGTGGTCCCGAGTACTGCGCGCCGCATGGACCGACGCTCCCAAAGCCGCCTTCATGATCCACGCAGGTGATCTGATCAACAATGCTGAAGCAGATCAGCAATGGGGCGAATGGTTTGGAGCGGGGGCGTGGATGAATGCCATGGTACCCAGCATTCCGGTTCCCGGAAATCACGAGCAGGCCAAAGTCGACGAAACGACCCGTCGACTTTCACACCACTGGCGGCCCTCCTTCACACTGCCCGAAAACGGGCCGGCAGGGCTGGAAGAGTCCTGCTTTACACTTGTCTATCAGGACGTACGCATCATCGCCCTGAACAGCAATGAAAAACATCAGGAGCAGGCCGAGTGGCTGGACGGTGTCCTGTCGGAAAACAAGGAAAAATGGGTGATCTGCACGTTCCATCACCCACTTTTTTCCACCGGAAAGGATCGCGATAACGCTCAACTTCGCGCAATCTGGAAACCCGTCCTCGATCGCCATCGTGTCGACCTCGTGCTCCAGGGACACGATCACACTTATGGTCGCACAGGACTGGAAACGCCCGTTGGATCAGCCAATGTCGCATCCGGTGTGAACGTGAAGGATACCTTCTCCGGTACTGTTTACGTGGTCTCCGTCAGCGGCCCGAAAATGTACACGCTCCAGCGGCACCCGTTCATGCCGCGGCAGGCCGAGAACACACAGCTGTATCAGATCATCCACGTCGATGGGGATCGTCTCAGCTTTGAGGCCTACACGGCAACTGGAGAACTCTACGACGCCTTCACTTTGAACCGTCAGAGTGATGGCTCCAATACCCTCGTCGAACAAATTCCAGACACCCCCGAACGACTCCGCCCACCAGTCCAGAGTTCCCCGGCAAAGAAAGCGTCTGAGGTTCTGAAATAACGTCAATCACCCGGCAGCAGCGATCTGCTGAGCTCGCTGCTGCCACGGTTCGCTGCCTCGTGCCACAACGATCTCCTGGTTTGCTGGTCTCCATCTGTCGACAGACCACAGTTCGGGAAATCCCCATGTCCTCCGGATTCCAGCCCACTGCAGAGCTCATTCAAGGCCGGATTATTCTGACTGAAAAGAGGTTCTCCCCAATGGTCTCAACTCCTCACTGCTTCAACTGCTTCAAATGTCTCGCAATCACACTGGCTATCATTCCATCCGTCGGTCGGGCAGAGGAGCCCGAGCCGGCTGTCTCCAATCGTACCGTCCCGCTAATCACCGTTTCATTTCAGCAGGGAGTGAATGGCTACGCTGGTACGGTGGATTCCGAAATCTGGGCACTGGCCCCGCACACCATTCTCGAAAGCAATCCCAACTCCTCCACAGACGCCGATAACGACGGCGGCGAAAGTCAGTGTGTCCTCCGCTTCGACGCGATTGTTGGACCAGACAGGGGACAGATTCCACCACACGCCACGATTCACAGTGCCCGACTGCTCGTCTCAGCCTTCGATCAGGGCAGTACCGTGAATCTGCACCGCATGCTGGTCCCCTTTGATCGATCAATCACATGGTCGTCCATGGTATCAGGTATCTCCGCTGACGGTCTGGAAGCGGTCCGTCATAAGGACTCGTTCACCTTCGGAAAGATCGCCGCAAACTCCTCCGAAATTATCTTCGATGTCACCGACTCAGTAAGAACCTGGGTCAGTGGTGAGACCAATCATGGCTGGGTGTTTCTCAACACCGGGGGAAATGGCTGGGACTTCTACGCGTCGGAATTCGAGAATGTGTCACAGCGTCCTCGACTGGTTGTGGAATACAGCCTGCCCTCACAGACCACCGATGTCAATCTGGTCAACCCTCGGTAACTCTCCTCGCTGCTTTTTATATCCGGCCGTTTTCACCAAACCAACACTCAAGGCCCCGCTCCCATGACGACAACTCCGACTGTTGAATGTTCCGGACCTCTCAGCACTTTCGCGCCGACCCGCCGCGGCTGGCTCCAGGCAGGCTGGCTCGGGGGCATTGGCCTTAACCTTGGGCAACTACTGCAACTGCAGGGAGCCCCCCGGGATGAGCAGGCAGAGCCACGTGTCCCGGCAAAAGCCAGATCTGTCATTCACATTTATCTGCAGGGCGGCTTCGCCCACATGGACAGTTTTGACCCAAAACCTGACGCACCCGTCGAGTATCGCGGCATCCTTGATCCCATTTCCACCTCAGTTCCGGGAATCTCGTTCAGTTCACACATGCAGCGAACTGCCACGGTGGCCGACAAACTGACCGTCGTGCGCAGCATGACGCACTCTGAAGTCGACCACCAGCGCGGTGAACACAGCATGTTCACTGGCTACCGACCCAGCCCGGCTTTGGTCTACCCCGGGTTCGGCAGTGTTGTCGCTCACGAACTGGGCGCTAAGGGTGCCATGCCCCCGTATGTAGTGGTTCCCACAGCCGGCAGTCAGTTCCTCGGAAGCGGCTATCTGAGTAACGCCTTCGGGCCTTTCGCTCTCGGTGCAGATCCAGCACGAACTGGATACGTCGTTCGGGATCTGAATCATCCCGCAGGAGTCGATTCAGCAAGGCTTGAACGCCGCAGAGACTGGAAAAACATGGTGGATGAGCGATTCAGGGCTCAGGCCCACGACGATGCCATCGCGACCATGGATTCCTTCTATCAAAAGGCATGGGCATTACTGGATTCTGCTGAATCCAAAGCCGCCTTTCGCCTGGATGGAGAATCCGACGAGACCCGCGACCTCTACGGCATGAAACCCTGGGGCCCGATCCTGCGTCCCTCGGCCGGTGCACGATTTCTGGTGGCCCGTCGACTTGTGGAAGCAGGCGTCCGTTTCGTGACTGTGACCTACGGCGCATGGGACACGCATTCCTATCATTACCGTGGTATCGAGACACAATTACCCGATCTCGACCGAGCCTTTGCCGGACTCATCCACGATCTCGATCAACGCGGGCTGCTGGAATCCACACTGGTCCTCGTAACCAGCGAATTCGGCAGAACGCCCCGCATCAACGCCGGCGGCGGCCGCGATCACTGGCCACGCGTCTTCAGCATCGTGATGGCCGGTGGTGGCATTCGTCGTGGTCACATCTTCGGTGCCTCAGACGGACTGGCAGCGGAAG
>JBDKIW010000523.1:0-8060 GCA_039796955.1 Planctomycetota bacterium
CTGAGTGCGCCGGGACTTGAACCCGGGACCTACGGATTAAAAGTCCGTTGCTCTACCAACTGAGCTACGCACTCGTTTTCTTCGTGATCCATCGCGTCTGCTGCAGACCGCGGGAAGTGACACAGCTTAACGGCTGCAAAGAGACAACGTGCCAGTCGTTCGCGGTCGGGGCGCCCCGGTACGGCGAGTGCAGTGGTATTTTCTGATTCTGCGGGGGCTCGGGCAATCGGCAGGGCGGTGAATCCCGCGAAATATCAGAGGTGAACAGCGCGAGGGTGGCAGGAAACTGCGGCGATTCTGAGGGCGGCTTGTGTGGTGACGCGCAGGGCTCGTGCTGTGATGGCAGGATGCTGGCCAGCGGTGGTGGACGGGGGCGGCAGGCGATTGAATTCTCCGGACACTTGCCGGGTATGTTTTCGGGCTCTGGGTGGTCGATCTCTCTATTGATTTGACCGAGGGTCGCGATGGCAACGCCCAGGCCGCCGCGTTGTGACCAACTCCCGACAGGAAGCCCGGAATGACAGCAGAAACATGGCAGCGCACGGGTGATTCAGGGCGATGGTGAGAATTTGTCACGATTCTGCTATACTCTCGCCACATGTTTCATGCAGCAGTCGGGGCATTCCTTCTGGAAGACTGGTACATGGTCAACAACTTTTTTCGAACCTCCGGGTAGTTGAATGGATCCACGTTCTGCAGCAGCCAGTTTGCTCATTGCTTACAGAAATTCATACGTGCAGATTCAACGACCAGAGCCAGAAAACCAGTCCCCCGCAAAAGCATCCCTGCCAGGCGATTTGCTGCCAAAAATGATCTCTGTCGGGTTGCGAGTGGCGGACTCGGAACGAATCGTTGCGAGGGCTGTCTGATGGCACTGCCTCCCTTCGAAATTCATAGCGTGAATCTGGAGGACGCTGACGATGTCGAAACTCTCGGTACCAAGCCCAAGTTCTGGTGGTTCAACTCCGTAGGGAAGCGGCTGCTCTTTAAAGCGGATGATCGAGGCACTGGAGAAGATTGGGCCGAGAAGATCGCCTGCCATCTGTGCGAATTGCTCGGGATTCCGCATGTCGATTACGAACTTGCACAGGAGTACGAAAAATCCCAGGCAAAGCGGCACGGAGTCATTTGCGAGAACATCTCTCCGGCCCCATTGTCCCTGGTGCTCGGGAATCAATTGCTGTTCGAACGGGACGAATCCTATCCGCTTGATTCACGGGCCAAATACAAAGTCCGGCAACATACCGTGGCTGCGATTGTTGAAGTTCTCAGGAGTGTAAAACCACCTCCCGGCTGGCAAGCTGATGGGGCCATTCAATCCGCGCTCGACGTGTTCATCGGTTATGTCATGCTTGATGCCTGGATCGCCAATCAGGACCGGCATCACGGTAATTGGGGCGCGATTCGAGATGTAGCGGGAGACCTTTTCCTGTCGCCGACTTTCGACCATGGAGCGGCTTTAGCGAGGCTGTTGACCGATGATGAACGGTCTGAACGAATCAGCACTCGTGACAAGAATCGCACGGTCGAAAACTATGTGACTCGCGGGAAGTCAGCATGCTACGCCGGCGTCAGCTCTGAAAAGCCCATGGGAACTCTTGATTGCTTCACTGCCTTCGCAGCATATTCTACCGGGGCTGCGAAGGTCTGGATGGACAGGCTGCGAAATGCAGATCCAGGTTTTGTCTGCGAAAGCGTGGACCGTATACCTGCAACAAGAATGTCTCCTCTGGCGAAACAGTTTACCATGAAATTGTTAAAAGCGAACCAGCAACGAATCCTGCGGGGAGTATGACCATGAAAACGGCTCTTTTTGTTGCCTGGAGAAATCAGGCCGAACTGCACCAGGGGTGGGGACCGGTCGGTCGACTCGAACACGAGAATAGTGTCTATCGCTTCTTCTATACCCACGGAGCTGAAACACTTCGTGGCTTCAGGCCGTTCTCTGAATTACCAGACCTCAACGAGGTCTATGAGTCCGACGAACTGTTTCCCCTGTTTGCCAATCGCTTGCTCGGTAAACGACGCCCGGAATACGACCGGCATCTTCGCTGGGGTGGGTTTGCTGCGGATTCCTCTCCAGACCCGATACTGATTCTCGGGGTGACCGAAGGAAGGAAAGCAACCGATTCGGTAGAGGTCTTTCCATGTCCAACTCCCGATTTGGAAGGCTGCTACTTCAACAAGTTCTTCGTCCACGGTATTCGCTGGATGAGTGCCGCAAGCGTCAACCGAATCGATAGCTTACAGCCGGACGAACGCTTGTATTTAATGCGTGACCTCCAGAATCCATATGACCACAACGCAGTCGCACTCCGCACAGATACGGATCGAGCGATGCTGGGTTATGTACCGAGATATTTGGCGGCGGAAGTGATTGAGCTGTGCGGCAAATGCGACTTGAATTTCATCGAATTGTTTGTAGCACAGGTCAATCGTGATGCTCCGTTGCAACAACGCTTGTTGGTTCGCATGCACGCCTGCTGGCCCGAGGGTTTCCAGCCCTGCTCCGGTGAAGCCTTTCAACCAATTCCAGCCATTGTGACTACTCCGTGCCACTGATTCAGCAACAACAAGTGCGGAGGGAGGAGCGGTGAGCGGCAGGGTTGATCGGGCAACTGGTTCCGGGAATAGGGGCGAGTACGAGTACGGGGCGAGGGGGCTGAGGAGTAGCGTTTGCCTGGAGTTGTGTTTGGTGATCCATTCGCAAATGAACGAACCTGGTCAATGATTCAAAAAATGATCAGGCGTGGGGATTGTTGTGGGGGATTGTTGTTGCCGCTTCGCGACTTGATGGGTAGCCGGCTTGTGGGGAAGCTCAGGTTCCATCCGAGCCGCAAAACCTGGCCTGCGGCTTGGCAGGAGCCGCGCCCTGGGATGGCGAAACGAAAGTAATATGGAGAGTCGGGGTGGTTTTTTGCTTGATTTTCGAGAAGCGATTGTTCGCTGAATTCGCGGGGCAAAATCCAGTGTGATCGTTTCGGCGGAGCGAAACGCGACTATTCGAGGGATTAACACCGTTTCGCCATCCCAGCCGCGCCCTCCCAAAGTGCGCACAACAAAGCAACGGCGATTTGACGGGAGGGCAATGGGCCGCAGAAGCAGTCTGTCTGGCCGAGCAGGGTAGGGCGGGGCCCCGAAAAAACAGGAAGAAACTGAGTGCGCCGGGACTTGAACCCGGGACCTACGGATTAAAAGTCCGTTGCTCTACCAACTGAGCTACGCACTCGTTTTCTTCGTGATCCATCGCGTCTGCTGCAGACCGCGGGAAGTGATACAGCTTAACGGCTGCAGGAGCTTGTCGCAACCGGTGGAGGGTATTTGGGGCAGAGTCTCGGATGGAAGAAGGGCAAAACCTGGCAGAATTCGTTCAAAAATCGCTCATTCCGACGAATCCGCAGCCCTCCGCCGGACGGAGCCGAACAGGCTACCAGGGAATGGTGCCCCGGAATCGGATTTCCCCAGATGCTCCGAAAAACAATCACCAGCCCCGGTTTTGCAGGAGTTTACGGGCGGGCGTCTGGTTAGAATGGGTGATCAGGGTTTGCCGGTGTTGTTGCTGACTCGTCGGGAGTGTGGTTCTGGTACGTGCGCGTTTTCCGAGCTCCGGTTTGGGGCTGATGCAGATTGTTTCCGGCGGTCAAACGGGTGTCGACCGAGCCGCTCTTGATGCTGCGCTGGACGCCGGGATTGCCATTTCAGGCTGGTGTCCACGTGGGCGGCGGGCTGAAGACGGCACGATTCCCCCCAATTATCCGCTGCGGGAAACAGCGGCGCGGTCGTATGCCGTGCGGACGGAGTGGAATGTTCGGGATTCCGATGGCACGTTGATCCTGGTCCTGCGGGAAATCTCCAGCGGGACTCGATTAACCCTCGATTCCGCGAAAGCTCAGGGCAGACCCTGCCGAATTGAATATCTTTTGCCGGATTCCACGGCGGGGCGTCTGCCGATTTCCGCGGGGACAGAGAATTCGCTTCAGCAGCAGTGGGATTCAGTTGCTGACTGGATTCGCCGAAATAAGATCCGCGTCCTGAACATCGCCGGGCCACGCGGCAGTTCATCTCCTGACGTGTATCCGCTGGCCAGGTCTTTCGTGGCCGGGTTATTGCAGACGCTTGTGAAAGGAGCTCCGGCGGCGACGGTCGAATCTGCAGCGAATGTCGGCGAGTCTTCAGGGCCTGGGAAATGATCAGGCGCCGGGACATCATTGACGGCATAGCCACTCAGAATCGGTCGGGGCAGTCGGGCCAGGTGAACGAATTACAGGCGAACGTTTCAGACGGCTTGTCGGTGGCTGGGGCGGCTCGTCTGGTGGCCGCAGGGTCGTGCAGAATTGACGATTGCCTCATGGCTCGTAAGCATTCGCAAACCGAGCATTTTCGATAGAAACAGCAACACAACAGATCACAGTAACTCAACGGTTCGTCTGTCTGATTCGAAGGGGATTCGAAGCAGCGGACCAACTGCAGGCCGCGAATTCGCAGGCCGGACACATAAGGAAGATCCATGACTGCTCAGTACATCATGACCATCGAAAATCTGACTCGCCTGTACGACGAGAAAGAGGTTCTGTCCGACATTTGGTTGGCGTTTTATCCGGGGGCCAAGATTGGCGTGCTGGGGAACAACGGTTCGGGCAAAAGCACGTTGTTGCGGATCATGGCGGGGGAAGACCGTGACTTCATGGGCACGGTACGCCCTGCGAAGGGCATTCGGATTGGCTACTTTCCTCAGGAACCGCGACTGGACCCGGAAAAGACTGTCGGGGAATGCATTGAGGACGCTGTGGTGGATTCTCGACGCGTGCTGGACCGCTTCAATGAGCTCAGCATGAAACTGTGCGAAGATCTGTCGCCTGAAGAGATGGAAAAGGTGCTGAACGAGCAGGCCACCGTTCAGGATCAGATTGACATGGCCAACCTCTGGGAACTGGACCGCACCCTGGAGATTGCCGCAGATGCCATGTTGCTGCCACCGGCTGATCAGAAGGTGGCCGTGCTGTCCGGGGGAGAAAAACGGCGAGTGGCTTTGTGTCAGCTGCTGCTGAGCAATCCGGATATGTTGCTGCTGGACGAACCGACCAACCACCTTGACGCACGGTCCATTCAGTGGCTGGAACAATTCCTGGGGTCGTTCAAGGGCACAGTGGTGGCCGTGACTCACGACCGTTACTTCCTGGACAACGTGGCCGGCTGGATTCTGGAACTGGACCGGGGCAAGGGCATTCCGTTCGAGGGCAACTACACGTCGTGGCTGGAGCAGAAGCAGAAGCGACTGGAGCTGGAAGAGCGGCGTGAAAGTCGCCGTCAGAAAGAACTGAAACGGGAACTGGAATGGGTGAAGATGTCACCCAAGGCGCGGGCTACCAAGAACAAGGCACGTCTGCAGCGTTACAACGAACTGGCGGCTCAGGAGTACGATGCTCGTGACGAAGCGGCACAGATTCAGATTCCGATTGCCCGCAAACTGGGTCAGTTAGTGGTCAAAGCGGACAATCTGAAAAAGTCCTTCGGCGATCGCGTGCTGTTCAGCAATCTCAGTTTTGATCTGCCGCCGGGCGGGATTGTGGGCATCATCGGGCCCAACGGCGCCGGCAAAACGACGCTGTTCCGGATGATCATCGGAGCCGAGCAGCCGGATTCGGGGACTCTGAAAATCGGCGAAACGGTCGACGTTTCGTACGTGGATCAGTCCCGGGATTCGCTGGACGGGACAAAGACCGTGTATCAGGAAATTTCGGGCGGGCACGACATTCTGGAAGTGGGGTCCGCGAAAATTCACGCACGGGCCTACTGTGGTCGGTTCAACTTCAAGGGATCGGATCAGCAAAAGTTTGTTGGTCAGCTGTCCGGCGGAGAGCGTAACCGCGTGCACTTTGCCAAGCTGCTGCGATCGGGTGGCAATCTGCTGTTGCTGGACGAACCCACCAATGACCTTGATGTGGACACACTGCGAGCACTGGAAGAGGGATTGGAATCCTTCGGCGGGTGTGCCGTGGTGGTCAGTCACGATCGCTGGTTCCTGGACCGCATTGCCACGCACATCCTCTCTTTCGAAGGCGACGGAACCGTGGTCTGGTGCGAAGGCAACTATCGGATTTACGAACAGCAGCGTCGGGAACGGCTGGGCGATGCTGCCGACCGTCCGGTGGAAGGCCGCTTTAAACCACTCAGCCGCTGATCAGGTCGGGCGACCGCAGCTGGTGGTTGCAGGCCGGTGCCGCGGGGCAGGGAACTCGCGGCACACGGACGCGCAGGACGGTTGCCGTGTCGCTGGAATGTCCGGGATGCCAGCGTTTCGGGATGCCAGGCGTGTTCCGGGAATGATGGGCGAGTGTCGCAGGTCTGTGGATTCTTGATTCAGAAGTCAGTAGCAGGTGACGTTCATGGACTTTCTGCAGCTTGCCGGTAAAAACATTCTGATCACGGGCGTGGCGAATCGGAAAAGCGTGGCGTGGCACACGGCGCGGCTGCTGCAGGATGCCGGAGCGAACATCCTGTTGTCGGTGCGGACTCAAAGCCGTGCCGAATCCGTCCGAAAGTTGTTTCCGGACGCACCGATCTTTGTCTGTGATGTGGAGCATCAGGAGCAGATTGACGCCCTGCAACAGGCCGTGAGTGGGCAGGTCTCGACGCTGCACGGGCTGGTGCATTCGGTGGCCTTTGCCGACTACTCCGGGGGCTGGCTGCCGTTTCATCAGACGCCCAGAGATGCTTTTCTGCAGGCCGTGAACATTTCGTGTTACTCACTGATGGCGCTTTCCCGGGCCTTTCAGGATTCGCTGGATGCGCAGACGGGCAGTGTGGTGACGATTTCCATTTCCACCACGCGGATGGCTGCAGAAAACTATGGTTACATGGCTCCGGTCAAAGCCGCCCTGGACTCGTCGCTGTGTTTCCTCGCCAAATCCTTTTCTCAGTTCTCTCGCGTGCGTTTCAATGCGGTGTGTCCGGGACTGTTGAAAACGTCGGCTTCAGCCGGTATCCCCGGTTATGTGGACAGCTATCTGTTTGCGGAAAAGGCGACGCTGCGGAAACAGGCCGTGCAGACCGACGAAGTGGCCTCTGCGGTCGCCTTTTTGCTCAGTCCCCGCTCGTCCGGTATCAACGCGCAGGGCCTGGTGATCGATGCGGGAATGGGCATTAACTACTTCGATGATACGCTGGTCCGCGATCGCACAGAACGCACGTCCGGCTGAACGCCAACGACATCTCAGGCGGGGGACCGTGGTCCCGAACTGTGCACCATCGCCCGGGTGGGGCGGCCGACCCCGACGCCAATCGGATTGGCTGGATCCAGGCGTGTTCCCAGGAAAAGGCTGCGAAAACTGCCTGAACGCCCCTGGCGACAGGGGTTGAGGCATTCCCGTAACAGAGATTCAACGGCTGTAACCGGGGAAACTGGCCCATCGCTTTCTGGATGAGCGAACATAGGGAGTAGAATACAGCGGCGGGACAGGCTGTTGACAGGCGAACGTCTCAGCGGATGTGTTCGGTTTGCGGCCCGGTGCTGGTTCCAGATGATCAGCCTCATCAGAAATACAGGAGTCGCGATCAATGCGGCATGAACAACTCAAATCGGCCACCCTGCGGTCGGCGGGCAGACGGTTGGGAATGTCCACCGCGATGCTGATTCTGGGCACGGTGCTGTGGATGGCGGCCATCGCGATGCTGGGATTTGTGCTGTGGCGTCGTCAGCAGCCCCTGCCACCATCGCCGGATGCTGTGGCTGATCAGCAATCGTCGGAAGAGCAGGCAGAACCGGTACAGGCCACGACGAAGACAGTGCGGATTGGCTTTCCGACTCGCGAACTTCCGGCGTTTGAGTTCCCGGAATGCATGGGTGGCACGGTCAGTCGGGACAGCCTGAAAGGCAAACGCTGGCTGGCCAGTTTTTTCTTCACTCGGTGCAACGGGCCCTGTCCGCTGTTGATTCGGGACATTTCAGAATTGCATCGCCGGGTCGCGAAAACGAACCCGGATTTTATGTTTGTGACATTCACCGTCGATTCCAGTTTTGACAGTGCTGACGTTCTGAAAAAGTACTCGGACACCTTCCT
>JBDKIW010000524.1:0-19685 GCA_039796955.1 Planctomycetota bacterium
CGTTCGTTTTCATGGTCAGCGAGGCAATCGTCTGAGTCAGCAGCCTGGATTTCGTTATGAGCGGGAGATTGTGCTACCGGCGGACGAAGCGGGTGAGATACGTCGTGAGAGTTATGCACAGCCCCGGCTTGTATCGCATCGTGTTCTGGAGTCTGGAAGTGTATTTGCGGCAATCGAAACAGTGGTGGAGTTGCAATCGCCGCTGGATCGCAGTTGTGTGGGAACGGTTCGGCAGACGACGCGAGTGGATCGCCTTCGATCGAGGATTGAGTTGCAGTTGGTTGTGGAGAACAGCACGGAGTCGCTGAAAGGCAATCCGTGGCTATCGGGATGGTGCAGTCGGTTTGCGTGGGACAATGAGTCGGCCGCGATCACTCGTGGGGTACTGGGCCAGGCGGCCGGTTTTCGACTTGAGAGAATTGAAACTCCGGACTACGTCGAGGTGGCAGACGGTGATCGACGATTTGTGGTGTGTGCAGACGGGCGACCGTGGCACAGAAAGTCCGGAAATCGGATGCTGGACAGTCTGTTGATGGTGGAGGGGGAGGAGGAGACGACCTTTCGATTCTGGATTGACTTCGATCAACCGTTTCCCATGCGGACGACTGAACAGATGCTGACGCCTGTGATTGAGCATCGAACGACGGGCAAGAGTCCTTTGGGTCTGACCAGCAGTTGGATCCTGGGGCTGTCGGCTGCCAATGTGCAATTGGTGCAGGCGGCTTACACGGTACGTCGCCCTGAGGCCTCTGACGAGCTCACATTAATCCTGTGTGAAACGGAAGGCAGTGATGTGGACTGTCTGGTTCGGACGGCGCGGCGGCCGACTGCAGCGTGGTTGAAAGGGGCCGGGGATGGAACACGAACGACGCTGGAGATTTCTGACGCGGGAGTCGTGGTACCTCTGCGAGCCTGGCAATTGCGGGAGATGTTGATGGTCTTCTGAGGGCGTGAGTTTTCCTGAAGGAGATGGCGTGGGATTGTCCGATTGATGGCACCCATTGCCGTCACGGTGTAGAGTGCGAAGGACCGAAGGCTGGTCCTGGGGCAAGCGAGTCAGGGGCGTACGACGCTCAGGAAAGAAACAACGAGGGGATCTGGGGTATGGTATCGCGCAGAAAGTTTTGTGCTGCGGTGGCGGGGCTGTCGCTGTACCGGTCGATGGTTCCGGCGGCTTGCCGGGCGGTTGCCCTCCCCGGGATCGACAATCCTGTGGCATGGCAATCCGGTGACTGGCCGTGGTGGCGAGGCCCTTATTTTAATGGAATTGCCGAGGCTGGTCAGCGAGCACCGGAGGTTTGGGGGCCTGAAGAGGGAGTGATCTGGAAGACGGCGATCCCTGGTCGTGGGCATGGTTCACCGATTGTTGTGGGCGATCAGGTGTTGCTGGAAGTCGCTGACGCTGACCGTCGAGTGCAGACATTGCAGTGTCTGGATCGCGCCACGGGCGTGCTGCGCTGGGAAACGATTATTCATCGGGATGGACTGGACGTTAAGAACAACGAAAAGTCCAGTATGGCGTCGGCCTCACCGGCCTTTGACGGCGAACGCTTCTTTGTGAATTTCCTCAGCGGTGATGCTGTTTACATGACGGCACTTGATCGCAGTGGGAAAGCGTTATGGCAGACGATGCTCACAAAATATGTCAATCACCAGGGTTTCGGCTCATCTCCCCTGCTGTACGCGGATCTTGTGATTGGAGTCTCCGATAACAAGGGGGGCGGTGCCGTGGTGGCGATGGATCGGCGAACAGGTGCGGAGGTATGGCGACGTGAACGTCCAGCGAAGCCGAACTACCCTTCTCCGGTGATTTTCAATGTCGGCGGCAAGCCACAGTTGTTTCTGACGGGGTGTGATCTGGTCACCAGTCTTGACCCATTGACGGGCAAGGTGCAGTGGGAAGTGGAAGGGGCAACGACGGAATGTGTAACGACGACCGTTACTGACGGCGAGCGGATTTTCACGAGCGGAGGATATCCGAAGAATCATGTTTCCGCGGTGTTGGCGGATGGATCCGGCAAACTGGCGTGGGAAAACAATTCTCGCACGTATGTTCCGTCAATGGTGCTGCACGAGGGAACGCTTTACGCGGTGCTGGACGCCGGGGTAGCGATTTGCTGGGACAGTGCTACGGGGGAGGAGTTATGGAAAGGCCGCCTGGGCGGCACATTCAGCAGTTCGCTGGTGCTGGTGGGCGACCGGATTTACGCCACGAACGAGGAGGGGCAGACATTCATCTACCGTGCATCACGACAGAAACTGGAGATCGTGGCGCAGAACCGACTTGGCGAGAATGTCTTTTCCACGCCGGCGATCTGCGGTGATCGTCTGTACAACCGTATTTCCATAACTGAGAATGGAAAGCGGCAGGAATACATGGTGTGTGTGGGGCAGCCGGGATAAGGCCTTCTGAAGGCCTTGTTGGTTTTGGAGGAGTACGAGGCTGTTGGAGGCTGTTGACTGTGAAGTTTCGGGAGATTTGCAGGAGCGTTGAACGCGTGGGGCGCCTTGTATCAGACCGCTGACATGCAGTTTGAAGCGTCAAAAAGGGCGATTCCCGGCGATTTGGAACGATTTTTGGCTGTTTTTCTGCGATCGGGGATAGCTGTCCGGTTGCTCCGACTCCCGGGGGCAATGCGAGCGGGAGGGGACTGATTTTGACCATGTGCTGCTGGTGAGGTGGGTTGAGTTTTAGCGTGGGAAGTGGCTGGGGCACGTTTCGTTCGTGGGGGGGGCTTGCGTTCGAAACGAATGAGTTTCGCTGATTCGGCAAAATCTGCCGAAAAACAGGATCGATCCTGGTGCCGGCGGAACTTACACTACGGGACGTCGGCAATGAGCGAAGGTTTTCAATCGCCGGCGGCTGCTGTTCCGAAACAAGTCAGAAGTATGGCAAGTCCGGGTACCGCGACGTGCGTCGAATTGTGACAGGCGGGCTCAGCAGAGTGTGCGGTGTTTAAGGGTGATTGTTTAGGAAGGGTGACGGCGTTGGCTACCGTGGAAAAAGCGACTCAGACGATCAATGGGGCCCAGATTCTTGTGGAAATGCTGGTACGTCTGGGTACCGAGAACATTTATGCGTACCCTGGTGGTGCGAGTATGCCTCTGCATCAGGCGTTGCGCGAGCAGCGGGACCGAATTCGAACCATTTTGCCACGGCATGAGCAGGGGGGCTGCTTTGCGGCTCAGGGGATTGCTCGTTCAACGGGTCAGGTGGGTGTCGTGATGGGGACGAGTGGTCCTGGTGCGACCAATCTGGTCACCGGGATCGCGGATGCGAAGCTGGACAGTGTTCCTATGATTTGTATCACTGGCCAGGTTCCTCAGGCTGTGATTGGCAGCGACGCGTTTCAGGAAACGCCGATGGTGGAGGTGTGTCGGGCCATCACGAAGCATCACTACATGATTACGGACGTGCGGGATGTCGCGCGAATCATGAAAGAGGCACATCACATTGCGTCCACGGGGCGTCCCGGACCGGTGCTGGTGGACGTACCGAAGGACGTGCAGCTGGCGACTTTGCCGCTGGACGAAGTGAATTTCGATCCACCGATGAATTTGCCCGGGTACCGTCCGCAGACGCGTCCAATTGCTCCGGAGCAGGTGCGTCAGATCATTGCGGCGGTAAAGCGTTCGAAGCGACCGGTGCTTTACGTGGGCGGCGGGTGCATTCATTCCGGCGCCTCTCAGGAACTCACGGCCTTCGCACTGCGTACGGGAATACCGGTTGCGATGACTGTTATGGGTTTGGGAGTGTTTCCGGGCACGCATCCGCAATCGCTGCACATGCTGGGGATGCACGGCACGGTGTACTCCAACTATGCCGTGGATCAGTCTGATCTGCTGCTGGCGTTTGGTGTGCGATTTGACGACCGTGTGACCGGCAAGCTGGAAGAATTTGCGAAGCACGGGAAGATTGTACACATTGACATTGATGCCTCGGAAATTCACAAGAACAAAGAAGCGCACATTCCGGTTCACGGCGACGTGAAGGAAGCCCTGGTGGCTCTGAATGCCGCGCTGACCGAAGATGACATTCCGGATCTGAAGGAGTGGCACGAGCAGATTGCGGCGTGGAAGGCACGGTTCCCTTTGTCGTACGGTGAATCAGGGGATGCCATTCTGCAGCAGTATGCCATCGAAGAGCTCTGGCGACAGACTCACACGAAGGACTGCTACGTAGCTGTCGGGGTTGGGCAGCACCAGATGTGGACGGCCCAGTTCTATAAGTTTGATGAACCACGTCGCTGGCTGAGCAGTTCCGGATTGGGAACGATGGGTTTTGGTCTGCCAGCAGCCATGGGAGTTCAGACGGCTCACCCGAATTCACTGGTTGTGGACATCGACGGCGACGGTTCGTTCCAGATGAATATCCAGGAACTGGCCACTCTGCATTGTGAGCAGTTGCCGGTGAAGATTCTGTTGCTGAATAATCAGCACCTGGGGATGGTGGTGCAGTGGGAAGACCGGTTTATGTCCGGCCGCCGCGCTCACACGTACCTTGGACCGGTGCATCATCCGGAAGCGTTGGGTGAAGGGGACGGCACAATGCCAGCCGAAACCTTCCCGAACTTTGTGAAGATTGCTGAGGGCTACGGCGTGAAGGCTCGTCAGGTCCGCAGCAAAGCGGAGTTCCCGGCGGCTCTGGCGGAGATGCTGGCGCACAAGGGGCCGTATCTGCTGGATGTGATCTGCCCCTATCAGGAGCAGGTGTTGCCGATGATTCCGAGTGGTCGCACTGTTCGTGAGATCATTGTGGAGTAAGCGGCCGTAAGGACAAATAAAAGCGAACGCAGCAGGCGGGCTTACACTGTCAAGGTAAGTCCGCCTGTTTCATTGCGCCTGTGCGGTGGCCGGTTCAGGTGCAATTGGTGGTGTGACCACGAACTCAAGGACAACGCGGAGTCCGCCGGTGGCGCGATCTGGTGGAGTTGGCAATCGGCGAGAGGCTTGAATTCCGGAGGAATCATCGCGATAGGACCCGCCGCGAAGGATTTTCTCGGTGCCTGAATCGGGGCCCGGTGGGTCCTGAACGGCGACGGTCGGATAGTCGGCAAACCAGTCCGAGACCCATTCAGGCGCGTTGCCCTGCATATCATGCAGACCGAGGGCATTGGGCTGCCGGGTCCCGATTTTCTGCAACCTTGGCTGGCTCCGGGCAATCAGGGTCTGCAGGCGGTCGGAATCAGACTGCAGGGACAGGTTCGGATCGATTTGCAGGTGTCCGCTGTTGTTGGCATACCATGCGTGGGTGGCGAGGGGCTCGGCAACTTCTGAGGCCGGCGGGGAAGGGGACGATGCCTCGAGGCAAGCCCATTCCCATTCGGCTTCTGTGGGCAGTCGATAACGTCGCCCAGCGGTCTTTTCAGCATCGAGGCTGGAAAGGGATTGGCAGAAGGCTGTTGCCTGGGACCAGGTCAGTTGATCGCAGGGAAGGCTGGAAGAGGATTCGGTGGTCGTGGCGTCTGGAGTTTCGGCATTATCGGCGGGCCGTCCGGTTACGATCAGATATTGACGGCGGGTCACTTCGAATTGACCGAGGAGGTACGGTCGGGTGAGGGTGACCTGATGCAGTGGAAAATCGGGTTGTTGTGCACTGATGCCGTTTTCAGTGGGCGGTGCAGAGCTCCTCTGAAATTCACCTCGAGGAACGAGTACGAACTGCATGCCGATCGAATTTGTGTGACGTTGAATCAGGTGTCGCAGCCAGTCCGGAAGGGTGGCGAGTTCCCTTGCGGACAGCAATCTCAACGCTGCGTTTAAGGCGGGGAGTTTTTCCGGTGCCAGCAGACGGAGCATCTGGTAGAGATCAGCGGCAGTGGAGAATTTCTGGTCAGACAGGGCGGCGTGAAACTGTTGCTCAAGTCGGCGAACGAGTCGTGCGGTTGCTGCGGCGGATGCGTTGTGAAGTCCGAGAGAGATCGCAGCTTTGAGTTTGAGTGAGGCCGGGGTCAGTTGTCCGGCCTCCAGCATATCGAGGGACTGCTGAATCAGCGAGTCAGCGAAGTTCTGGCTGTCAGACGTAACATCAGGATGGAGGGGGTGTGACTTCTGCAGCGACTGCATGGCATCAAGGGCAAGGAGCAGACTGCGTTCGTCGTTCCGGCTCCGTAGTTGTCGGATGCTGTTGAGTCTGGCGTTGAGAACTCGCTGATGCAGGCCTGAGCGGATGTCGGCCGGGACTCCAAAGCGTTCGGACTGATCAATCCAGGGGACGACAAGTTCTGCATTGATGCGGTTGTCGCCCTGCTCCATTCCGTTGACCATGGATTCTGCGATCCTGGTTGCCAGTTGCTGGTTGCGAGGATCGTCAGGCTGGAGGGATGCGATTTTAACAAGTGCGTCGATAGCGCCAGGGTAGTTGCCATCAGAAATGAGGAGTGTCGCAAGGTGATTCAGCATTTCGCAGCGGACTTGCCGAATGCGAATCTGATCGTGCCCCTGGTCCACGGCCTGCAGAATCTGTTCCGCTCCATTCAGATACTGAATGGACTTCCGGAGACTTTCTGGTTTCCCGGAACTCTCGAGACTGGCGATTTCCGAACGCCATAAGTTGCTGAGTTGATCAGCAAATTCAGCGCTGGCGTCTGCGTTGGTACGACTGAGGATCTGGCTGGCTGCCAGTGGTTTTCCGTCCTTCAGGAGTTGGTGTGCCTGGGCCGTGACGGCTGAAAAAGGGTGACGCGGACCGGTTGTTGGTGGGGCCACGGCGGCAGATGAGGACTCAGTTCCATTACCCGGAGTAGAGTTGTCAGGTGAACGGGATTGTTGAGTGGGATGCTGATCTTCCCGTGAGGTTGATACTGGTTCCTGAAGTCTGATGGCGAAGACCGCGACAAGGGTAATCAGTGAAATCACCACGACCAGGGTGATGGCGCGTTGCTGCGCGGTCCATTTTGCGCCATCGCGGGAGTGTTTTGGGCCGGGGACATCCGGATTCACAAAATCCGGATCTTCCAGATTCATGGACTTCAGTGAGTCGAGGTACTGTCGAACTTCGGACTGCCGAAAGACAGCCTTGGGATCGTAGGAAGCGTGGCGGGCGGCCTGGCGGGCAGCATCCTGAAGATCCGAGAGATACATGCTTTGCATCATCAGGCTGGTGACTGCTGACGTGCGGGATTTTTCATTTTGTTCGAGGAGCAGGTTGACCGCATCGCCGAACTGGCATTTTGTGTGCAGAAAGCGGACTCTGAGCAGCACTTCGTTCAGCAAAGCGGCATCGGAGATGGGGGACTTTGTGGAGGATGCTGGATCAGTGAGACCTGCGGCCGAAGGTGCCCTGCTGTTCTCGTCGAAATTGTCACGATCGGTCGCGGAACCAGTGGTTCGACCTCCGGCAGGGATTGCGTTCTGCGAGTCGTCTGCGGGAGAGACGGAAGCGCTGTGGTCGGTGGTTCCGTCAGGAGTGTGATTACTTTGGCGAGTTGTGGGGACAGGAATTTCGGTGAATCGGGTGATACGGCCGCAGTGCGTGCAGAACTGGCTGCGCTGAGCGACTTTGTCGGCGCAATCACGGACCTGAGAGCAGCATGAACATCGGAGTTGCATGTCGCTGTTGTCCTGCCTGTGACGGTTACGAATGAAGCTAAGGAGCTAACAATACGGAGCGTTGCCGAATCATGGAGGTGACATGATCGGAGTTCGAGGTCTTCATGTTGACGCGGTTAGATTCTGTGTGAACGTGGAGGTTTTTGTGCAGAGCAAACGGGAAGTGCACTCTGGCCGGGAACGGCGTATCTGAAATGCGTCCCGAAGGAAGCCGAGGGGGCGCATGATTTCAGCGACCGATGGGCATTCCGGAGGTCGTCCGAGTGAACCTTACTTCGTCAAAGGGCGATTTCCCGGGGAAAATCGTGGGTGAATGCCGAAATCTGCGGACGAACCGCCAGAAAAAACGGGAGAGCATGCGGGCAACCTGGTAGAGGTGCGGGAGTATTCGGAAGAATCGTTATGTACGGAATAATGAGACGCAGGTACACCTGCAATGAATTGGGGTCGGGAGGGGCGATTTGCTGTGGGCGAGTTGTCTTGTTCGGGGGTGGGTCTGGAGAGATGCAGTGCGAGTTGTGCTGTGGATTCAGGCAAATCGGACACCTGGGCGTACCGGCTGGTCAGTTGCACAGTTGAATATTGAAACAGTCAGCTATTCGGGCTGGAGCGGGCTTTAATGCCGGTTGCACACGGTTTTTGTGTCCCGGATGCGGGTGTTGGGGTGCGCGTGAAAAACCCCGGCCAGGTGTGCTGGCCGGGGCATCGTTGGATTCGGAGTTTAAGTCCGAGGCGAGGCGAGGTGTGAGGATCAGCCTGCGCCGTAGTCGATTAATCGCGCGAGTTCGGACCGGAGTTCGGAGCGGGCTGTAATTCGGTCAATGAAGCCATGTTTCAGCAGGAACTCGCTGGTTTGAAAGCCATCGGGAAGTTCAATTTTGCAGGTGGCTTCGACGACGCGGGGGCCGGCGAAGCCCACGAGGGCTTTGGGTTCGGCGACGATAATGTCACCGAGGGAGGCGAAGCTGGCAGCGACACCACCCATGGTTGGATTGGTGAGGACGGAGATGAAGAGTCCACGGGCCCTGCGAAAGCGAGCGAGTGCCGCAGAGACTTTTCCCATCTGCATGAGGGAGATGATGCCTTCGTGCATGCGGGCTCCGCCTCCGGAACCGCTGACGATGACGAGCGGGAGGGAGAGTTCTGTAGCGCGTTCGACGGCGCGGGTAAGTTTTTCGCCGACCACGGACCCCATGCTGCCCATGATGAATGCGGAGTCTGTGGTTCCGAAGACGAGTGGGCGGCCGCGCATGTATCCACGACCGACAGTGCAGGCATCTTTCATACCGGTGCGGCGTTGTTCGTCTTTGACGCGATCCGGATAGCTTTTGCGGTCAGCAAAGCTGAGGGGGTCTCCGGAAGTCATATCCGGATACCATTCTTCGAAGCTATCGGGATCGAGGAGCTGTCGGATCCGCATGGCCGTGGGAACGTAGAAATGGTGATCGCATTCCGGGCAGCAGAACAGGTTTTGTTCGACTTGCTTACGGAAGACGGTGCTGCCGCAGCCATCGCAGCGTAACCACAGGCCTTCGGGAACACCGCGTTTGGGGCGAGGGGTTGGAGGGGCACTGGAGGTATCTGTATTTCCTGCTGTACTCATGGATCAGGGCTTTCATGCACGGCGGCGGAATACGCTGCGAGTGCCGTTTCTGTAACGGCGACGATTCCGGACGGTTCAAAACAATCTGACTGAAGGATCTGCATCATTTCGGCACAGGACTCGCCGCAGAGGCATTCGGTCATCCGAGGTCGACGATGCTGGATGGTGCAGCGGATCACGGTGGTGAGTGGTTCGGGAACAACGATAGCGAAGACATTGTACTTGCGCATGGCTCGACTGAGGATGCGCTGGAGGCGTTTGCACGCGTCGAGCAGTGTCTCACCTTCCGGCGGACAGATCGCCACTGGATCTTCCTTTCCGGAGCGAAAAAATCTGGGGAAACGTTTGCGGACGTCGGATTCCGGCAAACCCTGCCAGAGACCCTGGTTGACGTTACGGAGTTCGTCGAGTTGCTGAACTCTGGTACCGGGGAGAGTTTCCGCGATGGCATGTGCGGTGCATGCCGCCGGGTTTTCGGGAGGCGTCAGGATGGCCTGGGGGCGAATTCCCTGTTCGTGGAGTTGTCGGGTAATTTCACGGATTTGTTCCTGCCCCCGTCGATTGACGGGGACATCCAGCGTACCGAGCAGACGATGGCTTTCATCGTAGTCAGTGTATCCTGCCCGGATAAGTACAACGGTCGACATATCGATTCCGTTCCTCAACGGACAACCTGCGCATCCATGGCAAGCTGTCGAAGCTCGGCTAATGCCGCCGAGTAGCACGGTTGATCAAACACAGAACTTCCGGCGACGAACACATCACAGCCGGCCTGAGCGCAGGCTGTGATTGAGGATTTCCCTATCCCTCCGTCGACGGAAATGATGAGATTTTGCCCGGCCACGCTGCGTGCGTCGCGGATTTTAGAAACAACTTCGGGGATGAATCGCTGGCCGCCAAACCCGGGCTGTACGCTCATCACGAGGAACAGATCGCATTCGGAGAGCAGATGTTCCACCATCTGGAACGGAGTCGCTGGGTTGATGGCCAGTCCGGCGACGACGTTGTGACGTCGAATCTGGCGAAGCAGACTGACAGGATCAGCGACAGCTTCGAGGTGTACGGTGATGGCTTCGCAGCCCACACGAATGTATTCGTCAAGGTAGCGTGCCGGGTCTGAGATCATCAGATGGGCATCGAAAGCGGTCCGGGTCAGGCCGCGCATTCGTTCGATGACCATGGGACCATACGACAGGTTGGGCACGAAGTGTCCATCCATGACGTCGAGGTGCATCAGAGTTGCACCGGCGTCATCGAGGAGTTGCAGTTCGCGATGCAGGTTGCCGAAATCGCATTTCAGCATCGAGGGCGCGATGATCGGGGCATTGGCCCTGAGCTCGGAGAGCATCTGATCACGAGTTCGCATGCCGGATCGCCGAATTGCAGCTGGAAAGGTGTTGGCTGAGCGAGCTGGAACGATTTCAGCGCGCCGGGAGTGCTGGAGGAGCACGCCCTGAACGTGGATATTGTTGAGAAGCTGTGAAGGAATGTCCAGAGCATCGAGACATTTCCGATTTTTTTGATGTTCGTTTGTTCAGTTTTTCTTGTTATCTGCGTTTTTTGCTCCGTTTCTTTTTTGATTCGACTGGTGATTTTCCGTGGCGTTTTGGTTTGTGTCTGCCTGAGCGTTGATCTGGTGTTTCTGCGGGCGGTTTGGGTTTGCGTCCTGCGGCAGGGAAAGGCAGGCGCTGAGAAATTCGCGGTTTGGAATGTGTTCTGGCGGGTAGCAGGTCGAGTTGTCTGCGATCGATGTCAACGGCGGCGATCATGACGCGGATGCGATCACCGAGGCGGAATTGCTGACGCGATTGTGTTCCGGTGAGGGTCCGGGCCACGGGATCAAATTCGAGGAAGTCATTGGCGAAGGCGGAAACGTGCAGCATGCCTTCGGCGGGAATTTCGATTCCCTGGCAGAACAGTCCGAAGCCTTCGACACCTGTGATGAGGGCGTCTATTTCTTCACCGACGCGTTTGGCCATGAAGCGGAGCAGGCGGATGCGGATGAGTTCTCGTTCGGCGCGTTCGGCACGGCGCTCGGTTGCAGAGCAATGCTTTCCGAGTTGGAACAGCTGTTCAAGCGGGGGAGAGGAGCGAGGTTTGTTGCGGATGACCTGGTCGAGCAGTCGGTGAATGGTGAGATCAGGATAACGTCGGATGGGGCTGGTGAAGTGGCAATACTGTTCTTCGGCGAGTGCATAGTGACCGGAAACCTCGGGGGAGTATTCCGCTTGTTTCATGCTGCGAAGGAGAGCGAAGTTGACAGCTCGTTCGACCGGGGTACCGGCGACTTTCTGAATGAGTTCCTGCAGATCAGTGCGGCTTTGTGGTTTGTGGAGGGTGAGTCCGAGTCCCTGGCAGAACTGCTGAAAGCTGGTCATTTTCAGAACATCGGGATCACCATGGACGCGTCGGAGAAAGGGGACACGTCGGGCATTCAGCATCGTGGCGACGGCGATGTTGGCAGCCAGCATAAATTCTTCGATGATTTCGTGGCTTTCGTCATGATGGCGTTCGTGGGCACCGGTGACGGTGCCATCCGGGCCGAAGTCGATTTCGACTTCCGGAATGCCCATTTGCAGAGCTCCGCGTTCGGTGCGTCGTCGTCGCAGGAGCATGGCGAGCCGGTACATGCGTTTGAGTAGTTGGCGAACAGGTCCGGAGACAGCTTTGGCGTGCTGTTCCGGTTGGTTGAGGATGGGCATGACTTCTTCGTAGGCGAATCGGCATTCCACCTTAATTGCCGTATTTGCCGCGGACATTCCGAGTACCGCGCCGTCGGGATCGAAGTCAATGAACACGGATTTGGTGTACCGCACCTGGCCCTGTTGCAGGCTGGCAAGTCCGTTGCTGATCAATTCCGGCAGCATGGGAATCACATGGCCCGGCAGGTAGACGCTGGTGCCGCGTCGCTGGGCTTCCCGATCGAGCGGACCTCCGTCCGGCACAAAGTGGGCGACGTCGGCGATGTGGACGCCCAGATGCCAGATTCCGTCTGTGGACTGAGTCAGTGAGATGGCGTCATCGAAGTCGCGGGCATCAACGGGGTCGATAGTGACGATGGTTTCGGCAGTGAGGTCCTGGCGATCGTCGGGGATGGATTCATCGAAGTGACTGGCGTGGAAGCGTGCTTCTTCAAGGGCATCGTCCGGGAATTCTGTGGGCAGGCCAAGGCTGTGGATGACGGTTTGTGTGTCAACTCCCGGGTCGCCGCGGCGTCCGAGGACTTTGGTGATGACGGCTTCGCCATGGCGACGATCCGTGGGGAATTTCAGCATTTCGATGACAACTTTGTCATTACGGCGAGGGCCGCGGGCGCCGGGATCGCCCACATGAATGGGGCTGGTGAACTGGCCGCCGTCCACCTGGACATAGCCCTGTCCACCGGTTTCTGACCAGGTTCCGACGAAGGTGCTGGTGGCGCGTTTTTCGATGCGGTCGACAATCCCGCAGCGTTGACCGTTAGCGCGGCGGCGGGCGAGAATTCGTACGAGGACTTCGTCGCCAGTCTGAGCATCCCCGAGATCTCGGGCGGTGACATAGACGTCGCCGCCGCGCAGTTCCGGTGTGCGTTGGGCGGGGATAACGAAGGCAGCGCCGCTGTTGATGCGACGAACGGTCCCCGTGATGGTCCCCGCCTGTCCACGCGGTTTCAGGCGTCCGTGCTTGTCCTGACGAATTCGTCCGCCGCTGATTAACGAGGCGAGTACGACTGCAAAGTCGTCGGAATCGTCGCGGTCGATCTGCATCTGGTCTGCCAGAGCGGCGGCGGTGACGGGCCGATAGTCAATGCTCATCATTTCGGCCAGGATGTCGGCGGCCAGCGTGTTGTCGTTCGATTTGTTCATGGCGTCCGTTCTCTGAAGTCCGAAATTGGCGGGAAGCACAGCGTAGAATCGTATCGATTGTGATCTGGCGTTGCTGGTTGTTACTGCGTTTTGGCGAGTACGCGGCGTTGTATCAACCGGCAGCAGCAATGACATTCGAGATACGCTGGATGACCAGTTGACTTTGCTCGAATGGCTGATTGGTCAGAATGACGCACCAGCGTTCTGTTTTGGGGTTGATCCACATCAGGGTCCCTGTGGCCCCCCAATGGCCCCATGCGGAAGCAGGCAGAAAATCGCTGAAGCAGCCGGAATGATCGGGCCAGTTCAGTCTCCAGCCGAGTCCCCAGGGGCGTCGGAGGCGATCGGTTTCCTGGAGTCCTGCCATGTGCCGAGTCTGGTTGCGACTGCTGCTGCGGACTGTTGCCGGAAACAATACCGACTGACCCGTTTCCGATACACCCTGCCGCAGCAGGCACTGCAGCAGCCGACCGAGGTCTGAGACCGTGGAGATCATACCGCCCCACGGGGCGCCGAGTGTTCGCCAATAGCGGCTGTTCCAGTTCCAATTACATTGAGCAGGTTGTGCTGGCGGAAGAATGCTGGGGACGGTGGTGGGTAGAAGTTCGTCAGCCTGATCGTCCGGAAGCCCCAGCCATGACTGATGCATTTGCAGGGGTTGCAGCAGGCGTTCACTGAGTAACGCGGAGACGGGGACGGCGGTCACATGTTCGATGACACAGGCCAGCACAGCGAAGCCCATGCTGCAATAGCTGACCGCGTGGCCGGGCTGAAAGGCCGGATCGATGGCCGCGGTGGCCTGTGCAAATTCTGAAATGGTCGCGTGTCGCTGGCGCAGGGCGTCGTTTTCCGGCAGCATATCGGGCAAGCCGGAGGTGTGTGTCAAGAGGTGGCGGAGGGTGATGGTTCGCAGCGGACCGCGGCGGAAGGCGGGGAGAAAATTTCTGACGGGTTCGTTCAGGTAGTAAAGGCCTTCTGCAGCGAGCTGTACGGCCAGCAGCGAGATGACTGATTTGGTCAATGACGCAATCAGGTAACGACCTTCCGAAAAATCTGCCCCGGGTATGTCGGTTTGGGTGGGGGATGCAGCGGTTGTCGCGCGGTACCAGAGGCGGCAGCCGACCTGATCACGGGAGCCTTCCTCGATGTCTGCGGTCTGCACGGAAGAGTTTTGCAGGATCTGGACGATTGCCCGTCGGAGGAATTCCTGATCGGCCATTGGACTGCCCTTTTCACCGAGATGCGATGCAGTCGCCAACAACAACGCTGCGGTGCCGTGCATCTCAGCAGGTTCTGGTGGCTGTGGGGAGTCTGAGTTGACCACGATTTTACGGAAATTACGAACCGGATGCAGGTTGTTCGCAACCGTGGCGGTTGTTGGTTGGTGTGTGGGGGCCGAAATGTGGAGGGACGGAGTGGCGGATTTTCGGTTTCCGGGGCGTTGCGGTCACACGGTGCCCACCCTGCCCTTGACGACGTTGAGTTTATTCGCGGTGGCGTGGGGTGGGTCCGTCGGTTTAGATGGGTACGGGACAGCCAGTGTTTGTGGGGCGGGATTGGCCCGCCAGGATGCGTCCCGACGAGCCCGTCTGTCGGGCCTGATTACATGTATTGGCTGTTGCGGAGTCCCTGGATGGTGCGACGTCGGTGGATTTGAGAGCGTCGCAGGAGCCATGCGGTACCGACGGAGATGACCACCACGAAGGCAGCGAGTTGGGGTTCCGGGACGGCTGAAATCAGCATGACAACTCGAAAACCGACGGCAAAGTTGAGGTCTGAAGTTGTGGCAGTTTCATCGAAGGCTGTCGAGAGCATCGCGGAGGCGTCATCCAGCCAGTTGGCGCCGCGCTGGACGGCTCCATTGCCGGGGAACAGGTGGAAAGAAATCGGTTCGCCCCATTCGGTGACGTTTCCACCCATCGCAACGAGGCCATTGGGGTTGGGACCGCCGGCCTGTGTCACATCGGCGGGGACGGAGCCCACAGCCGGTTGGTTGAAGACTTCTGTCCCGGGCGCGGTTCCGGAGGCCACAGCGGTGGGCGGCGAATTACTGCCGTTGGGGTAGGAATACCAGGAGTCTGTGGCGGGATCGTAATAGGCGGCCTTGTGCCATTCGTTGACGGAGGGCAGTACAAATCGGGCGCGTCGACTGCGAACGGGGTTTGTGCTGTCGTAGTCACTGGTGTCCGCAGCTGACCAAAGGGCCACATTCCCGCTGGAATCAATCTTGTAGGCGGCGGAACCGCCGGTGCTGGTATTCAGCCAATTGACAAAGCGTGCAGCATCTCTCCAGGAAACGAGGGTGGCGGGCTTGTTCGCGCCACGATTATTGGTGGTGATTGTCTGACTGTTTGGAGTGCCATATTCGGCGTTGTAGCTACTGATCATGCTTTCGCTGACTTCGTACTTGCCGATGCCATAGCGATAGCCCACGCCACCGGCCGGATTCGGGAAGCCTACCGAGTCGGCAGTGTTCCCCGGGTCAGCGATTTCGACGAAGTCCATCGAGAATGTGTTGGCGTTGTTGCCAAAAAACAACACATCGGCGTGCAGGGCGTTGCGATTTGGCAACAGGGGATTTGACAGGGAGAAAACAGCAATCGACAAGTAAAAACACAGACTCTTAAGATTCATAGCGGTGCCACCTGACCGGGTTAGACCGGGAAAAGATCACGGGTCCTGCAACGTTTGTGTTCATTGTGCATCCTCTTGTTTTAACCCCTACCCCCCGCATCTTCGCAATAAACAAATGGACAATATGGGGTGTTTGGGGATTTTGTGTGCGGTTTGTGATGATTGTGCCGGTTATGACGGCCCATGTGCGGGTATATGCCCATCTGTGTTCGCGGACCATCAACGTCTGCGTTCGTGGAGGCTGGCGATAATCAAATCATCAAGTGCCCTGCACGCGGGAACTATGTGCCCGGGAACCTGGAGGACCAGTTGGCGTTATCCGAGGGGGCCATGCATCGCAGGGTCTGGTGAGTTGTCGTGGGAAAACAGGTGCCTGTCGTCGAAAAACAGGTGCCTGGCACCTTAATGGGCATTGAAGTCGGGAATGGGCGACAACAGGTGCCTGGCACCTTTGAAGCGTGGGATAGTGGTGGGAAATGTTCCCGTGGGTGAATTGATGCACTGGAATTCGTGGTTGTCAGCGGCGGTTGGCTAACACCGCCAGCACTGATTCGTTAGGATTGCTTTTTTGGGCTCGCCACAGCATTCTGCAGGCGGCCGGGTGAGGTTGAGGGGCGGTTCGGCGTGAGCGGAACTGGCCGGGATGGTCGGAGTGGTCATCGGTGTCGGACAGAGCGGTGTGTGTATGGCAGGTGAAGACGCGTTAAGAAGCCAGTTTGATGATTTCCGTCGGGATTTTCAGCGATTGCGGGCGGAGATTTCGCGGGTGATTGTGGGGCAATCGGAGATTCTCGACGACACGCTGATTGCCTTGATTGCCGGTGGGCATGTGTTGCTGGAGGGTGTTCCGGGGCTGGGCAAGACCTTAACCGTGCGGACTCTGGCGAGTGCACTGCGGCTGGATTTCCATCGGATTCAGTTCACTCCGGATCTGATGCCAGCCGACCTCATCGGGACTCAGGTGATTGCGGAGTCGGGGGACGGGCGGAAGGTGTTTGAGTTTCAGCGGGGCCCGTTGTTTGCCAATGTGTTGCTGGCGGATGAGATCAATCGGGCGACCCCGAAGACTCAATCGGCGCTCCTGGAAGCGATGCAGGAGCATTCGGTGACGGTGGCGGGGGTGACGCATCGGCTGACGGAGCCGTTTTTCGTCATGGCGACTCAAAACCCCCTGGAGATGGAAGGGACGTATCCGTTACCGGAAGCGCAGCTGGACCGGTTTTTTGTGAAGTTGCTGGTACGTTATCCCGGGGTCAGGGATCTGGAGATGATCCTGGATCGGACGACGGGCAGTGAGACGCCGGCGGCTCAGGCTGTGATGTCGGGGGAGCGGATTCTGGAAATGTCGCGATTGTCACGGAGCATTCCGATTGCGGAGGACGTGCGTCGGTATGCGATCGCGCTGGTCGTGGCGACTCATCCGGACCATGAGTTGGCGTCGGTGTCGGCAAAAAAATATGTGCGCTACGGAGCCAGTCCGCGAGGCTTGCAGTCGTTGATACTGGGGGCGAAGATTCGTGCGATTCTGGACAATCGATATCATGTGGCGCGTGAGGATTTGCGGACGATGGCGTTGCCGGTGTTGCGACATCGGATGATTCTGAATTTTGAGGGTCAGGCGGAGGGGATCAGCACCGACGACGTAATCCGGCGGATATTTGGTGACATTCGGGAGGATCTGCTGGTCGCTGGTGGCTGAGAGCGGGCTGGCGGAGTCGGATCGGACCTGGGCGATGTCTGCGGGGGTAGGGATGTGAGTTCGACGTTGTTTCCGCCGGATTTCCTGACACGACTGGAATATCTGTCGATTATGTCGAAGCGGGTATTTCGTGGTCAGTTGATGGCGCAGCGTCGGACGCTGCAGTCGGGATCGGGGATTGAGTTTTCGGAGCACCGGGAATATGCGCCTGGTGACGACCTGCGGTACATGGACTGGAACATTTACGCGCGGCACGGGGACTTGCTGTTGAAGCGGTTTCAGGAGGAGCAGGACCTGCATGTGTACCTGCTGCTGGACTGTTCGCGGAGTATGGGATTTGGGGTACCCGGAAAGTTTGATTTGGCGCGTCAGGTGTCTGCGGCGCTGGCCTATGTGGCCCTTGCCGACCTGGACCGCATTTCAATTGTGGCCTGTGCGGCGGGAGTTGTTCAGGAGTTACCGGTGACGCGGGGCAAGGATCGGATTCTGAGTGTGCTGCAGTTTCTGGAGCGTCTGGAAACGGCGGATGGAGATACTAATCTGGCTCAGTCGATCAGTGAGTTTCTGCACCGCAGTCCGCGTGCAGGTCTGGCGGTGATGTTGAGTGATCTATTTGATCCACGGGGGTTTGAGGGAGCACTGGATCAGTTGCGATACCGTCGATTTGACGTGCATGTGATTCAGTTGCATGCCCCGTCGGAGGCTGATCCCGGGCTGTTGGGCGATGCGGAACTGGTGGATGTGGAAACCGGAGACAAACGTCGAGTGACGGTGACCGAACGCAACCTCGCGAATTATTGTCGGTTGTTCTCTGAGCATCAGCAGGCGGTGCGGGAATATTGCCAGCGGCATCAGCTGGGGTGCACGCAGGCATCGACGATCTGTCGGTTTGATGAGTTGATTCTGGGAATGATGCGGACATCGGCCGCAGTGAGGTGAGGTGAGGTGGCTGGGTGCGATTAGTTTTTGGTTTTCGGTGTGTGGTGTGTGGTGTGCTGCGAGCGATGTGCGTTCGTGGATTGACCTTGTGAAATTCGGGTGTGGACTTCGATGACCTTTGGCCTTCCTGCTGCATTGATGCTGGCTGCGATAGCGGTACCGATCACGGTGCTGTATGTCCTGAGGGTCCGGTCACGTCAAATCCCGGTTTCGACGACGATGTTCTGGGCGAAGGTTTTTGACGAGAAGCCGGCTCGGTCGTGGTGGCAGTCGTTCCGTCATCTGACGTCGTGGCTGGTGCAGATGCTGATTCTGATAACGCTGGTACTGGCTGCTGCGGATCCGCTGTGGACATCGGCGTTGCGAGAGTCTGAACGCCTTGTGCTGATTGTCGACAATTCAGCCAGCATGCGGGCTGAATCCGGTGGGAGCCAGCGGCTGGAGATGGCACTGGAGGCGGCGAGGCAGCGGATTCTGAGTCTGCGGGTTCCGGATGAAGCGGCGATCGTCACGACGGGGGGCGGGGCACAGATCGTTGCAGGGATGACGGAGCATGCGGGGACTTTGTTGCGAGCGCTGGAGACGATCCGTGTCGCTGACACGGGGACTGATCCGGGGCCTGCGATCGAGCTTGGGCGACGTCTGATTGGCACTGGTCGTCGTGGCCGTGTGTTGGTGATGACGGATGGATGTGTGTGTGCACCATGGATGACTGAAGGCAGGGGTGGGGCATTGTCGGATGGTGGCGAGGCGGCGGCGACGGTGCCGAGTCCGGAGCGTGGCGAGTCCTCAGATGAATCACCGATACGGGTAGAGTTCGAGCGGTTTGGTGAAGCGCGGGCCAATGTGGGGATTACCGTGTTTGAAACGCGTCGCAGTCTGGTGGATCCAACGGGTTATGAGGTCCTGGTGGCGATCAGGAATGCTTCGGATCGGCGGGTAACATGTCGACTGGAACTGAGTCTGGCCGGGTTTCCTCTGGACGTACTGCCTGTGACGCTGGAGCCGGAGGAGCGGTGGATTCGGAGTTTGTCGAAGTTGTCTGCGGAGGGAGGTGCAGTGCGGGCTGAGTTGCAGGAGATTCGATTTGAGAGTGCGGCGGTTTCAGCGGGTGAGCGGGTGAAATCGGGAGAGGGAGTCAGTTCAGCAGAGGATCAGGATGGGTTGACGACGGACAATTCCGCGTGGTCCATTTTGTTTCCCGCGAAAAAGCAGCGGGTGCTGCTGGTGTCACCGGGGAATTTGTTTGTGCAGAAAGTTCTGGAAGCGAACTCGCTGGTGGACCTTGAGGTTCTGGATCGGTTGCCGGCTGAGGGAGCGTGGCCGCGTGCGGACGTGATTGTACTGCACGAGTTGGTACCGGCGAAACTTCCTGAGGGGAATGTCATTGTGCTGGATCCGGCGTCGGACTGTG
>JBDKIW010000525.1:0-3380 GCA_039796955.1 Planctomycetota bacterium
GCGGGCCTCATCAGACAGGGAATGACGCATCAACACGCTCCTCGGATGGAGATTTCGTCGCGGAAACATAGACAGCCCGCAGCATACAAACCGCAGGCAGAGCCGGGCAATCAGAACGGGTCAGCACCCGGACCGGACCTCGAACGTCCGTAAAACTTCGCGGGGAATTGAGTCGCGGATTCACGTGGGATGTCTTCTGAGGGAAAAGTCGCCACTCTCAGACACCGCCTCAGCCGACAGCCTTACCGACACCAGGACCGGGCTCAGCAAACCGCTGCCGGGCTGACGGAGATGACACCCGGTGATGGTGTGGTGGCGTATTTCAACAGTTTCCCGGAAGATTTCCACAGAATTCCCGTGATTGCCGACCAGGAACACAGGGAATGCGGGGAATTTTGTCCCTGAGATCGGCGGAGAGCTGTGAGAATTCACGAGGTCATCTTTGTCATTATGGGCTTTGCCCGTAAAATCGGGGCCCACGGGGAGCAACAATGGTCTGTAAGACCGGACGCACCGCGAATCGGCCGGCTTCGGGCGTTAGCACAGCGGCGGAAACGGGCGATGGTCCGCCACGCGGCGACAATCAGTTTGTAATCCGGGATCCACAGCCCTGAATGATGTAACAGGACGGGCCTCGCGATGCACATCCAGATTCCCCCAGGCTCCACCTGACCTGCAGAACAACAGAATCCGCATATGGCCAAAAAGGCAACAAAGTCCCGGGTAACTCCGGCAGTGACGGACGACCAGCTGGAACAGCGGACCCGAGAGATCGGGCAGGAGCTGTTTCAGGGCTCCGTACGTCAGACGCCCTCCATCTTTCACAGTCGGTGGTGGGAAGACCGCCTGATGAACTGGGCGATGGGTGACGAGTCCATCCGGATTCAGATGTTTCGCTTCGTGGATGTGCTCCCGATGCTGAAGGATCACAACGCGATCGCTCGACATCTGGATGAGTACTTTGAAGAAGTGCGTGAACACCTGCCCCCCGCCGTACGTCTGGGGCTGGACCTGTCCGTCAGCAACAGCATTCTCAGTCGTGCACTCGCCTACAACGCCCGCACCAACGCGGCCAGGATGGCGCGAAGATTTATTGCCGGCACCAGCCTGACTGAAGTCCTCGCCTCAGTCCGCCAGCTGCGACGAAATCGGTTCGCATTTACCCTCGACTCGCTGGGCGAAGCCGTCATCAGTGATGTCGAAGCCGATCGATACCAGCAAGCCTACCTCGACATGATCTCCGGAATGGCCCTGCAGGCCAGCGACTGGCCGGAAGACCCACTTCTGGATCGTGACCATGAGGGACACATTCCCCGGATCAATATCAGCGTCAAACTCTCCGCTCTCGACAGTCAGTTCGCTGCCGTCGACGCGGCAGGAACGCTGCGTCGCGTTGCAGGACGGCTGCGCCCGATTCTGCGCGCCGCCATGGACAATGACACCTTTGTCCAGATCGACATGGAACAAAACGACTATCGCTCAATGACGTTTGAGATTTTTCGTCAGGTGCTGATGGAAGCCGAGTTCCGCGGGTACCCGCATTTCGGCATCGTCATCCAGTCCTATCTCAAGTCCGCAGAATCTGACTTGCAGTCTCTGCTGGCATGGGTCCAAAAGCGGGAAACTCCGATTTCTGTGCGGCTGGTGAAAGGCGCATACTGGGACTACGAACATATCAAAGCCCGTCAACGAGGCTGGCCGGTCCCCGTCTATCTCCGCAAATGGCAATCCGACGACAGCTTCGAACGACTTTCCAGACTGCTGATGGAAAACCATCAGTGGCTCAGACCGGCACTCGCCAGTCACAACCTGCGCAGCCTTGCACACGGGCTGGCACTGGCCGAGGAACTGCGCGTTCCGGAGGGCGCCACAGAAATCCAGATGCTGTATGGAATGAGTGACGAGCAGGCGCGAATGCTGATGGAACGCGGTCAGCGAGTCCGGATTTACACGCCCTTCGGACAACTCATCCCCGGCATGGCCTACCTCGTCCGGCGACTCCTTGAAAATACCGCTAACGAATCCTTTCTGCGTCAGAGTTTTACAGAACACATTGCGATCGAGAAACTGCTCATGAAGCCATCCAGTCATTCTGCCAGTGAACCTCCCGTGGAAGACCCGGCAGAAATCGGGTTCCGCAATGAGCCACTGACGGATTTCTCCGACGAATCCGCCAGAACAGCCATGCAGGAAGCGATCAGCTGGGTGCGGGAACAACTGGGACAGACCTATCCACTCGTCATCGATGGAAAGTCGTGTGACACCCGCACAACGCTGATCTCCCGCAATCCTTCCAAAACGTCGGAAGTCATCGGCAAAGTGGCCTCCGCCAGCCTCGATCAGGCTGCTGATGCCGTGGACGCAGCACGCCGCGCCTTTGAAACGTGGTCCCGCGTGCCCACAGAAACTCGTATTGAATACGTCGAACTGATCGCCGGCGAAATGCGTGAACGTCGCATGGAACTGGCCGCATGGATCATCCTGGAAACAGGCAAACCCTGGACAGAAGCCGATGCCGATGTCGCTGAAGCCATCGACTTCTGTTTCTACTATGCCCACCAGATCAAACAGCTGTCACAACCCCGACACTGCGATGTTCCCGGAGAAGAAAACAGCTACAGCTACCGACCTCGCGGCGTTTGCGTCGTGATCGCTCCATGGAACTTCCCGCTGGCCATCATTACAGGAATGACGATTGCCGCTATGGTGACCGGCAACACGGTCGTCATGAAACCCGCCGAACAGTCCTCCGTCGTCGCCGCCAAGTTGATGGAAATCATCCGCAACTCCAGCGTTCCTGATGGTGTGGTGAATTACCTGCCCGGTATCGGCGAAGATATCGGACCAGTGCTGGTGTCCAATCCGGATGTCGATCTCGTCGCCTTCACAGGCTCAGAAGCCGTCGGACTGGAAATCAATCGCGCGGCATCCGAGACCACCAGAAACCAGACCAGCGTCCGTCGCGTGATCGCCGAAATGGGCGGCAAGAACTCGATCATTATTGACGATGATGCCGATCTCGACGAAGCCGTCAGCGGCGTGATTCGCAGTGCCTTCGGGTTCGCCGGACAGAAATGTTCGGCCTGCTCCAGAGCCATTGTTGTCGAATCCATCTACGAACAGTTTATGGAACGACTCCTCGCTGCCACCAACAGCCTGAAAATCGGGCCTGCGGAAGATCCAGGGACCAGAATCGGACCAGTCATTGACGAAGAAGCCCGCGAACGACTTCTGGAATTCATCCGTAAAGTCGATCCCGAACACGGTGGACAACTCGTGCTCGCCATGCCCACCGGTGCCGTTGGTAAGCAGGGAACGTTCGTCGGTCCACACATCTTCACCAATGTCGATCCGGCATCGCCACTGGCACAAAAAGAATT
>JBDKIW010000526.1:0-4696 GCA_039796955.1 Planctomycetota bacterium
GGGATCGAAGTCCTTCTGCTCCGCAACTTCCGGGGTCAGTTCCAGTGGCATATCCACCGGCAGATCCACAGCGTCCGGTGTGGATTCAATCTCGATCCCGTCCTCTTCCTCCGGCTGCGGAACCACAAAGGCGTGTTTGCATTTGGGGCATTTGGCGTCAGTTCCGGCTTTTTCGTCCTTAATCTTCAGCACAGACTCACAGCCGGGACATGTGTAGCGAATGGTCATAAGAGCACTCGATCAGGGAAAACCATGAAAAGCAACCGAAACGGGACGCGCGGTCGCGCTGCGATGTCCAAAGTTTAGCGGATTGAGACCAAAAACGCAGGTGCATCCTGCAAAGACAGTCCGGGAATCCGTCGGCAGCCGGCTTTGACAACGGCAGCATCGCAGGCCGCAAACTGATTTCCCTGATCAGGACACACCGTTCGAAGCACCGGGGCGCAGAAAAAACGCCAGGCGGACCATTGCAGGATCGCCTGGCGAAAAACTGTTGTCAGTCGAACACGTTGCAACTGAGGTGATCCGAAATCTGTGACCGGAGGGGATGCCGAATTTGCCTGACATCTCCCAGTGATCGCGGATCCTGAAGAATCAGATCTGTATCGCTTTTCCGGGGAATGCGATCAGAAATTGTTAATTGGGATTCCCGAGGAAATGTTTCCCAGGTTCTGCCAGATGGGCAGGCTGATGGATTTACTGACGGTGCGTGCTGAACCGTCGGCAAGGCCGACCACACAGACGTCGCCGTGAGGTGATCCGGCGTAGCCCCAGAACAATTTCTTGTTGGGCCCATCGAGTGTGCTGAACAATGTGGCCGGTCCGCCCCATGCCCAGCCGTCAGAGGCCACCTGGTCGACCGTGCGGGTGTTGGGAACCGGCAGGCTTTCAAAGCGTTCGGCTTCGCCGATCATGATCGTCTGAGAAGTCCCGTCTTTGATGTCGGTCAAACCCACAGAGCTGTTGGTGAACAGGACACCCGTGTTGAAGGACAACTGGTTGAAGTTGTTGGCCGGTGTCCGCAGCTGATTCTGGTAGAACTGAATCTGCTCTGGGGTGAGATCATAGACGGATCGAGTCTGGGGGTTGAACAGTCGTCCTGAACCAGCACATCCCACGTAGTCATTTCCACCGCCACGAACGCCGGTTGAGAGCTTCACTGGTGCGTCAGTGTCAAGATACTTGTTGTGAGAGAACTTTGTGGCGTTGTCGATTTTTGAACGTCGTGATGGACAGTAGAAGCCCGGGATTTCGGCCTGAGCTGGTGCATAACCAATGTTGCGCCACATCAGGTTCGGCCCATTGTCCAGCAGGATTTCAGAGTTGCCGAAGACGTTGTAATCGTAGCGCCACAGGTTGTAGACATTGTTCTGCTCAACGTAGGGCAGAATCTGGAACATCCAGCTGGTGCCATGCAGACCCAGCACCTGACTGTTTTCGTAGGGTTCGCGAGGATCACGGAAGCGAGCTCCTGCGGGTGAGAGATCGCCGGCGAACAGGGTCGAGATCGCACCTGGCGGCATCACACCGTGGGAGTCGTGATAATTGTGCAGCGCCAGCCCCAGTTGCTTGACATTATTCATGCAGCGAGTTCGATTGGCTGTCTCCCGTGCTTTCTGCACGGCAGGCAGAAGAATCGCCACCAGCACTGCAATGATTGCGATGACAACGAGTAGCTCGATCAGGGTGAACCCCCGAATGCGCCTTTGAACGGTTTTCATGGACGGTCCCCTTGATGTCCCCTGACCAAATCGGCATTCAGCCGCATGGTCACAAATACTGCAATCCCCGATTCGCCCGAAATACAGATGTAACGGTGCCCTGCAGAGAGTCACCGTGATGGAATTATTGTTCACAAATCAGGAAAGGTCACTGAATATCATCCCGGGATTTTTGTACGCACGCAAGAAAATCACGCACTTTTCCGAAATCTTTACCTGCGCGGTTCATCCGATGAGGTCGGTGGTCAGGCCGCTGGATGGTCTGCTGAAAGGCGGAGTTGCTCCCGGTTACTGCCAGGCCGGGTCTTCACTTCGACGGCTTCTGTGTTGCTTTGTTGAGCTGTAAGTCGTGCTGTGGTTTATGGTTGTGTGGATGGGCCGCCCTGCCGAGCCAGCCGGCAGAGGATTTCGGCACCTTCACGAATCGTTTCGTCTGACGCCGCAAACGACACCCGAAAATGTGTGTCCTGCGCACTAAACACGTTTCCCGGAATAATCAGCAGATTGTTCCTGATCGCCTCTGCCACAAACTCACTGCCCGTACCCCAGGGAGCCTTCAGGAAGAGGTAGAAGGCGCCTTCACCACCCAGAATCTGAAAATCTTCGCGGACGAGGCCTGCCAGCAGGTCACGCTTGCGACGGTAGTCGGCGCGGTTGTCTTCCAGGTCCAGTTCCCATGCGGTCACCCCGGCCCATTGCACCGGGTGCGGGGCACACACGAAGGTGAACTGCTGCAGTTTCAGCATCTGCTGAATCAGGTAGCCGGGACCGTGCATAAAGCCCAGTCGCAGTCCGGTCATGGAGTGAGACTTACTGAAGCCGTCGATCACGATCGTGCGATCGTTCCAGTGGACCGGGCTGGTGAATTCGCCGTCGTAGCAGAAGGCCCGATAAATCTCATCGCTGATCAGGGCGATGTTTTTCTCCGCCGCCAATTCGGCAAGTGCCCGGGTTTCGGCCGGAGTGGCCACAATACCAGTGGGATTCGCCGGACTGTTGAAAATGATCAGTTTGGTTCTGGGGGTGATGGCTTTTCGAACCGCATCCACAGGAACTCGAAAATCGGGATACGTGGAGACCGGGACGACGGTTCCCCCCGTGAGCGTGACAAGGTGTCGGTACATCACAAACCACGGATCGAAGATAATGACTTCTTCCCCGGGGTTCACGAGGGTGCAGAGTGCCAGTACCAGGGCGCCGCTGGTTCCCGATGTCACAAAAACTTTGCGATCGGTTTGCCCGTATCGCTGGTCCACGTCAGCCTGCAGCAGGTTCAGCAGGGGCGCGATGCCCTGAGTCTGGCTGTAGGCATTTCGACCTTCCTGAACGGCTTTGCAGAGAGCATCCTTGACGGGTTGCGGCGTATCGTAGTGCGGCTGTCCGATACTGAGATTCACCGGCCGTTTCATGGAGGCGGCGAGGTCAAAAACCTTGCGAATGCCGGAGGCATCAATCTTCTGCATTCGCTCAGCAATCCACTGTTCGCTCATCAGTCAACTCCCTGTTGAAAACGTCTGACGATTTCTGAAATACCGCGTCAGCTGGTGTTTGTGCCGGTGAATGGAACTGGTCGCCGATTTCTGCCTGAACACTCTGCAGTGCCCATGGTGACCAGGCCATTCGGACCAACCACTCCGTCCAGCCAGGCTCCGTGATTACAGGTGCACGATCATGTCACTGGCGTCAAAGCGAACTTTTGCCTGGTTGGCCAGAGGATCGCTGTCGCTGCGATACCCGAGTGCACAGGCGACGACGCTGGTGTAGCCGGAGTCCGTCAGTCCCAGCAGTGGATCCAGCTGATCCGGGATAATGCCTTCCATCGGGCAGGCATCGATTCGCAGCAGTGCGGCAGCCTGCAGGAGCATGCCGAGGGCGATGTAGCACTGTCGTGACGTCCAGTTCAGATGACTGGATCCCATGCGATGTGTTTTTGAGAGGATGGCGTCCTTCAGTCCATCCAGTGCTGCGGTGCGCAGGCCGCGAACCGCAGCCATATGCTGGATCATCTTCGTCACCCATGCATCGTCGACCGTCAGCCGGGCCGCAAACACCACGAAGTGAGAACAGTCGCGGGGCTGGGGCTGTCCCCAGGCCACGGCGGGCAACTGCGCCTTCAATGCCGGGCTGGTGACGACAAAGAACTTCCACGGCTGCAGACCGTAGCTGCTGGGCGCAAGAAGCAGAACACGTTCGAGGGTTGCCCAGTCTTCCGGAGTAATGCTCGCCTGAGGATTGAACTGTTTGGTGGCGTAACGCCATTGAAGCGCGTCGATCAGGTTACCGGACATGGATTGAAGAGCTCGCAGGTCAAAGATTTTTGAAGACAGGTCTGGCAGAATGATCCCATGAGTCAGTAGCTCCGGGCGTCATGGCTTTGGGGGACCATGGCGACATCGGGTTTCCACAGTTTCAGGCGCGGAAAATTCTGTCCCGGTGGCTGGTCACGTGCTTTGTGGCGTTGCGGGTATCGACGACAAGACTGGAGTGCTGAACAATAAAGTCGTAGTCAAAGGCAGAATGATCGGTGGAGATCAGCACACAGTCCTGCGAAGCCAGAAACTCGGCGGTCAGCGGTGAACTCTGCATGGCCGGCAGATGATAGTGCCTCATTTTCGGAAGTGCGGGCACATGGGGATCGCTGTAGGTCAGCACGGCGCCCTGATGCAGCAGCAGTTCCATCAGTTCAAAGGACGGGCTTTCACGAGGGTCGTCGACATCCTTCTTATAAGCCATGCCGAGAATACAGATCCGACTGCCCCGAACAGCTCTGGAACGATCATTCAGAAATTCGGCCACCCGACTGACGACATACCGGGGCATGGAGGTGTTGACTTCGCCGGCGAGTTCGATGAAGCGAGTGCTCATGCCCTGCCGACGTGCCAGCCAGCTGAGATAAAAGGGGTCAATGGGAATGCAGTGACCACCCAACCCCGGACCGGGGTAGAACGCCTGAAAGCCAAACGGTTTGGTTTTGG
>JBDKIW010000527.1:0-4480 GCA_039796955.1 Planctomycetota bacterium
GAAATCGGCCACCAACCCGTCTCTGAATTGCGGAGAATTACGCTGGCGCGTAGCATTTAGCCGTGACAGCAGCGGTTCGCTGGCCGTAAAGCCGTGTTTTCGGGGAAGTCTGCACTTCTCCCGGGATCGCGTCGATCACAGAAACTGCAAGGCGTTCAGTGGTGGCGGATGCGTTCCCGGGTTTTTCGCCTGCGGAATTCGGCCTGTCACCACAACGTTGACTCAGAAACCCACCTTAAATCGGATTGGAGTGTTCCTTATGACGTCTGTACCTGGCTCATCTCGCCGAGGTTTTCTGCACGGAGCGGCAACTGTCGCTGCTGGAGCCTCACTGTTGAGCGGCCTGAACCCCGTGCGCGCGGCTCATGTCAGCAGCGATGAAACCATTCGTATCGGCCTGATTGGCTGCGGTGGTCGTGGACGTGGTGCTGCCGACCATGCCATGAACACCAGCGGTCCCACCAAACTGGTCGCTGCTGCGGATGCGTTTGAAGACAATCTGGGCAGTGCCATGAACATGCTGTCCCGACAGCACGGAGACAAGGTTGACGTACCGCCGGAACGTCAATTCACGGGATTTGATGCCTACCAGAAGGTGCTGGAGCAGGACATCGATCTCGTCATTCTCGCTACGCCTCCCGGATTTCGACCGCTGCACTTCGAAGCGGCTGTCAACGCCGGCAAGCACGTTTTCATGGAGAAGCCGGTTGCCGTGGATGCCATCGGCGTTCGTAAAGTCGTCGAAGCCGCTCGCCAGGCCAAAGAGAAAAACCTCGCCGTGGCTGTCGGGCTGCAGCGACGCCATGAGCCGCTGTACATCGAAACCATGAAGCGACTGCACGACGGCGCCATCGGACGAATCGTCGCGACTCGAGCCTACTGGAACGGTGACGGCGTCTGGGTCCGCCCCCGCAAGGAAGGTCAGACCGAGATGGAGTACCAGATGCGCAACTGGTACTACTTCAACTGGCTCTGCGGAGATCACATCGCTGAGCAGCACATTCATAACCTCGACGTCATCAACTGGCTCATGGGCGGTCCTCCGACAAAAGCTCAGGGACAGGGCGGTCGCCAGGTTCGCACCGGCAAGGAATACGGTGAAATCTACGACCATCACTTCGTCGAATTCACCTGGGAAAAAGACGGGGATCGCAGCATTCTGCTCAGCCAGTGCCGCCACATCGGCAACTGCTGGAGCAGCGTCTCCGAGTACGCGCATGGGGCCAATGGCTGGTGCAACATCGGTGACGGCCAGATCTTCGACACTAAAGGCAACCTCGTCTGGGAATATCCCCGCACCGAAGACGGCAAGCGGAAGAACCTGCACGATGGACATCAGCAGGAGCACCACGACCTGTTCGCCTCCATTCGTCGTGGAGAAATCCCCAACGAAGGCGAATACGGCGCGATGAGCACCATGATGTCTGTTCTGGGACGTATGGCGACCTACTCTGGACGCGAAATCGGTTGGGAAGAAGCGATCAACTCCAACCTCAGCATTTCGCCGGTCGAAAAATTCCATAGTTTCGACGACGCGCCGCCGGTGATGCCCAACGCGGATCTGACGTATGCGATTCCAACACCGGGAGCCACTAAGGTGCTCTGAGTGATTGTCGGTCTGCAGGTGGTGCCGGATATCCGGGCCCGCTGTCGCAGCAGGATTTCTGAAAGGGCTGATTTCCTACTGGAAATCGGCCCTTTTTTTGTGAACAGCCCGCGCCGCGACAGACGCGTGAAAGTTTCACCGTGTGGTACGAAGGTCCTGTCGCCGCCCCGCAGCCGTATTTCTGCCGACATCAAACCTCTTTCGCAGCCCGCCGGGGTTCGCGGTTGTGGTTTTCCGAGGCAAACGTACCTTAGGAAAACTTTATTTCAGAATTCTTCGCCCCGAAAAAAAAAATCGCGAAATACCGCGACACCGCTTGCGAACGATCGGTGTTTACCCTGCCACGAGAGATTTGCGGAGTGAAATCTGCAGACGACGTCTTCGACGCAAAGGTGCTCTGAGGACGGGGCTGACTGGCCGGAAACTGCCGTGTTTGCAGGCTTCGGTAGCCATGGTCGGTCAGCCCCATCCTCTGAGCACCTTTTTTTGTGCGCAGGTGGCATTAAAGCGGTCAGATACGAATAGCCGAGTGGCCCGGAGAGGGCTTCGCACTATTCGTACCTGACCCCGGGTTCTGACCCATGCACTATTGGTTCCTGAACCCTTTTATGACGCCGCTGTCCGGCCTTCTAACTCACTCGATTCCGGGCACTGGAAAGTGTCGCGCGAATTCTGCGATTTCTGCTCGCACGGCCTGCAGTGTATCGGGCTGATCGTGGCCCTTCAGAGCCCGCAGGATCCATGCGCCCACCTGCTTCATTTCGTCGGCCTTCATACCGCGAGTGGTGAGTGCGGCGGTCCCGATGCGAATACCGCTGGGATCCATCGGCTTGCGTTGGTCATAGGGGATCATGTTTTTGTTGACGGTGATGCCAGCATGATCGAGCGCATGTTCGGCAATTTTCCCGGACAGGTCGATGGCCGTAACGTCACACATCATCAGGTGATTGTCGGTCCCGCCGGACACCAGACGCAGGCCACCGGCCATCAGGACTTCGGCAAGCGTCTGAGCGTTCACTACGACCTGGTGGGCATACAGCTTGAAATCCGGCCGCAGTGCTTCACCAAAGCAAACCGCCTTGGCGGCCACGATGTGCATCAACGGTCCTCCCTGGATGCCGGGAAACACCGACCGATCGACAGCCGCTGCATGTTCTTTGCGGCAGAGAATGAACCCGGAGCGCGGACCGCGGAGAGTTTTGTGGGATGTGGAGGTGACATAATCCGCTACCGGCACGGGGCTGTTGTGAACTCCCGCGGCGACCAGTCCTGAGTAGTGCGCCATGTCGACCATCAACAGCGCACCAACGGATCGGGCAATTTCCGCAAATTTTGCGTGATCGATTTCCCGGGGATAAGCACTGGCACCGGCAACAATCATCTTCGGCTTGTGCTCACGCGCCAGGGCCACCACCTGATCGAAGTCGATCCGGTGATCGTCACGGCGAACGCCATAATGCAGCGTTCGGTACAGTTTTCCGCTGAAATTCAGATGCATTCCATGAGTCAGGTGGCCGCCGTGAGCCAGATCCATGGCCAAAATGGTGTCACCTGCCTGCAGAGTCGACATGTAGACGGCCATATTGGCCTGTGAGCCGGCATGAGGCTGGACGTTGGCATGTTCGGCACCGAACAACTGAACAGCGCGGTCCCGAGCAATGTTTTCGATCACATCCACATTTTCGCAGCCGCCGTAATAACGCTTGCCCGGATAGCCTTCTGCGTATTTATTCGTCAGCACCGTTCCGGCGGCTTCCATCACCGCGGCACTGGTGTAGTTTTCAGAAGCGATCAGTTCCAGCCCATCCACCTGGCGGCGACGTTCATGCTGAATCGCGTCCCAGATGGCAGAATCGGAGGCTTGCAGTGCGGACATGGCAGGGTCTCTTCAGGACAGTGGGGCTTGACAGCGTAAATCAAAAGCGTAAATCAATTCGGGTTCCGGGCTGATTCAGCACCCAATCGCAGCACAAATCAGTTGTTCCCGAAGAACAACACATGCTGGATTGTGCTGAACTGCGAAGTCGGCCGGAAATTCGGCGTTTTTCTCAGGATCAAACTTCGGCCTGATTTCAAGCAGGAATGCTCTAATTTCTGAAAAAATACCCGCATGGTGGACTCTGACACGAGACCGCCAGCGAGTTCGCCAACTTATAACAGCCCGGTACCCGAATGCTACCCTTCCGGAATTTTCGACGGTATCCTCGTTGGAAAATGAGTATGGAATTCCACAGGTTGGGACACAAAAACGTTCAGTGACAGGCAGAGACAGGATCTTGGGAACCACGACGGATCAGATCACCGAGGGCGGGGAGACTGCAGCGGCTTTGCAGGCTGCGGACAACTTGCAGGCTCTGGAGGCACTTGCGGCGACGGAGGCTGCGAACACGCGGCCGCTGGCTGGTGAAACGCTTGCGTTCACCGGCACCCTGGCGTCCATGACGCATCGCGCCGCGATGGAGCTGGTGGAACAGCACGGCGGCCGAGCCTCGCAGGCGGTCACGTCGCACACCACGATGCTGGTCATTGGGGAAGAAGGCTGGCCCCTGGAAGCTGACGGCCGTACGTCGCAGAAGTTGCAGCAGGCCAGTCAGAATGTCGCAGATGGTCACGCCATTCGGATCGTGGCCGAATCAGACTGGTTGTTGATACTGGGGCTCGACGACCGCCGGGATGAAATTCGCAAAGCCCACACTCCTGCCATGCTCAGCCGCCTGCTGGACGTTCCCGTGCGGCTGATTCGTCGCTGGGCGCGGCTGGGACTGATTCGCCCGGTGCGACGCGTCGGCCGGCTGCCCTGGTTTGACTACCGGGAAGTGGCCAGTGCCCGACGTCTGGCAGCGTTGCTGGACGAGGGGGTTTCCGCCGAAACGC